>JAUISX010000003.1:0-135000 GCA_030434245.1 Porphyromonadaceae bacterium W3.11
TCAGCTCACGCAAACTATTTGTCCTCCCATCGGAAACACTTTCGCACATCACACGTTTAAGCTCCTCTGCTTCCAGCTCTCCTGCTAGCTTATTAATCATCGCCCAGATGTCGCTATATCCTCTCATGTCACTCTCTTATGTTTAGTTGTTCGCTGACGGTGTAGGCCACCATCCTATCGTAAGGCCCCATCATCACTCCTGTCACCATCCGATAGACCATCGCCATAGTCGCCACCTCAGAGTAATTCATACTGATAGTGTACTTTTCCTTCTGACTCAGGAGACGTTGCCCGAGTCTCTGTGATAGTTGCACCAGGTTGAAGAATTTTCCCTCCTCTTCCTGAGTGAGTCCCTTTCTCGCCTCGAAAAAGGAGACAGCTATCAGTGTGACCATCGCCACACTTCTTAGTTCAGCAAAGGATAACTTCATTTTCTTTCTCTCGTGCATAATCCGCAGACGGCTGTTGTACACTGTTCTTTCTTCTATACTATTCATCGTTTCCTTTTTTATTGCTCTTTTCCCCAATAAATCTCTGCCTTCTCCTTCCAAATGTCGAACTCGCCTCGCTCACCGATAAAGCGGCCCTTACTGAAAGCCCTATACCCTTCCACCCATATCTTTAAGGAGGCATCGTACATCACACTCACTGCTTCGTTGCCTGCTGGGTTATTGCCACTGGCATGGCTGATGAAAATAAGCAGGTGCTTCGGGAAACGCTCCTTGAACTGGATGTAATCGATATAACTCATGCGGGTGTATTGAAAGGAGTCGATAATCACGATGCGTGGGCTCCGCTTTTTCTCGAGTCGCTCTCCGAGCTCCTCCATACTTTCGCTGATAATTCGTAGGGAGCCGTTCACCTCCATCATCCCAAATCGCTTGAGGGTGTTCGCCATGGTGAGGCCTGTGCCCTCCTCCAGCGAGTTAAATAGCACAATGCCATACTTGCAGAGCTCCTTGGCGAGCATCATCGTAAACGAACTCTTGCCATTGCCACTCTTGCCCCATATAATCCAAGTGCCACACTGCTCTGGCTTGCCGAAAAAGGCTTGCCACTCCTCTGACAGCTCAAAGGTTTCCAGCTTCTGATTGAGCACCTGACTCACCGATAATGCTTGCTTTGCCATATTATTCTCCTATATCGTCCGATTTATCCGTTTATAGTCGCGGATAAATCCGTTAGTACTTCCCAATAAATCCGCTAATAGACGCGGATGCCTTCCTGATGCTATTCACCATACATTTCAGCATTCTATACTGATGCTTTAGCATTTTCCCACTCATCTTTTAATAACTTGTTTATTTTATTTGCTTCCTTCGCTAATCTCTTATGCCCATGATCGCGATATAGTAGATGAAGCTCTCGTGAACCCTGCACAGTATAGTAGACCTGATCGTAAGTGTACTCTGGCATAGTTGCTGCTATCTCAGGTAACGTCATATTTGACTCGATAAGCACTTTAAGCCTATTAGTATCAATCTCTGGAGCCTCTGAGAGTAGTCGCTTACGCTCCATCTCCTCCTCCCATCTCTTCTGTCGGGCATCATAAAGTTGTTCCCAATTTTTATGAACTTTCCAAAGGACGAGACTTCGAGAAATCGTAGCTCTATCAATTCCTGTAACTCTATATATTTCGTTGATAGACACCCCATATCTGTAGAGTGTCACAATCGTATCCTTTTTCTCCTCTACGTGTTTTGCATTCGTAAACGTACCCGAATTTTTTCGTGGAGGGCGTCCTAATAACACTCCCATCTTTTTTCGTAGTGCCAAACCTTCCAGCGTTCTTTGCTGTATGAGCTGTCTCTCAATCTCGGATGCCAATCCAAACGCAAATGCAAGTACCTTAGATTGAATGTCATTACCCATGTGATACCCCTCCTTTACAGTGTGAATTTCCCCTCCCAATTTCATCACTTTATTCAGGATCTCCATTACCATTAAGAGATTTCTACCGAGCCTACTGATCTCGCTAGAAATGAGTATATCACCCGCCTCCATTTGATTAAGAAGCTCCCCTAAGTGTCTTTTTGCGTAATCAACACCACCTGATACGCCATCATCCACTACATACTCATCAATAACCCACCCCTTATCCTTCGCGTATTCATCAACCCCCTGCTTTTGACTATTTATATCCTGCTCCGAAGAGCTCACTCTTAAATAACCGTATATCATAATCCTAGTATTTCTTTTATTTTTTCTTCGTTGTTAGGTCTTTTATTTGCATAATCTGCAAGACTCTCATCCTCTTTTAAGGCACCCACCTTTTCAAGCCTTTCTATCACTTTAACGATATCAAAGACTGGTCTTTTATGCATTTTTGTTAGTTGTATATCTATATAGTTGATACTTCCTAGCTCGTGTGCGATCTCTGGAAAGCACCGATTAAACTCTTTTTTCGCTAAGCCCCAATCCAACTCCATATCACGCCCTAAGTTTCAACACACACTTTTTCACCCGCCTCAAATCAAAATCAAATTGCTCTGCATCTCTAATCACATTATTGATAGTTGATTCATTTGTTATTCCATTTCCTGACTTTCCCCATATAATCCAAGTTCCACACTGCTCTGGCTTGCCGAAAAAGGCTTGCCACTCCTCTGACAGCTCAAAGGTTTCCAGCTTCTGATTGAGCACCTGACTCACCGATAATGCTTGCTTACTCATAATTCACTATCTTTGTAGCATTATTAACTAAAACAAATTCACCATGGTACAATTAAGTATGTTTACAGAGGTTTATGTCTCAGGAGGTGCGTCCGAGCTCTCTTCCGAAGATGTTCATCTACTAAAGCAGACCCTTCAGGGCTTCCGCTACATCCTTGAGCTCTTTGGTTTTGACCCTGAACTTCTACAGGTTGGGTACAAGAACTGGGCTTTTGATTTTCGCTCTGCTCCTGAGGACGAGATACATCCACGTTTTTCAAGAGAGTGCACGCACTTTCATTGTTGGGACATTGATGTGGAAATACAGGTCGAGAATCTAAGTAAAGCCTATCGAATGTCGGCCCTAATGGAGCAGCTACACGCGTCCCTTCAGTATTGCATGCCGAAGGATAATGTTGAGGTCTCAAATCTGGACTTGCGATTGGACGGCACCCCTCTATTACCTTCAATATAAAATCAATTGTTTTAGGGTCATCAGCACTTATCGCTGATATATTTACCTCTGTTCTTTCGTTCGTCTGTATTACTTTAATATCCATAATTCACTTCTTTTTTTCTCGGAGAGTTTTTTCACGCTCTCGGAGAGTTTTATATTTTTCTTGGAGTTCAACATTTATAAATGCGGGTTAATCAGTTTCTATAAACGGGTAAATCCGTTTGTACACACGGATTTCTCCGTTTGTACACACCGTTACTCACGCCCTTAACTTCAACACACACTTCTTTACTCGTCGCAGGTCAAAATCAAATTGCTCGGCATCTCTAATCACGCTATTGATGGTGGAGTCATCGAGGATGCCATTCGCCTTGCAGATACCGTAGATATCGCTCGGAGTGGTTTTGTCCACCACATAAAACCTCCGACCAATCCTCGAGTGTAGCTCGTTGTACCCTCGTTTGTTATGTCTTAGCCCGCTATTCATACGCTTTTCGATGTAGTCGGTGCTAAGCATCACGATACCACAGTGCCCCTCGAGGTGATTATAAATGGTAACGCAATAGAGTAGGATGCTATCTATCAGCTTGTCGGCTTCGTCAAGTATCAAGACTGGGTTATTTTTATTCCTAAGCACCTCAATCAAAAATTCAAGTCGGGCCCGCAAACCACTCTCCACACTCTTCTCACCGAGGGCGGATAGACAAGCATCGAGGAAATCCGAACGCTTCATATCCTCACTGCACAACACATATACGGCATTGGCATTGCGGGCAGAGTAATTGCGGGCAGTAGTGCTTTTACCTGCTCCAGCGTCAGCCACCAACCAAGTACAGCTTGATTTATCTTGTGAGTCTTTGATCACGGCACATATCTCCTGATATGCCGCAGTCTCCACCTCCACCCATCCATCGCTCTTGGTGCAGAGCTTGGCAAATAGGCTACTCCACATCTCATCCGATATCACCTCATCTCTATTGCCTCGGATGATATCGCCAACGGTGGTGGTACCGATAGCGAGGTGGTTAGCGGCCTTTCGCTGTGAGCCTAGTCGTGCCACCAGCTCTTTAAGTTTAGTTCTAATAAGTTCTTTATTCATAATTAGTAGTAATGTTTTTATATTATAATTTCTCGATTAGTTTTCCTTTCATTTCTTGATTGGTGAGTGGTCGTACATCGGACCAATCCATCTTACTCTCTACCTTCTTAATCACCGCCAGCGATGTGGTGGCATTCTTAAGCGAAATAGTAACATCATCCACTTTGGCAAGCTCTTGTGCAAGCTCCACAGCACGCTCATTATCCGCCTTGGATGCCCCAAGCATACGTGGGTAATTGCTCTGCTGATGTTGCTGATACTTGATGTCGATGGCCTTGCCAATCGCATCCCTACGCACCCGCATCTCCTTATCCGCATCTAGGACCTTCTTGGTTAGTTCGTCATCCTTCGCGGTGCGGTCTTCTGCCGCCATAGCCACTTTAATGGCTGGGTGTAGATAACGCTCAAACCTCCACACATCGCCCTTATCCACTCGGTAGATGGCGATTTTCGTAAGGTCCAGAGGGTCATACTTCACGCCAAATTGTCGGCGGGTGTTGCTCATACGCCACTCGATATCAATTTCGCCATCGGGTGTATAGGCTTCGTAATAATACTCCTTATTATCCTCTGTAATCGTAAGCCCGCCCTGCAGGAAGGTGCTTTGCCTTGGTCGCTTCTCCCAGAATAGTTCCACATAATCTTCGGTGGTGAGCTCCATACGATCTGGATTGACCCGCTCTACTTTGTACAGCTGCTCACGGGTAAACTCGCCCTCTACCACTTGGCTATTCCACTGATGGATGCAATTACTTGTAAATTCTTTCAAGGTTTCATAGGTCGGTAATTTGTCGAGATTAGCATTAATCCACTCAAGGTTGGCTGCGCTCAGCTCACTCTTTGAAGTAATATTAAATCCCGTGAAATATGGGTAGTGGCGGAGCACACTATGTTGAAATTGACCAATCAAATTCTCTGCTGGATTAGCTTGCTTTCGGTATGGAGCCTTAAATCGAACCCCAACTTCGGTCATCTTCGAGAAAAATCCTACTCTATCAAGCTTACGCTGTGAGCTCTGATTGTCCATCACCAGCTGGAAGGGCTTCACCCCTGCTACATCCATCGCCATCCGATACGCTTGGTACTGCGAACCGAAGGCACTCTCCTGACCCAAGGACCACCCAACGCAATAGCCTGTACAGACGTCGAATATCATGTAGATATCGGTGTGGACCCTTTTACCCTCTTTATTGAGGTAGTAGATATTGAACTTCGTGCCGTCTGCCGCCCATAGGGCATTGGCGTATCTAGGCTTTTCGAGTCCGATAAGCTGTGCACCATACTTAGCATTGACTTCGCTCTCGCCCACCTGCTGTCCGAGCCACAAGGGCTTAATCGCGGGATCATTGAGATAATCACGGATGGTACTGACACTCTGGATAGTTTCCCAGCCCTTTTCGATGGCAAATTGATTGTATGCCAAGAGGGCACTATCGAAGTCATGCACATACTCACGATTGCGCATCAGGGCAATGAGGTATTCGCCTGCCTCTTGGGTGATCTTCGCCGTATTGCTGTTGCCAATTTTGCCACTAATCAAGCACTTGTACCCCTCTCGCTTATATTCGTTCACCTTCTTCTGTAGGCGGCTCATACTCTTAGGGAGGGTATGGGCGTAGTCCTGGCGTAGCTCCTCGCTATACTGGTGGAGCAATTTCCAAGTATTCGTGCGTCTGTTGTTGAGTTTATTAGTCATCTGCTGGAGCTCAGCTTGGCGGGCGATGATCGCATTCAGAACTCGGGCATTAAGCTCATATTCATCCGCGATGTGATCCTCAAGACCAACCATTTGCCCACCCAACTCATATTGGAACTCATAATTGAAGTATATTTTTGCGTCAAAATCCTCTGGAAGCCAAGCCAGTTCACCTTTAGGCTGGAGGAGCTCGTGCGGATCACCATACCTCTCTATGATTGCCGCCTTGGCTTTTTTGGGCAGGGTATCGTAGTCAACGAGGGCAGTTACACCCTCACCGTACGCCTTACGGGCATAGATCGCATTTTTGCGACGTAGCCAGCTTTTGAGTGTTTGATAATTTACGATGGGCGGCTCGCCACTCGTAAGGTCATCAAAACTCATACATATACGCCCCTGGTAATACTCCATCTTCACTATTAACGGCTTGCGATAAGTGTGGAAATTCTATTTTGCTCTCTCATGAGTTCATTGACGGTCATGTCTTTTACTTCTCGATCAACTTCACCGTCAATGATTATTTTCACAAGACCACTTTTCTTAGCAATGATCTGAGCTTGTCCACCCCACGACTGAATCATATCGCCGTTGGATTTAAATATTGTCTCCATCTCATTTTCACCACCTATTAAGACACCACCCTTTTGTATTGCTAAACTTCGTATTTTTCGTGATAAATCGGTGTTCGTCTTAAAGTTCAAAGCACCCTTTACCGTATCTGGATGCACGGAAAATAATTTAACGAGCTCGCTTCGTAATGCTCTTGTAACAACTACCTTTTTCATACCAATAAATAAATTGATTATATTTACAACCAAAACCTTAATAAGGTTTCTAAAGCAAAGATACGCAAAGTGAGAATAAAAACAAAGCAATTCGCGAAGTATTTTATATGCAATTTGAGAATATGAATAAAAGCATGATGGTTGAAGACCTTGTGAATTACTATTCAGATGGTAGTAAATCCTCATTTGCAGAGAAGATTGGAGTAAAACCACAAACAATACACTCTTGGATTTCTCGTGGCACTTTTGACTCTGAATTAATTTTCGCGAAATGCGAAAATGTATCTTCCGAGTGGCTTCTCTCTGGTAATGGAAGCATGCTCCGAGAAAATATAAAAATGCCACCCACTAACACTAAAAGACTATATACTCCAAAATTTCAAGAGTCAATTATTGAAGAACAATCTATTCCATACTATTCAATAGAAGCAACTGCAGGTGTTCTGGAGCATCTTGATAATTCTGCAGAGTACCAAATTGGGCAAATTATGATTCCTAATATGCCCAGATGCGATGGAGCAGTTTCAATCACTGGAGATTCCATGTATCCACTTCTAAAATCGGGAGACATCGTGGCATTTCAAGTGGTCCATGATATCAATAATATTCACTTTGGGGATATGTACCTTGTATCTATTAATGAGGATGGGGATACTTATATCACTGTAAAGTGGGTGAAAAAGCACCCAAGCGATCCAAATAAAGCGGTCTTGGAGTCGCATAATCCAAATTACTCACCACGAGACGTACTATTAAGACACATACACAAAATAGCCCTCATTAAATTCTCCATTCGGTACAATTCAATGGGCTAATAGGGCATGCCAACCCCCTTTATCTCCCTGCCATAATAAACGACTCGTACCCCTCAAAAATCAATCAAACGGGCACTTTGACACATACCACACTCACAATCAAGAGGTTAAGCGGTTTATTCTCAAAAAAGCAGGTATTTTGTGGGGGTACATAGTGGGTACCTTAAAACCATATTTCACCTGTTTACGTCTTAAAAAGGTGCATTTGTCCATATCCTACTTACCCAATTTGTGTGCTCAACTGCACCCCCTACCGCACCCCCTACAATCCCATTTCGTTTTGATTTAACAATTAAAAGTGCACCCCCTACTGCACCCCCTACTGCACCCCCAAGAGCAAAAATCACCGCTCGAGCATCCTCCGACCACCCCTCAAATCGCCAATAATCGGTGCTCAAAATTCGCCCAAACGACCACCATTCGACCACCCCTCGACCACAGACACAACAAAAGCGGAAAGCCAGCCCACAAGCCAGCTTTCCGCCCTTTTTACCCACAATTACGATGCTATTTCAATGCTCCAGCATCACCCGATTAACATTTACTCGACCATCCTTCGATCATCCTCCCATAAAATTAACCCAAAATCAACCAAAATATACATTTCGTTTTCTCCATCACCTCTCCACCATTCCCCCATAACACCCTATTATATAAACACATACGACACCTAAACCCCTATATTATCCAAGTACGCTTCGTTCCCTCCCCCCTAAATTTCACTGTCTAAATATTATTCAAAGTTGGACTTTCACCCTACCCGCACTCTAGGGCTAGCGAAGTATGCATATTCTTCACTTTATTTCATTCAAAGATTACTTGGAATAATTCATTGATGTCAAATTCACATTCCTTCAAAAAACAATATCTCACCACCTCAACAAAAAGATTGAAACACACTAATTATTAGAAGTTAACAGACTTTTCAGATGCAACTAAAGTCATAAATCTCTTGCTCAATTACCTTTCGAGAGAAAAAGGAATTAAGGATTATTTAGGTTTATTAAGGATTAGAGCCAGCGTAATCAAAGTGATTACATGTCAATCAGTTACAACTCCAACAAAAGGCTTATAGACTTATTATCAATAGCTTACGGCTAACTGTTTGAGAGCTACGAGGATCGACTTTTACAAGTAAAAACGAGTTTTTTTATTTGCAAATGATTAGTAATCTTTGCAGAACAGAGAGCGAAAAACTCTACGGAGGATCTGAATCAGACCATGACAATGAGGATTATTTTTGGGTCTGGCAAATGATCAGATATTGTGCTATATTATGAATTGACAGTAAACAGTAAAAGAAAGATAGATTGATATATGAAAACAGTATATCTTACTATGGGTATAACGATTTACTAATAGAACAAAATCGCTCATCTCGGGGAGGATTAAAGACATTTTTTTGATTAACAACATGAACGAACATCTTCAAAATTCTTGGGATTCATTTCTCAAGGAGGTACATACACTACTCCATTCGCAAAGGGACTTCAACTTATGGTTTGAGCCACTACGCCCCGTGGACTTAAAGGGGGATATGTTGCGAATCAGAGTACCTTCTAAGGAATATTGTCATAAGATAGAGGATGTCTATTTAGATATAGTCAAGGAGAGCTTGGAGAAAGTCTTTGGCAAAGGCATCAAACTTGAGTATGAAGCACCCAGAGCTTCAGTACAAAGACCAAGGCGTGACCAGAACTCCATGGCTTCGCAGCCAGTCGTACAAAACCATAACCTAGCGGTCGGCTTTGTCACTCACTTGGATAATAGAATGCGGATGGACAACTTCTACCAGAGCATATGTAATCGTTTAGTATGTGCTGCGGCTGAAAGTATTATTGCTAAACCTGGTGATAATGCCTTTAACCCCCTATTTGTATATGGGGCTTCTGGTGTAGGAAAAACGCATATCTTACATGCAGTTGGTAATGAATTGATTAAACGACAGCCCAACCTCAGAGCTGTATATGTACCGGCCCAAACATTCAAACAGCAATACGTAGAAGCAACTATAAAGAGACAGGACAAAGATCTATTTTTCAACTACTATCAGAACATTGATGTCCTATTAATTGACGACATCCAAGAGTTTAGCGAGGCGAGAAGTACCCAAAATGCCTTTTTCCAGATTTTCAATAATATGAAGTTACTGGGAAAGCAAATCATTATTACTAGTGATAGGGCTCCTGTGGATCTCAATGGACTTGAGGACAGACTCTTTACCAGACTAAAATGGGGATTGACTGTAGAAATTGAGCGTCCTGACGTACAGCTTCGTAAGCAAATACTTATGGCAAAGGTTCAAGAAGCTGGTGCTTCATTACCAGAGGATGTATTTCGATTCATCGTCAAGCATGCCAAGAATAATGTACGTGACATAGAGGGGGCACTGACGTCCTTATTAGCTCATGCATTATACAATAATGTGCCTCTAAATCTAGCACTTGCCGAACGTGTGCTGGCTCAGACAGTAGGTATAGATGAAGTAAAGATTAATACTCCTAGTATCATAAACACTGTCTGCGACTATTATAACATTGAGGCTAAAGACCTCATTGGAAAGAAAAGAAAAAGAGAAATAGTACAGGCGCGTCACATCGTAATGTTATTAGCAAAAGAGTATAGTGAAAGTTCTCTAGCAGCTATCGGTGCTGACCTAGGTGGTCGTGATCATTCAACAGTAATACATGGGATTAATCGTATTCAGGATGATATAGCCACAAATACAAGAGTTGCAAATGAAGTTGAGGAGATTAAAGAACTCCTTAATCTCTAAATCCCCCCCAAAAAAATAGGTCCTTAAAATACACGAGAGAGTGAGGGTTCTCCCCCACTCTCTCTTTTTATAATATGAGTATACTACACTAAGAAGCATCCCAAAAACTATTTGCCTACATATTAAACGTTGTACATGGCACGATTTCCTGAGATTTAGAGCGAAATAAGCGAGCTCTAATTATATATCACGAGTCTTAATGTAGATCGCACCTCACAAAACCCTGCCGTATATCCTCTCCATAAATGAAAACCAATTCATATTTTAGACAAAAAAAAAAGTAATAAAACTCGATGTATAAAACCATTATACCAAAGTAACCTCTTAGGTAGGTAATCCAACACGTGCATTTATTGTGGTAGCATGATTATGCTTAGCTATCACAATAATTTCTAACAAAGCATCATTCTCTTGTCCTGATACTGTCCCCAAAAAGTGTGTAAGTCCCAAGAATGTTATCTTTGAAAAGTTAAAAACAAAAGATAAACAAGAAGATGAGACTTACACAAATGCAATTTAAGGAAATTCTATCAAACGTGATGACAGAGCCAAATGGAGTTGGTCGTTTAATGGAGTTAATCATCGAAATAGCGATGCAAGGGGAGAGGGAACTGTATAAAGAAGATAGTGGCGATGTGAGCAATGGATACCGCCCCCGTCGCATCTTTGCGAGTGGTAATATGCTAGAATTACGAGTACCCCGAACTCGACAGCAGGGCTTCATGCCCTTGATTTTAGGCGTTCTCAAAGATCAAGAGAAAGAGATGGGAGAACTAGCAGGTTATCTATATAGCTGCGGTAATACGATGGAGGATATCTCTGGAGTATTCGAGCGTTTGTATGGTAAACGTTATAGTACGAGTCAAATCAATCGTCTCTCCTTATCGACCCAAGAAGCAGTAGAAGAGTGGCGTCAAAGACGTCTACCGAGGACTTTAGAGGCACTTGTTATCGATGCTACATATCTTCCTGTACGGAGAGGAGAAAGTGTGAGCAAGGAGGCATTTTTTGTAGTGATGAGTTTAGATAGCGAAGGACGTCGAGACATCGTGGGTGTCTATAATAATCCAACAGAGGGAAGCGGCATCTGGGGCGAGTTTTTTGAGGATCTAAAAAGCCGAGGACTCGAAGAGGTAGGACTAATCATTTCAGACGGGTTGAATAACATTGAAGAGGTTGCACGTGAGCACTTTACAGAAGTGGAAGTCCAGCTCTGCACGGTGCATCTACAGCGAGAAATAACTCGAAAGATACGCCCTCGAGATAAGTCAGCCATCGCAAGTGATCTACAGGAGGTCTTTAGTAAAGACGGCTCAAGAAGCTCACCTTTAGATGGCCTAGAGAGCTTTAAAAACTTTGCGTTCAGATGGCGTAAGAGCTATCCTTTTCTCACAAAAATAGCTAACGGTCAGAGGATAGAGTATTACTTCACATACCTAAAATACGACGTCAGTGTTCGCAAGTACATTCATAGTACTAACTGGATAGAACGCTTCAATAGACAGGTAAAGAAAGGGGCTCGATATAAATGTGCATTACCTAGCGTAGAATCCGCTCTACACTTGATAGGTAGTATTGCAATCAATGCAAACTATCTGAAGAAAAGAATAGGAGATCTAACTCTTGGACTTAGGAAGAACAATGAAAAGTAAATAACAACAATGTGCTTTATTTTCCAACACAAAGATATCAACCTAAAAGAATACGGCAAGGCGGTGTCTCCGCGGTGCTACGACAGCCTTGCCTTAATTCTTTATTGGTCTATCTTTAATGTTTATGGAAAACAAAGCGAAAAAATATGTAGGTTTGCTTTTCAGAGACGCATTCTGCCGTACACACTTTTGGGGACACTACCCTTGTCCTAGACTACTAAAAGTAGCATTTCATTTTTTCAACACAATGCGTCCGGAGAGTATTTATCGGTATAAGTCTATTAAATTAAAAACGCAGCGAACAAATTATCCGCTGCGTTTTTAATTCAACTATAGTGATTGACTTTATCCGTTCACACGAAGTGTCCTCCCTACCCTAAGTGTAGAACGTCTAGAGATCCCATTAACTTTACAAAGATGACTCACAGAAGTGCCATAACGACTAGCAATACCAGAGAGGGTATCACCCTTTCTAATCTTATGAACCACCACTCCATTTCCATTAGGTGTACCACTTCGCTTAGCATAGGTAGCATTCCTATTTGACCTATTGCTACGACCATTTTTAACGAACAAATAATTCTCGTTAAGAGGAATACCTGTGTTAAAATTAATCAAGTGCTCAGGATTAATAGGCTGACCCAAAAATCTTGCTTCAAAGTGCAAGTGAGAACCTGTAGATCGTCCAGTATTACCACCTAAGGCAATCGGTTCACCAGCACGAACAATCTGGTCATTCTTTACTAAATGTTTAGAGCAGTGAGCATAAATCGTTTCTAGCCCATTGACATGGCGAATCACAACGTACTTTCCATATCCTCTACGATCATACTTTACCATACGCACCTTGCCGTCAAAAGCTGCTCTTATCGTATCACCGACCTGTACTTTGACGTCGATACCATAATGCATGCGTCTAAAACGAGGACGATAGCCATACCTACTAGTAATACGTTGAACCTCGTCCAAAGGGTATGAAAACTGAGAAAGATTAATAGAAAAAGAATCGGGGATATTCGCAACGGCTCCCCTTACGAAAGGATTAACACAATCTGTACGCCAAGAATTTTCACCATACAAATCGACTGCAGGATACATCAGATCCTCCTCTGATACTTCATCACACCCTAAAGATTCATTAATTGCTGTGGCAAAATTAGAAATTTTCTTTGAATCTTTTAAGTTAACGTTATCCGCAAATAGCTGTGCTATTTCAGGAATACTGTCTCCTTTCTGTGTCACGATGTCCGTGACTCCCCCCACAGGATTTTTTCCACCTACTGTTTTACTTGTCTCTTTCTGAACTTGCACTGTTTGAGCAGATACCATTCCTACAGATAAAACGCCAGCAAAAAGTAGGCTCGCTAATCTTGTAACCATCTATGTATTTCAGCTTTTGTTAATAAATTGGTCCTCTTTTCCAAAGGCCATTTGATTATCACAAAACAGAAAGATGCCTAAAAGTGCCAAAATAAATAATCCTGAAAAAACCACTAGGCATCCCTCTTATTTTCGGTTTGTAAGATACCCAAAATTTCTCAGAACGGTAAAAAAAAAGACCACTAATAGATACTGTCCCCAAAAAGTGTGTAAGTCCCAAGAATGTTATCTTTGAAAAGTTAAAAACAAAAGATAAACAAGAAGATGAGACTTACACAAATGCAATTTAAGGAAATTCTATCAAACGTGATGACAGAGCCAAATGGAGTTGGTCGTTTAATGGAGTTAATCATCGAAATAGCGATGCAAGGGGAGAGGGAACTGTATAAAGAAGATAGTGGCGATGTGAGCAATGGATACCGCCCCCGTCGCATCTTTGCGAGTGGTAATATGCTAGAATTACGAGTACCCCGAACTCGACAGCAGGGCTTCATGCCCTTGATTTTAGGCGTTCTCAAAGATCAAGAGAAAGAGATGGGAGAACTAGCAGGTTATCTATATAGCTGCGGTAATACGATGGAGGATATCTCTGGAGTATTCGAGCGTTTGTATGGTAAACGTTATAGTACGAGTCAAATCAATCGTCTCTCCTTATCGACCCAAGAAGCAGTAGAAGAGTGGCGTCAAAGACGTCTACCGAGGACTTTAGAGGCACTTGTTATCGATGCTACATATCTTCCTGTACGGAGAGGAGAAAGTGTGAGCAAGGAGGCATTTTTTGTAGTGATGAGTTTAGATAGCGAAGGACGTCGAGACATCGTGGGTGTCTATAATAATCCAACAGAGGGAAGCGGCATCTGGGGCGAGTTTTTTGAGGATCTAAAAAGCCGAGGACTCGAAGAGGTAGGACTAATCATTTCAGACGGGTTGAATAACATTGAAGAGGTTGCACGTGAGCACTTTACAGAAGTGGAAGTCCAGCTCTGCACGGTGCATCTACAGCGAGAAATAACTCGAAAGATACGCCCTCGAGATAAGTCAGCCATCGCAAGTGATCTACAGGAGGTCTTTAGTAAAGACGGCTCAAGAAGCTCACCTTTAGATGGCCTAGAGAGCTTTAAAAACTTTGCGTTCAGATGGCGTAAGAGCTATCCTTTTCTCACAAAAATAGCTAACGGTCAGAGGATAGAGTATTACTTCACATACCTAAAATACGACGTCAGTGTTCGCAAGTACATTCATAGTACTAACTGGATAGAACGCTTCAATAGACAGGTAAAGAAAGGGGCTCGATATAAATGTGCATTACCTAGCGTAGAATCCGCTCTACACTTGATAGGTAGTATTGCAATCAATGCAAACTATCTGAAGAAAAGAATAGGAGATCTAACTCTTGGACTTAGGAAGAACAATGAAAAGTAAATAACAACAATGTGCTTTATTTTCCAACACAAAGATATCAACCTAAAAGAATACGGCAAGGCGGTGTCTCCGCGGTGCTACGACAGCCTTGCCTTAATTCTTTATTGGTCTATCTTTAATGTTTATGGAAAACAAAGCGAAAAAATATGTAGGTTTGCTTTTCAGAGACGCATTCTGCCGTACACACTTTTGGGGACACTACCTTTTCAGAGACGCATTCTGCCGTACACACTTTTGGGGACACTACCTTTTCAGAGACGCATTCTGCCGTACACACTTTTGGGGACACTACCCACTAATAACACAAAAAAGCACTAAATCACAAAAAATCGCACCATCAGGAAAGAAATAAGGGGCAAAACAATCATTGTTTTACCCCTTTGAAATACTATTTTGATAGACAAATTATTTTTTTGCTTTATGCTTTTCAAGCTGAACCTCAAGGGCATCGCATGCCTCGACAACAGCTTCCTCAAATGTATCAGCCTTTTTCTCACTGAAAAGGTCTGGACCCTTAATAGAAAGTGTAATGCGAGCTCGTTTATTTTCTGATTGCTCTGGTTTTTCAACGGTTAGCACTACACTTGCATCGATAATATCACTATAGAATCGACTTAGCTTTCCCACCCTTTTTTCTACAAACTCTTTAAGTTGTTCGGTTGCATCAAAATTAATGCATTGTAATTTAATCTTCATAGCTTTTACTTTTTATTTATTTTTTTATTTGCTCTTGGGTGAGCGTTATACATCTTCTTAAGCTCCTCAAAGGTAGTGTGTGTGTATATAGCTGTACTTGATATGGACTCGTGCCCCAATAGCTCTTTTACACTCATTAGATCAGCTCCTTCATTAAGCAAGGCAGTTGCAAAACTATGCCTTAGGACGTGTGGACTTTTTTTAGAGTACTGTTGCAAGGGCTCCAAAGCCGAATGCACCATATTGTATAAGTAAACGTCGCTTGCAGGTTCACCCGTTTCGTTTAGAAGGAAACAAGACTCACTAGTCTTTTTGGGAGATCTATAAGACAAATATAATTTTATTTTCTCAGAAATAAAAGGGCCTATTGGTATTATTCTCTCCTTATTTCGTTTTCCTAACACTTTGATCTTTCCTCCTTCTAAATCTATAGAATCCAGTTTTAATCCCCTAAGCTCTGCGGAACGCATCCCTGTCTGAAAAAGAAGATCTACGACAAACGCTTGCTTCCAAGTTAATTGTCGAGTCTCTTCATTGTCTGCCACCTCAGCCGTATGATATAACTCTTCGATCCTTTTACTTAGGACATCAGTATTAATAAAGGTCGGTAATACTTGGTTACTCTTAGGAACTTTAACATTTAAGAAGGGATTATTCTCGGTCAGATTTAACTTATGTAGGTAACCATAGAAGCTTCTCAATGCACTCATACGACGTCTTACTGTGCGCGGAGTATCCCCCACACTCATAAGTTTAATCAATGATTTCCTCGCCTTGCGAACATCAATGGAGAGCAAAAAGGAAGTCAATATATCATCATCTTGAGTATCTATTTTCTCTAACGACAACCAATGTAAAAGGTCTCCCATATAGGCATTTATCGATAGATCAGATAGATTCTTTTCATATCGAAGATAGTGCTCGAAGCGACTTAAAATATTATCCTTCCTATCCATAATTCATTGAAATAAGCTTTAATACAAATATAATAAAAAAAGAGCAAGCCCCTTCGGTACTTGCTCTCTTAATATATTTTCCTCGTCGTTTAGTCTCGCCTCACTTTTTTAGCTACCCTATCATTATACGAACGTATTCCATCAAAGGTTATATAAGCCTTCTTCGGTGTAAACTTATTCTGTAGCTCTTTTACAAACCTTTCATGTATCTCGCCCATCTTTTGATGCAAAGTAATGAGATTATTAAGGCATTCAGTATATTTCTGATCCGTCACGTCGGCTCCACTTTTTTCAATAGTAGATCTCACCTTCCTCATTTCTATCCAGACCTCGGCTCGAGCATTATCAAACTTCTTGAGTTCCAAATCCAGCCACTCCCTTTCATCACTATTAAGGTCTGCTATCTCTACAATATAATTGAGACGATCTTCTTGGAACTTATGCATTTTCTTCTTTCGCTGTTGTTCAGAAAGCTTCTCCATACCAAACTCTCCCGATGGCACAGGGAATTGATCATAGGCAGCAAAAGAGAGTCCCGCAAAACAGAGCCACACACTCACTATAAAACTTAGCCTTAATAATATCGTCTTCTTCATCTTGATCACTAAATATTTTGAAATTGATATACCAATAAAATAAAAAGCCACTTACCGAACTTAATACTCCACTGAGCTACCAATCATATTCTCATCTCCCTCACTCTCTAATAAAATTATCCTCCAATAATCATCCGCAGATTCATCGATTAAAAACTGTTCAAACTCGTCCTCAGACAGAAGTTCTACTTGGTTTGCTTGTAAGTCCTGACTCTGCTCCTCAAAGGATAGAAAGTTAACCCCAAGAACAACTGCAATGACCGCTGCTATCCCAGCGACATAGTACCATATCGTCTTGTGATTTATTTTGTTATTCGTGGTAACTTCCACTTGTTCCTCATCTTTAATTCGTTCCATAATGTTTACTTTGAAATCTTCAAAGTATCCTTCTGGAGTAACGAATGGATGAAGAGGGTTACTATCAACCGAAGACCGCCTTTTTTGGTTATTCTTGTTCATAAAGTCACCTCCATAATATATATCATTTATTCCATTTACACATTTGACAACAGACCCACGCAATAGTTTAATCTATTCCTCATCCAAATTCAAATACTTTTTCAACTTCTTAACTGCGTGATGGTAATTCGCCTTGAGGGCACCTTCACTAGTCCCAGTAATCTCCGATATCTCCTTATATGGAAGATCCTCGAAGTAACGAAGCTCAAAAGTCAATCTTTGTTTCTCGGGAAGTTCAGTAATAGCCGCTAGGAATTGAGCCTCCAATTCATCCCCATCAAAATATGGGTCGCTAATAAGCGTCTCCGCTATATCATAGTCTTCTGTCGTCATAGGCAACTTCCGCTCAGGTTTTTCTCTTCGAATAAATGAAAGTGCTTCATTTGTCGCTATTGAGTACATCCAAGTTGATAATTTTGAATTGCCCTTAAACGACTTAATATTCTTCCAAACCTTAATGAAAGTGTTTTGGAGGACATCATCCGCATCCTCATGTCGATACACTATGCGACGTATCACTGCATACAATTGTTGGGAATAACGATCTACTAGATAAGCAAAAGCCGCTTCACGATATTTCCTATCTGAGAGCTTCTTCACCAGCTCTTCATCTGTTATAGCTAATGGGATGTCCAACTTTTTCGCCATACCCTTAGTCATTACTATTTTTCGCTATGTTCCGAAACGATGGAAGTGTCTGTAGCCTTCAATTCTGGATAATCAATCCTTGAGTGATACATATTTCTCAACTTCTCGTTAAAGATAAATTTGATGGTACCAATATCCTTAAATGTCAGCGGTGTATCCTTCAGAAGTCCTTCATTAACTATACCATCAACAATCTTATCGATGTGCTCCGATATGATCTGTTCATTAATGATCTTAAGACTTCGTGACGAGGCTTCAACAGCGTCAGCGAGCATGAGCACTCCTTGTTCCATCGTAAACGGATTAGGACCTGGATACCTAAAGACCGACTCATCAATAATCTCATCAGGATGCTCATTTTTATACTTAATATAGAAGTACTTTGTCATTCCCAAACCGTGATGAGTTCGAATAAAGTCGATCAATACTTGTGGTAGTTTATGCTTCTCAGCCATCTCTATACCATCTGTCACATGCCTTATGATGATCCTTGCACTCTCATCATAATCTAGCTGATCGTGAGGATTGACCGCACCCTGATTCTCGGTAAAGTAGGTAGGGTTACGCATCTTACCAATATCATGATATAGCGCCCCCGCTCTAATGAGCCGTGAGTCTCCTCCTATCTCCTCTACCGCTTCTGTAGCAATGGTAGCAACATTTAAAGAGTGCTGAAAGGTACCAGGTGCGACTTCGCTTAACTGCCTCAATAATGGTTTATTAATGTCCGCTATCTCTACAAGACTAATATTTGAGACATAACCAAATGTTCGCTCTATAACATAAACCATGATATAGGTAAACATTAGGAATACAAAGTTAATAGCAAAATAGATCGGCAATATCCAATCAAACCTAAATGCACCACCTTCATTAGAGAGCATATAGAAGTTATATGTTACTAGCATGGTAAAGAATACCGTAAAGCTAGTACGTATAAGATCTGACCTCTGTGATAGATTCTTTAGGGTGTATATCACGCTACGTCCAGCCACAAACTGAACCAAAAGAAACTCCATCTGTGAAGGAACCACTAATGCACTAAGCAAAATCATCACCAAGTGAGTCAAACCAGCAGTACGTGTATCAAAAAAGATTCGCACCAAGATAGGCACCGTACAGTACGGAATTATATATACTACAGCTGGCTCAATCGGAACCAACACATAAGTGAGGATAGTGAACGTCGCAATCTGAACGACGATAAAAAAGACATTCTTGAAATTCCTCAAAAAATCAGGGCGGAACACTAGAAAGAATATGTACAGCACCATGAATAATATGAGAATAATGACGAACTGTCCTGTAAAGAGAAGAGCATTATCTCTGGAAGAATTCTTAACTCCCTCATGAGCCCTCTTATAAGCCTCTAGCTCTTGATAGATTTCAGGTGTTACCATATCACCCTGCCCCACGATCCTCTCACCTTTTTGGACCGAGCCAATAATATCAGTTAGAGAAGCAAGTCGGGCGTTATGCATCTGATTTGTTTTCTCCTCATCCAGCTGTAGATTTACCGCAAGATATGCCTCGAGATGAATCCCTTTTAGAACGTCTTCATCCATATCTTTCGGAAGCTGATCAAGTATCAACTCGTAGGCCTGACGGGCTGTTAGCATCTCTGAGAGATTTCTACGCTTTGCCACGTTCTTATCATCTACTAGATATAGCGATGACGTCTCCAAGAGGCTAGCCTCATCATAAGCCTCGATCGATAGGATTCCTTTTGCATAGACCTCATCCATAGATCTAAGCAAATACTTCATATAGCGTGAAGTCAGAGCGTCGGGGAACTTCCCTTTCGAGAAGTCCTCCGTCAGTCTATTTCTTTCCTTGACACGCACATCGGGCTGAATCTTGTAATAATATATCCGAGATCGTTCTACACTATCTCGCTCCGCAGCCCGCATAGCATCGCTCTTGTAAACGGGGAAGTTATACGGAGCTGTTAGAACGCCCTCGTATCTCCATGGCTGATCAATCGCATAATCATATATGAACTTGACCTTCCTTGGATAGCTAATAGTCACCAACACTGCGGCTAAAATGAATAATATCAGACTTTTAGCTATTATTGACTTATGTAATTTCATAAACAGTCTTTCTTCTTCCCCTCTACTTAGATGTGATTAGTTACTTTTCTGTCATTCCTCTTCTACGATACGCACTAATAAGAGTATTACGCATCAGCGAAATGATGGTCATAGGTCCTACACCTCCAGGTACTGGGGTAATAAATGAACACTTAGGAGCTACCTCATCAAACTTAACATCACCAGTTAGCTTGAAACCACTTTTTTTAGATGAATCAGGCACACGTGTAGTACCGACATCAATGACAACGGCACCGTCACTGACCATATCAGCAGTAAGGAACTCTGGTGAGCCCAATGCCGCAATGATAATATCTGCATTACGAGTAAAGGAAGCAATATCCTTAGTACGACTATGACATACGGTCACGGTTGCATCACCAGGATAACCCTTCAGCATCATCAGCTGAGCCATTGGTTTGCCTACGATATTACTCCGACCAAGGATCACACAGTTCTTACCCTTAGTCTCCACATTATATCTCTTCATCAACTCTAAGATACCAGATGGTGTAGCACTAACAAAGCTAGGTAATCCAATACTTGTTTTACCCACATTTATAGGATGAAACCCATCTACATCTTTACTAGGATCGACCGCTTCAATAATCTTCTGCTCGTCAATATGCTTAGGCAGAGGTAGCTGTATGATGAATCCGTCTAGATCCTCATCCTTATTCATCTTCTCTATCTCAGCCAATAACTCATCCTCTGTCACGTCATTCTCATAACGAACAAGAGAGCTCTTAAAGCCAAGTTCCTCACATGTCTTCATCTTTGAAGCCACATACGTTTCACTGCCCCCATCGTGCCCAACAAGTACGGCAGCCAAATGCGGAGGTTTATGCCCCGCATCAACTATCTTTTTCACCTCTGCCGCGATCTCTTGTTTCATTTCTTTAGAGATCTTCTTACCATCTAACAACGTATATTTTTCTTCCATACTCTAGTTTATTTTTTATTTGATTGAATAACAACCTTCACTCTCATCTAGTTATAGAACAAGTCAATAAGTATAAGGTTGTTCAATAAATCGATTTTATTCAATACAGATTCCTCTGCTTATCTCCTTTTACGCATTTGTTTCTGCATTTGAGCCATATTCATACCCCTAGCCATTTTGCCTTTTCCGCCACCACTAAGGAGATGCATAGCTTTTCTTGCTTGTTCAAATTGTTTCAACAATTGATTAACCGCCGCCACATCTGTACCACTACCATCAGCAATACGCTTACGACGACTTCCGTTAATAATCTTAGGATTACTTCTCTCCTCTGGGGTCATTGAATAGATAATAGACTCAATACCCTTAAAGGCATTATCATCCACATCCAGATCTCGTATAGCTTTACCAACACCAGGAATCATCGCCATCAGATCCTTAAGATTTCCCATCTTCTTGATCTGCTTAATCTGGTCAAGGAAATCATTGAAGTCAAATTCATTCTTCTTGATCTTCTTCTCAAGTTCAGCAGCCTTCTTCTCATCGTACTGATCTTGCATTCTTTCCACAAGTGACACCACGTCACCCATCCCCAGAATACGATCAGCCATACGCTTTGGATGAAAGACATCTATAGCCTCTAGCTTCTCTCCTGTACCGATGAATTTGATTGGCTTCTCTACCACCGTCCGGATAGATAGTGCGGCTCCACCACGAGTATCACCATCCAGCTTAGTAAGCACAACCCCATCAAAATTCAGTCGATCATTAAACTCCTTCGCTGTATTGACAGCATCCTGACCAGTCATGGAGTCCACCACAAAAAGAATCTCTGTTGGCGAAACAGCTTTCTTAATATTGGTGATTTCTGTCATCAGTGCTTCATCAACAGCTAGACGACCTGCGGTATCAATTATGACCGTGCTATACCCCTCTTTCTTAGCCTTATCGATAGCATGCTCAGCAATCTCTACAGGATTTTTATTTCCTTCTTCCCAGTACACTGGCACATCAACCTGGCTAGCGACTACTTTTAGCTGCTCTATAGCTGCAGGGCGATAAACGTCTCCAGCTACCAACATAGGTTTTTGTCCTCGCTTTTCCTTCAGATACTTTGCGAGCTTTCCACTAAAGGTGGTCTTACCAGATCCTTGGAGACCACTCATCAATATGATATTAGGCTTCCCATCAAGCTCCAGCTCTGACGTTTCACCACCCATTAAGGTCGTAAGCTCATCATGAACGATCTTCACCATAAGCTCACCTGGCTTCACAGCTGTGAGGACCTTCTCACCAATAGCTTTCTTACGGATATTATCTGTAAAGTCTGTTGCTACATCGTAATTAACGTCAGCTTCCAGAAGTGCTTTACGTACCTCTTTGATCGTTTCAGCTATATTTAGCTCTGTAATAGATCCTTCTCCCTTAAGGACTTTAAAGGATCTCTCTAGTCTATCAGATAAATTATTAAACATCTATATAACGCGTAATATCTAAGTTAGATTATAAAAATTCTAATGTATTTACTCCTCCCCTAATAGTGACAAAGTTAACCATTTTATCTTAAACTGCTGAACTCATACTTGTTTAGCTAATCATGGCTACACTCATTTTTTCAAATGACTTACCTCGTTCTTTATACTCCTTGCGTTACGACTAGAAAATAAGGCATAAACATAAAACAAATACTGAGCTCTTCAGAGATGAAAAGCTCAGTATTCGTGAGTAATTAAAGTGATAAAAACACTATCTCTTTTTAAAAGCGATAGCCAAGCATCACAAAAAAGGATCTATTGGCCTTTAAACCTATATCATCTGCCCCAAGTCTCCTCTTCGCAATATTGGCAAAGCCCAACTGAACTCCACCCGTCAGTTGAATCCTTTTGTATTCAGTCCCTATAGCTACTTGAATACCTGTATCAAATGGATTAAAAAGATTTTCCGAGTCACGATCATCATCCCCAATATCATGTTTACTTTCAGCGACAATTCCTGATATATTACTTGCAAAACCATAGGACACATATGGACCAACGTTAGCGAAGAAATCCACATACTCACTGACCCCAAAACGACAGTTTGCTAAGACCAGTAGATCTAGATACCTAAGATTTACTGTAGGTGCATCTGATAGTTTAGTCCCTTTAGTTGAATAATAAAGACCTGGCTGGATAGAAATCTCCCCAAAACCAAGCTTATATATGGTATAATCCATTGTGGCACCAAGTCTTATGCCCGGCTTCATGTCACCAACATATGCATTATCGAACATATTATAAATATTGGCTCCCTGATAGCCGGCATGAACGATAAAAGTCGGACGATACTGTGCCATAGCGACAACCGCCGCTAGCATAAAAACAATTCCTAAAAAAAACCTTTTCATAATCACAAGTATAAAATCATATATATTCGTTATTCTGGAGCAATCTCATCATGCTCAGGAAGTATCTTCCACCCTTCTCCATAGGCATCATAGCAGTCCGATACCACTACGAACGCTTTGGGATCCACTTGCTTAATTTTCTTCGTAATATTCAGTACTTCTCTATTTTGTACCACAAGCATTAGGACCTCCTTTTCTTTTTTAGAATACAATCCACTACATTTTGTGATTGTCGCTGTTCGGTCTATATCATTAATAATATAGTCATGAAGTTCTGTTGGACGTTCATCCGTAATCACTTGTATTACCTTATCATTCTTTGTTCCATTCAGCACAAATTTAACGGTACGTGAGGTAATATAAATGGCTAGAAGTGAGTAAAATGTTAGATACATCATAGGCTCAGGGTTTGGTTCCTTTAGTCCAACTCCAAAACCAAGTACAATCAATCCAAATAATACTACACATCCATCAGCCATAAATATAGCTGATGAAAAAGGGATTCGCAAATACTTCTGCATCAACATCGCGATTAGGTCAGTACCACCTGATGTCGCTTTGGCTCGAATAATGATACCGCTACCTATCCCAGCCATAACAGCACCTAAGATTGTCGCCAATATCATGTGATCTGAAAGATCCATGATACCACCCAGTAATTGACTTGGATCCAAAGCAGCAATGGCTTCTTTATCTTTTCCATAAGAGTAATAGGTCATAACATTCATGATAGCAGGAACCGTCAATGCTGAGACGATTGTGCGTATCCCAAAGGTTTTTCCTAATAAAATTATGGAAATCGTGATTAATGGGATGTCAAACATATATCCAAATGTACCCACTTGTATTGAGGGGAATATATTATGAAGGACCACACTAGCCCCATAGACCCCTCCAGGGGATAATTTATAAGGGTTGATAAAATAAACAAAGGCAGCAGCCATTATGGTACTACCCAATAATAACTGACCCCATGATAACCACCATTTAGGTGAAGTGGCTGGCTTAATAAAGGCCCGAAAGTCCACTCTTTTATTCATACTTTTCATATAGGCTTAAGATTTTTTCACGAGTAATCCTACTCTAATAAAACAACCCTGACTTATGCGGATATTATAATTCATCTTCATTTATTGTATTCTCAGTATCAACTCTCTTTCATGCCACTGATTGAAAAATCATTTCAACTCGCAGCGAGAATATCTTCTAGGTTAAATATCATTTCATTCTTAAGATATGATCTCATTATGATTTTTCACATTTTTTGAATACGCAAATATAAATATAAACCGCAAGACTAAAAAGCAACCCCCATAATCTTTCAAGAGAAACTAATATGCATGCTATTGAACTGACCTATTGTAAAAAGACCAATAAAAACGCTGAGCTCTCCATTTCAGAAAAGCCCAGCGTCTCTATTCAATTGTAGTACCTTCGATACTACATATTATCTATAATTCCTGATATTAGAATCTATAACCAAGAGTTACAAAGAATGTGCTGTTAGTAGTCTTAAAATCGTCTTTTGCAACATTATTGATATTTGATAGACCGAACTGACCACCAACTGCTAGCATAATTCTTTTATACTCAGCACCAGCACCTACTTGAATACCAGCATCAAATGGCTTAAGGGCACCATCTTTCTTGAACGCATCCTTATATAAATCAAGAGCGTCTCCTTCTTTACCTACTTCTTTACCCAACAACTTCGATGAAGAACTTGAATAAACACCATAAGCTAAGTATGGACCAGCATTCACGAATACATTCACATCTTGAGTTACGCCAAAACGTACATTAGCAAGAATTGGCATTTCGATGTAACCTAGATTAACATTGTACTCATAAAGTTTATTGCTTACTTTAGAACCCTTTGCTGAATAATAAAGACCTGGCTGAATAGATAATTCTCCTGCTCCGAAATAGTAAACTGGGAAATCTACAGCAACACCAACACGGAAAGCTGGCTTCATCTTATTGTCAGATTCCTTGTCATTGTAATGCAAATTGGCTCCTTGATAACCAGCATTAATGATATAGGTTGGACGATCTTGCGCCATTGCTGCTACAGCAAAAATACTAAGAATAGCAGCTAAAAAAAACTTCTTCATAATTTTTTAAAATAAATTCTAGTTATAAATTAAGCTCATTGCCATATAATAATTTGCAACTCGCCATGAACTAAATACGAAGCAAAGATATGTATAAAATCGTGACCAACACTCGGATTTATTGAAATTTAACAGCTAATCCTAGTGTAAACGGACATGAAAATAGACATAATTTGCTCATTACCAAATCCAAACAGTTAATAATACTACCCAGATAATAATCAATAGAACCTTCAATGATGATGACATTTTCTTGGATCTAATGATTATTCCGATTGGTAAGATACCTAACACATAAATTATAAGCCCTATGATAAGCAGTCCCAATCCGATCGCAAATAGTGCTAATAGAATAGCAGCAAAAATGGTTATACCTGTATCAAAGGCTGGTGGCAAAAAGTCAAATTGTAATAAATAACCATTATCAACAGCCTGAATCAACCAGATTAGAGTAGCTATAGCACCAGCTAATGCTATAAATGCCAAGATCCACCACACCCAATTTTTAGAAGACTTCTTCGTTACTGGCTGATTGTCAATAATGCCTTTGCTCATTGTTCCATCTGACTTAATACTATTCTCGTCAACGGCATCACTAGAAATCTTGGTCCATAGATTCTCTGAATTGACCTCCTTGCCCTCCATCTCCAACCGATCGGCAGCACTGACAGCCTCTGGAATAAAAATCCAGCCAACGATATAAAGAATCACAACCACCATATGGACGGGCGTAAACAATAAGATAATGAACAGAAGGCGTATCAGCATCGGATCAGTATCTAAATAATGAGCAACGCCTGACAAAACGCCAGCTATAATCTTACCTCGTGGCTCACGGAAGAGCTTACGATGCGTCTTGTCATGCTCATAAGTATCACCAGTAGTAGCATAGTCTTGACTACTACTTTGTGCATCGGATTCATACGAGTGAGATTCATCTTGAGGGCTTTCCCCCTCAGCTCCAGGCACAGCTTCGTCTCGCAAATCCTCTATTTTACCCAGCTGTCTAATAACATCATTAGCCATTGAGACAGATATTACAGTGTATCCTAAACGTAGCTTCTCATCAAAGAGCTCTGATAACCTTGCTTCAAAATCCTGTGCTACCTCGCCATCAGGATCTAGATTACGATAGTAATTCCGGATAGTCTTAATATATTCATCCAGCATATTGTACGCATCCTCTTCGATATAAAAGTTGCGATTCGCTAAATTTACGCTAATTGTCTTCTTCATGATTCTTCTAAATTATGATTCAATAGTATTATCTTCAACGTCTGTTCCTTCTGCATCTTTTGCATCACTATGGCCATCAGAATCAAAACTCATGATATCGCTTGTAGCAATATTAACAACAGTCTCTTCGGATGATAATCGAATTCCTTCTCTTGTCGCTCTCTCCTTCCACTCAGGATTATCGACATCAAGTGAATCAATAGAATCACGCATAGCAACCCATAACTTTCTGAGATCTCCTAGAAGAGCTTCTCCCTCCTCTGTGATAAAATAATATTTGCGCGGAGGTCCCAAAGTACTCTCCATCCAACTATATTCAATAAACCCCTCCTTCTTCATACGTATCAATAGTGGATACAGGGTACCCTCTACGACGATGAGATCATTCTCTTTGAGTATATCCAGAAGGTCTGCACTATAAGCCTTACGATGCTTGAGGATCAGAAGTATAGCATACTCCATAATCCCCTTTCGCATCTGCGACTTGGTCTTCATCAAACTCTCTTTCATAAGTAATATATAATGTAATAATCCATAACTAAAAAAGCATTCTTCTCTCTTTCTGTGGACAAGATACGAAAAAATCAGTATTTTGCAAAACAAATTACTGAATATAAATAACGGCCACTTATTTTTAGCTTTTTATCAACGGATAATATAGTAGCCACATTAGTGTAATGACAACAAATAGAACGCTGATATAAAGGCAAATCAAATTTATTTCTACAACACAATATACATTAAACAGATCTATCCACATGAAAAACATTGCTTTTGTTTTCACACCTTTATTACTGAACAAAGACCAATAACAAAATGGAAATGCTCCTCATAGAAAAAGTTCATGATAAGGAGCAAAGATTCTTCCTATATAAAAGATATCTCCGTCCTATTAGGAGCATATTTTTTTCCTATAGGAAACTTTTCTCCTTCATATAACTAGAATATCACCTATTGAATTTATCGACAAACACCCCAATGGATATATTTTAGCATCAATAAAATGTGAATAAGAGTAATGATTAAAGAACTAAGAGCGGATACATCATGAAAAAGATATTAGCTCTCTAACTACCAATTCAGGGAATGTACCAAGATAAAAAACAAAAACTCATATCTAAAAAGAGAAAGACGGTGGATGACGTCCTACAACGTTCACACGATATATAATATTATATGTGTATCATCCTTTTATTGATAAAAAAAGAGAGCGAAATACTATTGAGTATTTCGCTCTCCTCTACTTTTGATAATTAGATTATCCTAATCACTTTACGTAGTTTTTTAATGGCCTAGACATACGTTGCTGTCCCATGCTTATAGATGAAGTGTTAGCTTCGGAAGCATTTTGATTCCCAGTAATAACAGTCCAACCTTTTGCTTTCGCTGCGGCATGATTAGCTCCTGCCACACCAGGGTTATCATAAACTTCGATGGTGTAGAACCACTCAGCATACTTCTGACCAGCTTTTTGAAGGCTGTTATACAGCTGATTTAGAGCTGCTGCACTTAGTTGGTTGCTATAAATATCAGCAATCCACAATGTTGTGAAACGTGGATAAGTCACCTGAGTCAGTTTATTCTCTGACAAGGAGAACCCTAATACATTGGTAGCTGCCGAGATATCAATCGTTGTTAAGTTATTACCTGTTAGGTATAGCTCTTGCAACCCTTCAGCTGTCTCTGGCATCTTAAAGGTATTTATGCCACAATGTTCAAATCCTACTCTTCTAAGCTTAGTATTGGCAGTAAGATCTACAGATCCAAGCTTACTTCCATAGACGAAAAGTTGGTCTAGTAAGTTATTCTCCGAAACATCAATTGATGTAAGCCCCTTCTCTGTATCATACATACCTTCTTTATTTGCAATACCAATGAAGGCAAAATCCACCACATCACCGTAGATGGTAATTTTCTTAGCCCCTAACTTATATTTATGAGCATTTTTAGCACTCATTTCATTCGCGAAATCAGTCACATATTCCCCAGCATCACGTTTTTGATTGTCATTAAGGTCAATCCAGACATTTCTTTCTGCTTGAGGGCTAGCGGCACCAATGACAAGAGGTATCATTTCGCCTATCTCCTGATTGGTAGTAAAGATAATTTTAGGTTGCTCAGCTGGTAATTCTTTTTCGATCGGTTGATCTTGCATTACTAGATTAGTACCATCCCAAGTAGCGTAAATGTTGTATGCTCTTCCTGCCTGCATTGCTGTAGGACGCTCTGATCGGGTGTTAGTAGAGACGATAGGCTGGCGAGTCTCTGCATTATAAGCAACTAAATTAACCGCTGGTGTAGTCTCTGAATTTGGTCTAAACCAAAAACCTACATACTGCACATCTCCTGGCTGAATATCCACACTTGGATAGACCACCCTTGTTAGGATATTTTCAGGAGCTTTGTCAAGATTCATAAGATCTACGTATGGCAGTTCATCATTACCATAAAATGGGTGAGACCCTTTCTGATAAAACTCAGGTGCTCCATCTATTGGACGAACAGCAAAGCCAGCCGTTTTCAAAGGTTTATCGCTTGTATTCTTAATCGTCACCACAGCCATGGCACCAAGGTGCTCAAATGTAGCATTCACTTCAGTATTCTTTAAGCTTACGCCTTCACTCTTGAACCATACTGGTACGGCACCATCACGATTAGCAGAGTTATTATTAAGCTCGTAAAGACCGTGTGCTCCGACGCCCACCAATATCTTGCCATCTCTTACCTTAACCTGCTCTGCAACAATACCGTATAGGTCAAATGGCATTTGTGGGTCAATGCCTTCAGGCAAAGTAACGTCAAACGAGCAGAACTCGCCTTTTGCATCCTTTATTTCTATTCCTTTTACAATCTTCAAAAAATCTTTTTGCTTGAAGACCACATTCATATCAAAGTTTCCCACCTCCCACTTAAAGAATACATTCTTAGAGTTGAGGTCTTTGATAATGGCACGATCCTCAGCATTTGGGCTTAGGTTTATGCTTAGTACATTTTGCTCATTGGGTATCCTATTTTCCTTAGTGCTACAAGCTACAAAGGAGAGGACACAGAGCATTAGTAATGTATATACAATATTCTTTTTCATTGAAATCTATCTTAGTTCTATGATTATACTTACCAATCTTCACCCTCCATAATAGGACGGCGAACCTTATTATCGGCTTTACTATTACGAGCATCAACGGTCCAGTTCTTACCAGTAGCAATATGGAAATTACCTGTACCAGTCCCTGGATTATTAGCAATCCAAAAACCACCCTTAGACTTTCCAGTACGATCTGGGAGAGCATCAATAATAGCATTTACTTGCTCTGAGGATAGCTCATTTTGTGTAACCTCTAAGTGAATTAGATCTGTCAATTTAGAGATATCTAATGTCTTAATTTTATTAGAGCTACAGATCAACTGTTTAATCTTAGTCAATGGGGTGAGGTCTAATGCCTCCATTTTATTACCCTCTATATTGAGATAAGTAAGTGCTGTATTATTAGAAAAATCAATTTGACCTGCCTCACAATTACCAATATCGAGGACCTTAAGCTTTGTCAAATTAGAAACATCTAGAGGCACAGCTTCGGTATAGAGTTTATTGCCATTTAGGTTAAGAACCTCTAGGTTAGGATGCCCCTTAGTTACGGCAGCGACCACGCCTGTGTTGGCTAAGTTAAGATACTTCAACTTATCATTATTGCCTCCAAAGTAAGCAAATGCATTACCCTGAATAAGGTTAATAGTAGTAATATCACCATAAAAGACTACATTATCATTAAGTGCTGTGTACTTGGATAGATTTCCAAAGACAGTTACCTTTTCGCCTTCATTCTTCTCTCCATCTCCATTAAGATCAATCCAGACATTTTCCCGACTTTCTTCAGGAGCATCGATAATGATATAAAAATCCTTAGACCCATACGATCCAAGACCAAGCATACCATAAGGCTGGCTTTCATCGACAATAAGCACGTCAAGAATCCATCCTTTCTTTATTGCGACCTTAGCATTACACCTATCTGCTCCAGGGTTACCGCTTATCTTAAGCGTCTTAGGAGACAAGATTGACTTTTCTATATTATTAATATCAGGCAGCTCTTCAAAAAGTGTATTTAGAGCCTCTTTGGACAATTCATTATCACGAAGGTCAATCTGAGTTACCGGTGCCACTGGACTTGAGTGAACCTCTGTAATACCCTGCTTAACAATCTCTATAGACTCAAAAGCCCCATAGAATGTAATCTTAGGATCCTTTACCGTAAGAGTAGCTGGACTAAAGTTTTTAGGAGCATTTTCATAATAAACATCCTTGACTCCATTATTATTGAGGTCAACCCATGCATCTGATCCGTAAGGAGTGTAAGTTTTCAATGTAATAGTTTTCCCTACTGGAATATTGGTAGTCACTGAAAAGAAAGCTTGAGGACGGACCTCATCTGTTTCAGGATCTATGCAGACAACTGCCTCTCCATCCCAATAGCCATACGCATGGTACACTTTACCCGCTTGCATGCCATAAGACTTCCCAGGAATCATCCCTTTTGATTGTATCGACTTATAGTCACCTTTTTTCACATAATCAAGGACTAGGTTTGGAATCGTAGCACCATCTCTTGGTAACATCCAAGAAATAACCGACTTCGTCTCATTAGGTTCAATATCAGGTTCCTGATACCAATCAGCCATAATTCTCTCTGTATTGGTTATCACTTCACCAGTAATGATATCATACTGATAATAAACTGACCCTCCTTGTGAACTATCATAGCCATCCATATAAGCCCATGACATTTTCGGTCCATAACTACTTACCTCTGAAATCGTCACTTTACCTTTAATCGTCTCGGCACTTTTATTCTCAAAGTGAACAATTGCATAGGCTCCTAAGTGTTCAAACTTCACTGACCTTTCAGTAATTGCTTCCTCAGATGGAACTAAACCTTTCACACGGAAATAAACAGGGGCATCAAACTTCTCTATATCATGATGCAAGAAAGCATTGGCACTAACCCTTGGATGACCATCAACCATCTTAATTCTTTTTTGATTAAGACCATTATAGCCTATAATATCTACAGGCTGAGTGGCATCTACATCATCAGGAAGGGTAATAGTCAGCTTAGCCACCTGTCCGTCCTCAGATAGTGAAGCAAAAGCGACATCTCCTAAATCATGAATTTTCTCTGCCTGTACGACAAAGAGACGAATTTTGTCTGTTGACTTGAATGAGGAAATCAATTCCAATGATCCCTCTTGCTCCTTAACCATGGCACGGGTCTCGGCATCCCACGAGGGTGCATATGTGGTTAGCGTAAGGGTACCATCGTACGCCTTTTGCTCTAACTCTTGCATATTTTCCCTCTGCTGAATACACCCTGCAATAGAGAGGAGCAGTAGAGAGACAACTAATGTATATATCTTTTTCATCGTTAAAATACTCTTCTAGGGTTATAGATTCTCACCTGGCACATCTGGGATAGACTTATCAGGATTATCTGCTTTCACTGTTACAACACAAGTCCCCTTCTTTCCATTTTTGGAGGAAGCTGTAATAGTTGCAGATCCAGCAGCGATGGCCTTAACAACAGCATTCTCTACTGTAGCTACAGCATCGTTAGAGCTTGCCCATGTTACGCTTTTGTCAGTTGCAGTCTCTGGCAACACATTATAAGCAAGCGTCATAGACTCCCCCACTTTCATTGTCGAAGTTTCGGGTGTAACAGTTACTTGGGTTACCTCTACCGTGATCTCACCATCATTGACATCGACGCCAGGAAGAGTTTCTCCCTCATTCCAATCTGAGATATTCGCTCCTGAGACTCGAAGCTGTACCTTGCCATCGGCTTTTACATAATTGATAGTTAACACATAACGATAGCCACTTAATGAAGTAAAAGTAGGAATTTTAGCCTCAAACACTTTTTCATCCACTTTTAGGGTCAACATCTTACCTTCGTACTTCTGAGGTGGCAAAATCATACTGCCTAACATTTTCCCCTCAGCACTTTTCTCAGTTAGAGTAATAGACGGGCTGTCCATAGTAGCACCTGTAGTTATACTTCCGTCTATAATAGACATTGTTCCATCCACTAGCACATCTTTTAGTGTTAGTACAGGGTTCACGACTTCGACACCATTAGTGTTAAGCTCCACTTGGATTGCTGTCAGCTGATGCTTGAATGTCATCTCCGCATTATACTTGCTAGAGCTAAGTTCTTTCGCATCATTAGCATAGAGCAGGTCAATCTTAGCATGATTGCTCTGATCACTATTATTAAAGCTGTATTTGAAGTCCTTAACATCGGCACTATATGGGTAATAAGCAACAACATCTACCGAGTTAACCTTGGGTAGCACGATCGGATTGGACTCATGCGTAAAGACCCCATTTCCAACTTTCGTGATAAACTTTATGTTACTATAATTATCGTAAAGGCTACTCTCTGAAAGTTCCTCACCAGAGGTATAGGTAAATAGTCCGATAGCATCACCTACTTCCCAAGCATTTCCTTGAGTACGAAGGCCCTCGATATTTGATGAAGAGACTCTTAACACGCCAGGCACTGGTGCGTCTATCTCATTATTCTTTTTTGAGCAAGCTGACATGAGCATCATAGATGCCATTAACAGTGCTGATATCTTATATATTCTTTTCATAATAATTCTGATTACTTGACATTAACGTAATAATCCTCAACTTCACCATTGATTAATACTTTGGTATTAGGGTCTTTAAGGTGTGCATTATAATTAATGACTCTCATGCGGTGTAGACCTTTCTTAACATCTGATTTAATTGAATAGCTACCACTCTGTAACTCACTATATTCACCAATTGGTGTGTCGTACATCATCTCAGAGTCTGCATCGAACTTACCATCGTCATTGAGGTCAATAAAAATCGCAATCTTTGGGAATACCTTATCAGCATTCTGCACATATTCGATAGTAAAGTCTAGGTTTTGTCCAGCGACTACGTCAATAGCCTTATCCAAATATGCCGAATATCCAGAACCTCTTGAGGTGGTTGCTAAGGTACCGAACTTAGTATAACGGATATAGAAATCTAGCACGTTAGGGACATAAACCTCATCATAGCTAACACCATTATCTAGTATAGCATGGTCCGTCTCTTCGTCATCTTGAATTAAATCATTATGGTCACCATCAATGCGAGCAGGTGGAGCAAAATTGATAATCATATCCTGATTTTTATTGAACCCACCTGATCCACCACCAGTACCAAGATCATCTGGATCTAATGCATTCAACTTAAACCAACCATTAGACTGTCCAGCCCAACCCCAATTTACGTGGAATAGGTCTGTAGAGTCATAACCGTCAAGAACGAAAGAGTGACCTCCTCCGGAACCAGTACCACCATATTGTACAGGACGGCGATTATCTAACTCTTTCTTAAGCATCTGAGTCCATGTAGCATCATCGAAATCACTTCTACGAACGTTTTGGACAGTCTTAGGATAACCATAATGACGATATAGAGCAGGAGGTACATCACCATGAATAGCACCACTACCGCCATTGTAAGCATAATCAAAATTCATATTAATTGAAACTGCCACACCATAACAAAGAATAGCGATATCCTCATTTGGTTCGGTCAAGGTCTCCTTAGGCATATGTTCCCAATCGAATGTATGATTAAAATCAAAGGATATCACTCCAAAGATCTTAGATCGATATGAATAATTTCCTATAGCTTTTTCTGGATACTCCCAATATCTCATGATTTGGGATGTCGCTGTTGCGACACAACCTATAGGTACTTGGGGATTAGGAGCAAGAGCATTATAATGTGGCATCTGATCCCACGCAATATCTCCTAACAATGGCTCTACTACCACTTCTCCAGCAGGATCCTTTGCTCTGAGATTAACGTGAGTTCGACCTAAGCGATAGCGATTTCGTTAGTTTTTTTGATAATTTCTAAATTCAGCTCTGGCTTCTTAGGCATTAGGTTGTATGCAATTAAACCACAGATGAGATTAACGACAAAGTTATTCACACTTCTATGTCTTGTATGTTCAATTTGACAGACGTTCTTTAGTAAGTCATTCACGGTTTCGATAATAGCTCTCTTTCGCAAAAGAATTTTATCGTAAAGGGACATAAGTGAATTCTTCATATTCTTCTTGATTTTTGTAATTATGTGTATATCATCAATGAAGAGTTTGTCAAATAGAGATTGAGAGATGTATCCTCTATCTCCTATTAATTTCCCAAAAAGCTTCTTTGTGAAGGCATCGTCCTTGAGTGGAGCCCTATCATCAACATTACCAGGAGTGATTTGATATTTGATAATCTCTCCCTTGTCATTGATGACTATATGTAGCTTAAAGCCATAAAACCATCCCATTGTACACTTTCCTTTTGCACCCCACCCCTTCATTGTTTTGTGACTCCTTTCTCGCTTAATATGACAAGCCCTTAACGGTGTAGAGTCAATGAAGGAGATGCCTGTACACTCCCCCAAACAGCACATATTGAGAAAAGCAATCAGTTTATAGGCTACCTTTTGTTGCAACTCCACGAAGCGATTATAGGAGACCGTTTCGGGAAAAAGAGAGTGACACTGTGTGCAAATGTACTTCAGATAGAAAGACTTCAAATCACGGTAATGAGAGTGGTGAAACATTATGAGAATGGTCATCACCTCACTGTCAGAAAGCTTAAACTTCCTATTTCTTCTTCTCTTTGTCTGACCAGTTTCCATAGAATGAGCCTTCATCACCTGATCAAACTTTTTGGAGAAATCATCTAGAATACAAAAAACTTCAACTATATTTGTGAACATAAAAGTGGTATTTTATTTGTTTATCTTATTGATTATCAGTTATAAAGATACAAATAATTTACCACTTTTCCTAATATAATCTCCTCTATTTTAAACTGTTAGAACATCTAACGACTAACAATATTATATCCTTTTCTTACATCGAACTCACGTGAGATTAAGATAAGATCTTAGTCTCTTTATCTTTTCGCTAGGTTGTACTCCACCTTTTCTTGCAATATTAATATCTCCAGAATATTGGTTTAGCAAATATCTAAGTCCATCTGGCAAATTATTAATATCTATACTACCCTCTTGAGAATATGCAAGAATTGGATAGGCTGTTTCAGTCCCAGAAACAATCACAAAACCGTTACTAGAGTTATTAAAAATGTAATAAGCTGGAAGATCCTTAGTTGTAGAAGATCTAAGTGCCTCAGCTGTTTCGGCCCCGACCAAAACTAATTCTCCGTCAGGGAAAAAGTTATCAGCGATCTGTTTCGCTTTTGACTGAGGGATAAAATACTCATCCATAATAACAGACTGTACTTCATCACTCTTTGTTCTCAGCTCTGGACCTGTTTGGTTAGTACAGGATATGAGCAAGAACAAACTGAAGATACCATAAATGGTTTTTCTCATAGTTGTTAATTTCTCGTGTTTGTGGTTAAAAATTCCTTTCTTATCTTGAATAGTGTCCAAATGTATAGATTATATCTCATGAAAAAAAATAAGAAATATCGTATAAATAAAAACAAAGTTCACAAATAATAAAAACATCCTATTTACCATAATTAATTACAGAAATTACAGATATAAATCAACTATATATTGCTATACAACAACTTTACGGAATATTCACAACATTAAGAAAGAAATAAGGAATGCTTTTTACATACAAATAGATAATTTACAGTGGATATTAACATTCAAATAACACATACTAGTTTTTAAAATATTTTAATATGTAATATCCAAAGAGACAATTGTAATGTCCACTTATCTAAATCCATTAGCAAATTGGTTCTTCACTTACTTATTCTTCCCTTTAATTTGATATATACCCTAAAACAGATATAGACAATAGGAATAAAAACCACCTCATAATAATATTCATAAAAAAGCTTTATTATATTCCTTAGACAGAAATAAAACCAATTCATTACTTAAAGTAGGAATAAACGCCTTAGATTAGAGATAAAAAAAGTTGATTTTTAATATATTAGGAATAGATCGGTTGTTTAGGTGCAAGAAAAAAACGAAATTTGCACTAATATAAATAGGTGTCCTCTTGATACCTCTAAGGATATAGATTAATAGAAACATACACTATAAATATGAAAAAAATTAGACCTATCGCTTTGCTGCTTTGTCTTATACTATTGCCAGCACTGACCTCAGCACAAAGTGACACGAATGGAAAGAGTCAATTGGATGTAAGACGAGCGGTGGATATATTCCGCACCGTGCTTATTGGAGCCAACAACTATTATGTTGATACCATCGATGTACAGAAAGTCACACAAGTAGGCATCAATGCAATGCTAGCTCAGTTAGACCCATATACTGAATACATGCCTGAAGTGGAGCGAGACAACTTTACGTTTATGACCACTGGACAATACGGAGGTATCGGAGCCTATATCCAATTAGTTGATAGCATAGTGTACGTGCAAGATCCTATGCCAGGATCTCCAGCCGAGCGTGCGGGACTTAAAATGGGCGACGCATTCTTAGAGATAAATGGTGAAAGTGTAGTTCCAGGGACCCCTGCTACGGTAAGTGGCAAACTGAAAGGCCCTATCGGAACAACCGTCAAGGTAAAGCTTAAAAAGCTTGGCATAGAGGAGCCGGTAGAAGTAACCATCACTCGTGACAACGTTAAGGTGGACCAGGTAGTTCATAGTGCTATTTATCGAGATAGCATTGGATTTATCAGGCTATCCTCTTTTACTGACAAAAGCTATGACAATGTCAAAGACGCATTTGACAACCTGAATAAAACAGGGAAACTCAAACGTCTTATACTAGACCTCCGTAGTAATACTGGAGGTGTTATGGATCAGGCAATCGACATTATCGGCATGTTCGTACCCAAAGGTACGAAAGTCCTCTACACTGAAGGGCGTATGCCAGAGACCTCCAAAGAATATTTCACAGAATCAGATCCAATCGCTCTTAATATGCCTCTTGCTGTTCTAATCAATGGCTCATCGGCGTCAGCCAGTGAGATCGTAGCAGGAGCTCTTCAAGACTTAGATAGGGCTGTACTCATCGGCAGTAAGAGTTTTGGTAAAGGTTTGGTCCAGACCACACTTCCAGCACCGAACGATGGGATACTTAAGGTGACCATTTCTCGGTACTTTATCCCAAGTGGTAGATGTATCCAGCAGCTCGATTACTCCCACAGAAATCCAGATGGTTCAGTAGCGGCTGTGCCTGATAGTCTCACAAAAGTATTCTATACAGCTAATGGTAGACCCGTTAGGGATGGCGGTGGAATTCGCCCTGATATTGAAGTAAAGGACGAGAGCCTATCTCTACTGGTATTCCAGCTAATGAACCAGGGAGAGATATTCCAATTTACTAACCAGCTATACATTGAGCGTCCAAACATTAATAACGTCGGTGACGTTAAGATCACAGACGAAGACTACGAACGATTTATTGCTTACCTAGAGGAGAAGAAATTCAAACCCTCAGAGATGAGTCTTCGTGCTCTAGACCAGCTAAAGGAGCTGGCGGAGTTTGAAGGATTTGAAGAACAGAGTAAAGAAGCTTTTGAAGCGTTACGAGCGACTCTGACCCCTAATCTCAGAAAAGATCTTGCTGCTAGCAAAGAACAAACCAAGAACATGATGCGTGGGCTCCTCGCTCAGCACTACTTTGGAGCTAAAGGGCAGTACCAAGTCACTCTAGAAAAAGATCCTACGGCTAATCTAGCATTGGACCTTCTACAAGATGATCAGAAGCTAATAGAAATTCTTTCAAAAAAAGAATAATAACGACTATGTCAAAGAAAAGAGCTGGGGGCTTAATATACTCCACTAATAGCGACTACATTGATAGCATCAACCAATCGGATGACGACATCATCACACCTCCTCCTGCACAACAACGCTTGAAAGTAAGGATGGAACGTAAGGGACGCGGTGGGAAGATGGTGACTCTTATCAATGGGTTCGAAGGAAAAGACGAAGACCTTACGGACCTAGGCAAGAGGCTTAAAGTCTCTTGTGGGGTGGGTGGCTCCGTAAAAGATGGAGAAATAATCATTCAGGGTAACTTAGTAGATAGAGTCAAAGACCTGCTTAGAGGATGGGGCTATAAGGTATGACCGTGAAAGGCACCGCAAAGAATCTAATCATATATAAGGCCTCTGCTGGGAGTGGTAAGACATTCACCCTTGTGAAGGAGTATATAGCTCTGCTATTAGGTGTGGGTGAAAAGTATCGCGAGCCGGAGAGGTTCCGACACATACTGATCGTCACCTTCACCAACAAAGCTACAGCAGAGCTACGTGAGCGTATTCTAGACGAGCTCTATAAAATGAGTATCGGGGAAGATAGTTCTATGCTCCAACAAATCATAGAGGAGCAACGCCATGATACCCCCACCCTAGACTACCAATCTCTTAAGTCTCGCTATCAAGACGGGGCTACTGAGTTGCTAAAAGAAATTTTAGGAGATTATACTTCTTTCAGAGTACAGACCATAGACTCCTTTTTTCAGGAGGTAGTAAAGAGCTTTGTATTTGAATTAAGCAGTGCTAAAGCAGGTGCCGAGATAGAACTAAGTAATACTGAAGCCATCAACACGTCTCTAGAGAAGCTTCTTCGGGAGCTGGACAAAGAAGATCCGATCTTCAAATGGGTACAAACCTTATACGATGAGGCTCTTAAGGAAGGTAATAGGTTCAATGTCCAGCAAAGTGCAGCTAGTGTAGCAGAGAAGCTACTATATTCTGAGTATGAACAAATCATCACAGAGAGTGATGAGTACACTCCAGAGAATATTGCAAGACAGAAAGTAGCCCTTAAAAGTATTATTACAGCGGCTGAAGAAGAAATTGGCGAAGTTTTGGAGAAGATTAGAAATCTCTTAGACAATGATATCCAACTAGCCGAAGATTCATATTATACTTTTCTGAAAAAGTTTTTCACTAATGAAGTCTCTGACTTCATTAAGGATTGTATTGATAGTGGCTATATTTTCCACAAAACGGTCCAATCTAAGGTGGAAAAAGGAGAGGATTTTGATCTATACAAAAAAAATCCTGCTTGCCCCGAGTCAAAAGATAAACTAGAGAAGGTCAAGCCAGAATTAATCCCTCTCCTCAAATTCTTTATAGATGTTGTTAATAAACATACAAGTAAGCATACCACCGCTAACATTCTTATCAAGCACCTCGACCTCATTCCTATCATGAGGGCACTAAAGAGTAAGCTAGAAGATTATCAAAATGATAATAACATACTACTAATCAGCGAGGTTAACGACTTGATGAAAGAGATCATTGCGGGCTCCAGTGTTCCTTTCATCTATGAAAAGGTTGGTGGGAAGATTAGTAACTATATGATTGATGAATTCCAAGACACCAATCATACACAGTGGGAAAACTTTCGTCCACTCCTAGAGGAATCCTTAGACAGTGGAGAAGGAAATAAGGATAGCTACCTCGTGGGGGATGTTAAGCAAAGCATCTACAGATGGCGTGGTGCAGATAGTTCCATCCTAAATAGTAAAGTGGGAGAGGATTTCAATCACAGAGTTGAAGAAAGATTATTAGGAACCAACTGGCGTAGCGATGGGAACATTATCAATTTCAATAACACTTTCTTCAATAACATCTACGACTTCGAATCTCATACAAGCATTAAAAGTGCTATGGATTCAGGAACACAAAAGAAAGTAGCTACTGTTTATAACGAGGGAGTAGAACAGAAAGTAGGTAAAAATGAGAGTACAGACCAAGGATATGTCAGTGTAGTACTTGCGGAGAAGGAGAAAAAAGGAGAACAAGAAGAGCTGGTTAAAGGAATAACCATCAAGCAAGCTGAGCGACTAAAGAGCTATATTGACGAGTGTATAGATAGTGGATACGAGCCCCGAGATATCGCCTTCCTTGTTAGAGATAATAAGGAGGCTGTAACGATTGCGGCGATGCTTGAGTCATTCTCAGTGGAGGCTTTAGATGGGACTTCACCTGACTCTCATCCAGAGACATATAAGTTTCTATCAAACGAAGCCCTCCTCATAAACCACTCGACGATTGTCCAAATCATCGTGGCGACGATACGTCACCAGGTACTGAAGGGAGCATACTCCACAGACGTCATTCTGGAGGTAATGCTGAAGAGGTTCTTTTACAATGAGCATACCCCTGTAGATGTACAGAGTATCAAAGATACCCTACTCCACTTACCTGCAGAGCAATACTCTATCCTAGAATTTTCTCTCCAAATCGTCACACAGCTAGGCGACATTCCGAATGAGGAAAAGATATATCTCAATGCCTTCCTAGATCTTGTGACAGAATTTATGGAGAAGAGGACCCCGACATACGTCCAATTCTGCATTTGGTGGGACAATATTAAGGATAAAAAGTATATAGAGATGGGGGATGCCGATCTGAATGCTATTCAGATTCTAACTATCCATAAGTCCAAAGGCCTTGAATTTCCGATTGTCATACTACCTTTTGCCGATTGGAAAATCAGTAAAAACTCAGGTTATGGCATCACGATCTGTAGCCGAGAAGACATTAAAGGCTTTGAATTACCTGGCGAGATTCCACTCTTCTCTCACTATATCGTCCCCGACACCACATCTCAAACTCACCTGAACTCCAATTTGGGCGGGCTGTATAAGCGTATTTATGAGGAAAATTATATGGATAATCTTAACCTCCTATACGTAGCATTTACTCGTGCTGTCAATCGATTATACGTTGTTTGCAATAAGGTTAGTTCTAAGGAACCATTTAATCTTGTTAGCGACATCATCCATAATAGGATAAATATAGAAGGGGCGGGCATTCCTAAAGTATATGGTGAAAAGAGTGACAAAGCATCTAAGCCAACAATGGCTCAAGTACCACCCATCACATTACAAAGATCCTTCGTTCCCAACTCCTTACTCAACACAGAGTCTGGGGTACGTGATTCAAAAAAGTATTCCGATGAATACACTGAAAAAGGGATTATGCTTCACGACGTCATGTCACGGTCTCTAGATACGAAAGACATCGAAAAAGCATTGAAAAGGCTAGTACTACAGCACGACATCAGTGAGGATGAGTACCTGGGACTACTAAATATAGCTCAAGAGAGTATTAAGGATAATCCAACTATACAAGATTGGTTTATGCTGGAGGATGAAAAACAAAAGATGCACCCCACCCTATGTCATCGTACCATCCTCAATGAAGCCATGCTATACAACAAAATGGAACGCAAAACACTCCGTCCCGATAGAGTTATCCTAGACCAATATGAGGATAACAAAAAGGAAGCCACTATAATTGATTATAAGTTCGGACAAAAAGACTCTAGATACCATCGACAAGTACTACGTTACATGAAGCACTTTCAGAACAGTGGATTTCAGACACGAGGGTATCTCTGGTACAATTTAACTGAGGTAGAGGAAATAAAATGATGAAAGAAGCACTACTAGGAAAAACCCTAGATGAATTACAGGAGCTAGTATCTAGAATGGCTGAGCCTCGGTTCAGAGGACGTCAAATAGCAGAATGGCTCTATCAGAAGGGAGCGACATCATTCGATGACATGACGAACCTCCCCAAGGTCCTACGCGAGAAACTAAATACGTTTTACTCCATAGGTAGGAGCAAGCCCGTCACCACTCAGACATCTATTGATGGCACTGAGAAGTACCTTTTTCAGACCATGGATGATCCAGAGGCACTCTTTGAGACCGTCTATATTCCTGATGGTAACAGAGCTACCATCTGCGTGAGTAGTCAGGTAGGATGTAAGATGGATTGCTACTTCTGTGCGACTGGCAAGATGGGATTTCATGCAAATCTCACCTCTGGCGATATTATCAATCAAGTCCTATCCATCCCCCACTCCGAAAGTCTATCCAACTTAGTATTTATGGGTATGGGAGAGCCACTTGATAACTACGAAGCAGTAGCCAAAACCATTGAAATCCTCACTGCCGATTATGGATTGGGATGGAGTCCAAAACGGATTACTGTCAGTACTATTGGGGTTCGTTCGGGGCTGAAAAGATTACTAAAAGAGACTAACGTACACCTAGCCATCAGCCTTCATAATCCATTTGGTGAGGAGCGACAGAAATTGATGCCGGTGGAAAAGGCATACCCTATCTCTAAAGTGATAGAAACTTTAGCAGACTACGACTTTTCAGGTCAGAGGAGACTGAGTTTTGAGTACATTATCTTTGGTGGGATGAATGACACTCAGAACCATGCAGATAAGCTGATCCAACTTTTACACCCACTGGATTGCAGGGTCAATCTCATTAGATACCATGCCATTCCGAATGTTCAGCTCAACTCTTCATTTGAGAGCCAAATCATTTGGTTTGAAAACTACCTCAATCGAAACGGTCTTCGCTGTACCATTCGTCGATCAAGAGGAGAAGATATCTCGGCTGCCTGCGGAATGCTAGCGGTCAAAAATCGATGATATAAAGTCTATAATTAGTGACATAAATGAGCAAGGCGAGAGAAGTAAAAAATCTCACTACAGGTCATATAGGCGGACATATCACACGCCTAGCAATCCCTATCCTAGGGACTTCCCTCCTACAGTTGCTTTACAGCTTTACCGATATGGCATGGCTGGGGCGACTGAGTGGAGAGTCTGTGGCGGCAGCAGGAGCGGCCTCAGTCTTCATATGGCTTGCAAATTCATTCTCTCTTGTCAATAAGGTAGGTTCGGAAGTAACGGTTGCTAACGCCATCGGGAGAGGAGAGCTAGATGACGCAGCTACCTATGCCAGTCACACCTCCACCATTGCCTTCATCATGGGGGTTGGCATGATGCTTATCTATGGGTTACTAGCAGGACCTCTCATTGGCTTTTACCAACTGGAACCTCATATCCATCAGATGGGTGTAGAGTACCTAAGAATTGCAGCTTTGGGGATGCCCCTAATCTTCATGATGGTCTCTTATACTGGCACTTACAATGCCTCAGGACACTCTAAGATACCCTTCATCATCAGCACGATTGGTCTAGTGCTGAATATGGTCCTGGATCCTATCTTCATCTTTCTCTTAGATCTCGGAATAAAGGGAGCCGCTTGTGCTACAGTACTTTCACAGGCCATCGGACTCACTCTCTTCCTCATACAGATATTAAAACGGGATAAACTACTGGGGGGGATTCAGATTTTCACTAAGTTACAAGGAAAGATCAGTAGCACTATACTGAAGCTAGGGATGCCGGTAGCGATTATGAATAGCCTTTTTGCTCTCATTAATATGGCTCTTGGACGAATCGCCTCACAATTTGGTGGTTACATCGGTGTGATGACCCTAACCACAGGTGGACAACTAGAGGGGATCTGCTGGAACACAGCACAAGGTTTTTCTACAGCCCTCAGCTCATTCGTCTCACAAAACTTTGGGGCAGGAAAGAGGGATAGGATAATATCCGCTTTCCGTTTTACACTCAAACTTGCCCTTGGGGTTGGTCTCTTTGGCTTCTTCTTTTACTTCTTTTGGGGAGAATCGCTCTTCCGTCTCATTGTCCCAGAGGAAGCGGCATACAAAGCAGGAGCCACCTACCTTAAGATACAAGCCATTGCCCAGATATTCTCAATGCTAGAGATCACATCACAGGGATTTTTCTACGGGATCCGACGCACCCTACCGCCATCACTTATCAGTATGGTAGGTAACCTCCTACGCATTCCATTCGCCCTGATACTACTGCCCATCTTTTCCGATATCATCGTCCTTTGGTGGATCATCAGTATCAGCTCTATTCTCAAAGGGGCGGTAGCATTCGCATGGTACTTTAGAGAACGTAAGCGACTTCGTCAGGAGATGTTGGCAGAAGCCATATCCACCAATAATCAATAGCATCAACCCTCTTATTTATCTAAGAAATAAAATTTACCATAATCTCCCCCAAATAGCATTTCAAGAAAGAGAAGGTGAATAATACCCGTGCTTGAAGCTCTAGTATAAACCTATCCTTTTATCTAAGAGGTGTATTCCCATCGATGAATAACATATGATAAGAAGTATACTATCACCTCTCCCAACGTCGTTTCCCAGTCTCTAAAAGATGTACCTTACCAAAATATATCCTATGAGGCATCTCATGACGTGCTATACGAGGGCGTAGCCACTCTCTAAGGTTCTTTTCACTAAGAGAATGATTAGGGTGAAGCTCTACCAGAGCCTCCAAGACTTGTCCCCATTGAGGATGAGGAATTGGTCGTACTTGTACGGTAAGAACAGCTGGATGTGCTGCTATAGTACGCTCCACCACATCAGGATAGAGGTTCTCCCCTCCACTGACGATCATTGAGTCGACACGCCCCTCATGAAAATAGTAGCCGAACTTATTACGGCACATTCTGTCCCCCGTTGATTGCCACCGATTGCGACGACCGTTCATCGCCCAACGAGATCGCACCCATAGCGTACCAATACCTTGATCATCGGGGCGTTCGATACGACAATACACCCCCGCAATAGGTTTGCCTAGAGTCGTTTGTTTGTTATTAGCAAGATCTACTGGAGTAGCAAGGAGAAAAAAGCCAGCCTCAGAAGTGCCATAAAGATTATACAGCACTTTTCCTAACAAACGCTCTGTGTCAGTAACAAGTTTACGCTCCAAGCGATCACCTCCGGATAAGATGCAACGGAGTGAGCGTAACTGTTCTGAGGCTCCATCCTCTTGAAGTAACCTTGCCAACATTACAGGCACCAAAGGCATTACCTGCACCTGGTACTTTTCAATTGTATGAAGGGCTTCCTCTGTATAAAAACGACGTGTGAGCACGACCATCTTACCCATCACCAACGAAGTAATCAAAGTGGCCAAGCCAAAGCCATGATACAAAGGTAGAGCGATATAAACACTCTTATAGCGATGGATACCGATCTGCCTAAGGAGAGCGACCAAAGGGGGTAAAAACTGTACGGCGGAGGGACGACGGGCAGCCTCATGGTAATGACCACTGGAGCCTCCCGAAAGGACTGTCATCTCAGCTCCTCTCCATATATATGGAAGAGAGATACTAGCTGTCAGTGCGGAATCTTGAAGTTCCTGAGATAGCTGCTCAGAATACACCACTCGTTCTCCTTTAAGAGACAATTCAAAACCCTCCATCAGTGATGAATCAATAATAAATAGATCATACCGATGCTTGGAAGCCAATAGCTGACCAAGTTTCTCTGCTCCCATATCTGTATTGAGCAAATGAGCGGCCACCCCTAGCCTAGAAAGTGCAGCGAGGATAAAAGGTACTAACGCATGATTACGACAGAGGAGAGCGACACGCATACCTCTACGAAGTCCATAATGTCTATAGAGCAGATAAGTAAGTGATTGAGCAGATCGGTACAGGGAGGAATACGTTATCTTCTCATCATTGGACACCAGAGCAAGCTGATTAGGATAACTCTTGGCGGAGAATCGAAGTAAAGCCATTAGAGTAACCCCTTCACGAAAAATACTCTCACCCCAATAAAAGATCCCTTTAGGGGTAATAAAACGGAGCTGCCATAAGGCTCGCCATAGAGAATATGTACTGGGTATAATCGATTTCATAGTTGAAATAATGATCTTGTGCGTTAATATGCTATGGAATTATCTTTAGACGAACCAATTTAACTAAATTAAAAATATCAGCTTCAAAAGAATTAGGGAAAGGATCGATAATAAGTACGTACCAAAGGAGAGCAGAGTCGTGCAAGAGGAGCCGTAACTCTTGCCCACCACGGAATATACGTACGCCTACGACTAATCGCTAAGCGACATAAGATTTGTGCCGCATCGTCAGCTGAATATGAGGGAAGATTACGATACAGCTCATTTGCTGCAGACATAGGCGTATCCACCAGAGGCATATAGGCAATACCGAGTGAACATCCTACATAACGAAGCTCTAATGCTGCAGTCTGGCACCAGATATCTGCCGCTCCCTTAGAAGCATGATAGGCACTCCATCGAGGGGCATATGGATAGAGTAAACTAACTGATGAAGTATATATGATAGCACCCTGCGTCTTGGAAAGCAACGGGATGAGGGCTAAAGATAGATGTACAACTGCTCTATAATTGAGGTCTATCGTACGATCAAAGTCATGTGCCCGATTGAGCGACTCCAAGAGTGAGCGACAAATAGACTTACCGGCATTGGCAAAAAAGTAATCGACCTGAGAAAGCCTCTGCGGTAGTTCCTCACAGAGATGTTTCAAAGCTATAGGATCACGTAAGTCCACTGCATAATACTCTGCAGAGCACCCTGCTTCGTGTGCTTCCTCGCAAAGCTTTCGCAAAGGCTCCTCTCGCCGAGCTATCAGCAACAGATTAGCACCAACGTTTATCAACTGTCTGGCCAAGGCTTCACCAATCCCAGAGGATGCACCCGTAACTATCACAATACGACCAGAAAAAAAATGGTGCAAACGTTTTTCCGAAAGCGTAGGTTTAGGATAAAGGATAGAAGACCATGTCATAATAATTTTTTTATAAAAAGGCAAGGTATAATTCATTGGCTCAACAAATCTACTACATTTTTAGTGTTCACCCTATCAGTCGTAGAAAATTGCTCCGTCATCAAAAACACGTATCTCTACAGAAGTTACATTAAAACCAACAGGAGTTATAAAAAGAAGGTACCGATACCTTCAAGATATTGTACCTATTTTAAAACATAATATCCTAAAAAAACAATCGAATATATATAACTAAATGGGGTATTCTTCTAATGGGTATAAAAAATCATCACCCCAACGTCCACAAGACGTTGAGGTGACCTGCAATCATCATTTAAAATCCCATAAGTATTTTGTCAGTAACTCAAAATGAGACTGACAATTGTGAGGGCTCTTGCCTACCCTCACTGCCGTCTAAGAAGAGGTGTAGTGAAAACACTTAGCACCTTTCCTTAATATATTTATAGCACCAAGCGTCTCGTAATTAGGTAAACGCAATTGTCGTCGATATGTCTTAATATTCCCTTGCTTGAATCTTCAAGCGTGACAAAGATAAGGCAAATTTGTTACAATACCAAAAATATCTGCCAGTTTATAGAATAAAAAAAGCCAAGCCTTTTTCATGAAAAAAACAGCTCTTATCAGCGTCTAAAACTTCCATTTGAACGAGGCTAATAGTTCCCGTCCTCTTAATGGGAGTTTATAGTAAGTTGTATTAAGTCCAGATTGGCTATAGACCTCATACACATTGTTATTGAATAGGTTGTTAAGCCTTACCGTAAATTCTATCTTTGATGAGGCTTTATATTTCAGATCGGCATCAAAGAAGTGATTATGTACATATCGGTCAGACTCGATTTGGTTGGCGTTATGCTCGTAACGAACTGCTGTTTGAAGCTTAGGTGTGATGGAGAAAAAGAACTTGAGTTTATTTGAAAATATCGACCGTACTTCAGCATCATACATCTTATTATTTTGCCAAAAACTAGCCCCATTAAAGGAGTACAGAATGTGCATCCATTTTAAAAGTTGCCAATTGAATGTAGTCGAATAGTTAATGGTATTGGAGAGGTTGTCTACAAGTACTCCATTTTGAGAAATAACGTATTGACTTCCACTGTAAGTAATATCTCCTTTTAGTGTCAGTCGGTGAGCCGTAATGGACTTATCAACCGATATATTTGCCAGATACGAGCGTTTTTGATTAGGGATGTTCAGTAACTTCATTCTTGTGACCTCTTTTTCAAAGGTATAGTCCCAGAGATGGTCCATATTATTATGAGTGAATGATGCTGAGAAATTGGCAAATAATAATTTAAGGAGATTCCTATACTGAACTCTAATGCCACTTTGAAATGATTTGGTGGTGAGTAATGTCGTAGGACTCTCATATATGGTCCTGTAATTACGCATAGTAGGAGCTAGAGAGTAAAAGTTAGCCATGGAGGAGCGTCTGCTATACGAAATGTTCGTGGACATAATCCAGCGTTGATTAAACTTATTGGTCCAGAATAGCTTAGGTGAGAGCGAGAAGTATTGTTGGGTATGATCCTTTTCAGCGTGCTCATCAAAGGTCAGCTGATCATGATTCCATTTGATGGGTAACACTAGATTTATATAGCTATCATCTTGATAGCTATAGGTATATTTGGGATTGAGTATTAGCTCTAATTGGGAAGTATTGACTTTAGAGCTATTTCGAAACTGATTCTTCTCATAATTTGACTGAGCTGTAAGAAATAGCTTGTGTTTAGTGCGGTTGACGACTTGAGAGGAGAGCGAATTATTCGTGACGAAATTAGAGCTCTTGTACGTCTGATTGATTGTATCATCCAAGGTCTGCAGTGTCTCCTCTCTCCAATGGTAGCGAGTAAAGGACATCAGGTCTAAGAGCGTTTCATTCAGATCGAATGTGGATTTCAAAGAATTCTCAATATACTGATAGTCATCAATTATATTTTGGCTATACTGGTTGCTTTGATTATTGATTACTCCTCTCTGCTTAGTCCTCGAATTCTTGTACTTTAGTTCATTAAGGAGGTAGTTACTCGTGCTATTGTATTCATAAGTAAGAGAGGGCACAAATTCCCTCCACTTGGTCATGAAGTTTTTACCCTCTTCGATAATAATGGGGTGAGGGCCATTGATATTCATTGAATTATAGTCATCCTTGTCTTGTTCATCAAGATAACCAACGATATTCAGTTTTAGATTGCTATCCTCATTGATAGCATATAAGTAGTTGGTACCAAATGAGTAGGCCTCATTCATCAGCCACCGCTCTTTTTGAAGGGTTGATCCCAGATTAGATATGCTCAAGAAGGGAGGAGGTGGGAGTTGATAATTATCCAAGGTCCCAAATTTGATAAGTTCGGCGACAGAGTTTGCGAGATCATCTCCGCTATTATTTGTTTTCCCAGTTAGCAGAAATTGATTGTGCTTACTGATTTGTGTGGCGAATAGCTCTGCATTCCACAGAAATGGACTAGCTCCTGCCCCTAGTGTTACCTCACCCACAGGTCGTAGCTTAAACTTCTCTTTCAGCTTAATATTAAGTGCGGCTTTGTCCGTGAAGGCTTTATCCTTAAGCATCTTGATGTGCTGGTGATTTTCCAAGACTTCTACATTCGACACAGCATCCACTGTTAGGTTTTGAGTAATTTGATTGTATCTGCTCCCTAATAGATCTTGTCCTTCGATATAAAATTTACTAATAGGATTGCCTTGATAGCTAATCACCCCAGCCGTACTTACGGTGATGCCAGGTAGCTTCTTAAGGAGGTCATCCAGATAATTATCCTCTATTCCCACAAATGAGCTGGCATTATACACGATGGTATCTCCTTTCTCCTTAATGGGAGGAACAGTAACCGTTATCTCCTGTAATTGATGACTGCCAAATTCGAGAAAAACTTCATTCGAGGTTCCCTCCTTTACTTTATCAACAGGAACCTCTAGCATTTCGTAGCCAAGTAAACTAAATCTGAACTTTTGAGGTTTTTTACTCTTTATGACCAACTCAGCTACCCCTTTCTCATTAGAGAGCTTATACCCAATAATCTTACCATCCTTACTTATGGCATGTACGATAGCGTTAGAGATAATACTATGATCCTCTTTATCTTTAATCAAGAAGCGGTAAGTTGCTGTACCATATACCTGTGCTTGGGACATAAGTATCACTAATGGCAGAAGTATGGCTATGTACACCCCCCTTGATATATAACTCTTTTTCATATGAATAAGCTCTGTTACTGTCTTTCTATCGGATTGTACGGTGATGGCTCAATCTCTGCTAAATCCTCTTCTGAAATGTATATACCGGGCCTATTTCTAATCGAGAAAGCAGGGTCAGCATGGTAGTTGGCTTGCATCTTCTGAATATTCTCCCTAGATTCTTTTACAAACTTTTCACGAGTAAAAATAGGATCATAGTAATCAATCGTTTGTAGGCCTGCAATGGTAAAGATATAATCTCCATCCGTATCATAGATACATAGGATTAGACCGGGTAATCCACAAAACTTGTAGGGTCCATACGGTAGAGTTATCTCTGGTGCGTACCACGAAATATAGTCTCTACCTCTAAAGGTAGTGACAGCCTTTTTGCACTTCTGCTCTGCTACAATACTATCCCCCGCTACCATATACCACACAAGATCCTTTATATCATCCGCGTACTGATATCGCTCTGAGAAGGGGACTTTTTCCTGTACTATAAATTGACTTTCTTCGGGGCTGTACAGTAGGTCTATATCGTGTACCATTTGCTTACCCAAAGTCATAGCCTTACCGAAATAAGAACCAAACGAGTCTCCATTCCTAGCGGCAACACGTGTCAAGGAGTCCGTGCGAAGCGATGCGTAGTCTGAGCTTTTGAAATACCCTATTTTGCCAATTTGAAGGACTGTAAATCCCTCTTTCTTTTTATTGCCCTCTGGATCAGTTCTACGGCTCAGCTGATAGTAGACACGATACAAGGAACTGTCATGAATGATCGTCTTTGTACTATCTACAGCAGTAGCTGCTCCTGCTCCCCCTACTGTCTGACCTTGTAAGATCGTGCATGTAACGAGTAAGACGATACATAGTAAAGTGTTTTTTCTCTTCATTACACATTGGATTTATGCAGTTAGAAGAATGTCTATTATCGAAAGCCTTACACGATAAAAACATCGTGCAAGACTTTTTCTTACGACTGGTAGACTAGCTCAGTATTCACTGTCGCTCTATAGGGTTATAAGGTTTGGGCGGAATATCTCCTAAATCCTTCTCATCAATATGAATTCTGGAGTTGTTTCTAATGGTTATTGACGGGTCAGCATGGTAATTAGCTATCATACTCTGTATATTTTCCCTAGATTCTTTTATGAACTTTTCTTTGGTAAATATGGGGTCATAGTCATTGATAGTTTGAAGACCAGCGAGGGTAAAGACATAGTCTCTATCTGTGTCATAGATACATAGGATAAGACCTGGTAATCCAAAAAACTTATAGGGGCCATAGGGTAAAGCAATTTCTGGTGCATACCACGCTATATAGTCTCTCCCTCTAAAGGTGGTTAGTGCCTTTTGGCACTTATAATCCGCCACAATGGTGTCTCCCTCGACCATATTCCATTCAAGGTCCTTTATATCATCGGTGTACTGAAATCGCTCAGAAAGGGGGACTTTTTCTTGTACTACAAATTGATTATCTGCTGGACTGAATAAAAGGTCTATATCTAGTACGACCTGCTTATGCAGACCCATCAACTTTCCAAAACAGCTCCCCATAGACTCTTTATTGCGTGCGGCAATACGTATTATGGAGTCGGTACGGAAGGTTGCGTAGTCCATATTTTTGACATATCCCTTTTTACCAATTTGTAAGACTGTAAAGCCCTCCTCTTTCTTAGTGCCCTTGGGAACTTTCCTACGACTTAGTTGATAATAGACCCGATATTGGGAACTGTCATAAGTTATAGATGCAGCACTATCTACTGGATTAGCAGCAGCACTACCAATTATCTCCTGCCCACATAAGACAGTAGAGGCAACTAGTAACATGGTACATAGTAAAGTAATTTTCTCTTTCATGGTATATATGTTTATTTTTTAGGTAGATATTGCCAGATATAGATTTTGGCTCTATCGTATATTAATTAATCAGAAATTCTCGTTTCCAACTGCTGTTAGTAAGAGTTGCACGATGGCGATCTACTGAGTGCTTTACACATTCCGACTCTAGGTATGAACGATTCAGCTCGGCCGCTTTGTATCTCAGTCATCATTCTATAATTTAATCTCAGTTAGCACAAGATACATTTTTTATTGATGATGAAGCCCGATTCAAGAGAAAAAGTCCGTTTCCTTTTTTTGACAACCGTTAGTTATTTAAGAAGACTCTATAGTTAATTATCACACAAAAGAACAGATTATAGAGAGACCAAGGCATAAAACGACCTGAAAGCATGACTCAGTCTAGATAGGGGACAGCATCGTAAAACTCCATAGGACAGGTAGTGTCCCCAAAAGTGTGTACGGCAGAATGCGTCTCTGAAAAGCAAACCTACATATTTTTTCGCTTTGTTTTCCATAAACATTAAAGATAGACCAATAAAGAATTAAGGCAAGGCTGTCGTAGCACCGCGGAGACACCGCCTTGCCGTATTCTTTTAGGTTGATATCTTTGTGTTGGAAAATAAAGCACATTGTTGTTATTTACTTTTCATTGTTCTTCCTAAGTCCAAGAGTTAGATCTCCTATTCTTTTCTTCAGATAGTTTGCATTGATTGCAATACTACCTATCAAGTGTAGAGCGGATTCTACGCTAGGTAATGCACATTTATATCGAGCCCCTTTCTTTACCTGTCTATTGAAGCGTTCTATCCAGTTAGTACTATGAATGTACTTGCGAACACTGACGTCGTATTTTAGGTATGTGAAGTAATACTCTATCCTCTGACCGTTAGCTATTTTTGTGAGAAAAGGATAGCTCTTACGCCATCTGAACGCAAAGTTTTTAAAGCTCTCTAGGCCATCTAAAGGTGAGCTTCTTGAGCCGTCTTTACTAAAGACCTCCTGTAGATCACTTGCGATGGCTGACTTATCTCGAGGGCGTATCTTTCGAGTTATTTCTCGCTGTAGATGCACCGTGCAGAGCTGGACTTCCACTTCTGTAAAGTGCTCACGTGCAACCTCTTCAATGTTATTCAACCCGTCTGAAATGATTAGTCCTACCTCTTCGAGTCCTCGGCTTTTTAGATCCTCAAAAAACTCGCCCCAGATGCCGCTTCCCTCTGTTGGATTATTATAGACACCCACGATGTCTCGACGTCCTTCGCTATCTAAACTCATCACTACAAAAAATGCCTCCTTGCTCACACTTTCTCCTCTCCGTACAGGAAGATATGTAGCATCGATAACAAGTGCCTCTAAAGTCCTCGGTAGACGTCTTTGACGCCACTCTTCTACTGCTTCTTGGGTCGATAAGGAGAGACGATTGATTTGACTCGTACTATAACGTTTACCATACAAACGCTCGAATACTCCAGAGATATCCTCCATCGTATTACCGCAGCTATATAGATAACCTGCTAGTTCTCCCATCTCTTTCTCTTGATCTTTGAGAACGCCTAAAATCAAGGGCATGAAGCCCTGCTGTCGAGTTCGGGGTACTCGTAATTCTAGCATATTACCACTCGCAAAGATGCGACGGGAGCGGTATCCATTGCTCACATCGCCACTATCTTCTTTATACAGTTCCCTCTCCCCTTGCATCGCTATTTCGATGATTAACTCCATTAAACGGCCAACTCCATTTGGCTCTGTCATCAAGTTTGATAGAATTTCATTAAATTGCATTTGTGTAAGTCTCATCTTCTTGTTTATCTTTTGTTTTTAACTTTTCAAAGATAACATTCTTGGGACTTACACACTTTTTGGGGACAGTATCATAGGACATCACCATTATAACTTTTAATCCGAAGAGGATGCTTTTACTAAAAACAAGAGCGAGAAACGTTTCCGATCAAAACATTTCTCGCTCTCATAGAGCTGTATTATTATCTATCTACTACATAAAATGTGACCACTCAATTTAACTTAAAGATATTAAGGTCACGATAAGAGCTGACCTTAACTAATAAAATTCATACTCAGGTCAAGAGCTTGGACGGAGTGTGTAAGAGCTCCTACACTGATGTAATCGACCCCTGTCTCGGCAACTTCACGGATACGAGCAGAGGTGATATTTCCAGAGGCTTCGGTCTTCGCTCTACCATCAATGAGAGCAACCGCTTCGCACATCATCTCGGTACTCATATTATCTAGCATGATGATATCTGCACCAGCCTTTATAGCCTCTTTGACTTCGTCCAAATTGGTCGTCTCTATCTCTACCTTGATGGAGATGGGGAGTTGGCTCTTCGCCTGAGTAATGGCTTCGTACACACCACCGGCAGCCTTGATGTGATTATCCTTGAGCATCGCCATATCGTAGAGCCCCATACGGTGATTAAGTCCACCTCCATGCTTTACAGCAAGTTTGTCTGTCGTACGATGTCCGGGCACGGTCTTGCGAGTATCAAGAAGCCTAGCTTTGGTGCCATCAATCAGTTGAACCAATTTGTGGGTATGCGTTGCGATCCCAGACATCCGTTGCATAAAGTTGAGCATCAATCTTTCAGCAGATAGAAGTGCATCAAAAGAGGCTTCAATACGTAAGACTTCTTGCCCCTTAATAATTTTATCACCATCCTTTACGGAAGGGGTAAATGTATAGTCATCTGACAACTTGCGAAGCACCATTTCAGCTACGCCTAATCCAGATATAACCCCATCAGCCTTAGCTGTGATAACTGCTGTAGCTCTTTCGTGACATGCTATTATAGACTGCGTCGCAAGGTCTCCAGTCGCGATATCCTCTTTGATCGCGAGGTCGATTAATTCGTCTAATAAGTTATTATTCTCCATGATGCTTAACGTGTGTTAGTTTATTATCTTGAATAATGGTGTGGTAGCTCATATCATCGGGTAATCGCTCGGAGAAGTCACTGCGGTAATGCCCTCCACGGCTCTCTTCTCTATGAAGTGCAGATAACATGATCAAACTGCCCACCACGTATCTATTGTATATCAGTCTAACCTGCACGCTCCTATTTTGGTCTTCTTCTAAGCGATCCAACACTTTTTCGATTTTCTGCAAGCCCTTTAGTAGCTTCTTCTCTTTGCGAATGATACCAGCCCTCTTCATCAGTTGCTTTCCGAGCTTTCTCATTAGCTTATCCCCTATGCTGCTTCGCCACTCCTCTTCAGAAAAAGTCGGGTCTAACTGGAGTGTAGGCACAAGACTTTGGACTACATCATCTGAAATCATTGGACGGTCATTCAGCTTGACGTACTCAACGATTTTTTTGGCAAAGACAGTACACTCGATAAGCGAATTAGAGGCCAAACGATTAGCCCCCATAACGCCCGTTGAGGCTAGCTCACCCACCGCAAAAAGCCCCTCTATAGAGGTGCGTCCATTTAGATCCACCTCCAACCCTCCAACAGTATAATGAGCGGCGGGGGCAATAGGGATCTCATGAGTAAAGTCAACACCATACTTCTGCAGCTCTAAGCTAATAGTGGGGAATCGTTTTTTGATAAAGTCGGGGTTGAGATGCTTGAGAGATAGCGTAACCTCATCTACCTTATACCTATCCATCTCCTTGTATATTTCCCTTGCTACTATGTCTCTAGGTGCTAGCTCAGCAAGTGGGTGCCTATTAAGCATAAAGCGTTCGCCATCTGGATTTAATAAGTGAGCCCCTTCTCCTCTAACGGCTTCGCTAATCAGGAAAGATGGAGCTCCCTCTTTGTGAAGTGCCGTAGGGTGAAATTGGATAAACTCCATATCTCGGACTTTCGCTCCAGCACGATACGCAACAGCCAGTCCATCTCCAAGGGCCGATGGTGGATTGGTCGTTGGCTGATAGAGTGCAGCGGCACCTCCAGTAGCTAATATGGTGTACTTAGAGACAAACCCTTCTATTTGATTCGTCTCCGCATTCATGACCCAAACCCCATAGCACTCACCATCCCTCATAATAAGTTCGATCAGGGTATGCTGCTCAAAAACCTGAATATTAGGTTCGCTCTTAATCTCTCCGATCATGAATTGAGTGACTTTCTTCCCTGTCGCATCCCCCCCAGCATGGAGGATTCTATGATGATGGTGTCCACCTTCTAGCCCTCTTGCTAACTCTCCATTAACCGTGTCAAACTTCATGCCGTGCTGGATCATTTCTTCTACGCGGTCAGGTGCTTCCTCTGTAAGGACTCTTACGGCCTCAGAGTCGCACAGTCCAGCACCTGCTACCATGGTATCACTATAGTGCTCTGCTGGAGTATCTGATGAGTGTGTTACGGCCGCCATCCCTCCCTGGGCATAGTAGGAGTTGCTATCCTCCAAGGTCGCTAAGGCTATCAAGGCTACCGTCCCAGACTTGGATAAGTAGTAAGCTGAGTAGAGTCCAGATAGCCCACCACCAACGACTATGTAATCAAAACTTGATATAGGGCTTTTTATTTCTTTCATGTCTTAAATTTGAGTAATATCCCGATAGGATGAAAAGTTTCCGCAATTTACAAAAAACTGCTGATTTAATATAAGATTCATCCATGATAACGAGAGCTGACGCATCAGAATGATCCCCCACTCTCTTTAGTATCTATCATTCATTATAAACACAGCACAAAAGACCATAAAATATCCTATCACAACCATAAAAACATCCTACTAGCTACTTTAATCATTACCATTCGATGGCAAACCTGAGCAATACTGCTTCTAAAAAACAGGCAGCCTAATATTTATGGCCATAACAGACTGATAATAAGAAAGTAATGGAATGACCGAAAGGTATCTTCACCACAATTCTAAAAGCATAAAAAGAGAACATATTTTTTAGTTATATAAAACAGAAATGCTTCTCATATAGAAAAAATCTTTTTCCTATGAGAAGGCGATCGGTTAGACATAGGATAAATTCTTACGACTTCAGACACCTATTTTCGGGACAATACCTTTCGATTCATCACCCACTGTTAACTCGATAGACAAGTTCAAAATTACAGCCATACAAGACCTCATAAATCGTAACTGGCAATGAAGAACTCATACCTCTATCCTGAAAAAGGAAAATGACTGTAAGTTCAAAAAAGAGCCATACGCCGAAAAAGGGTATTTAGAACCAAAAAAGAATGTAAAAATAAACTAATTAAATATCATCAAATCTTTAATTAAAGGATTGAATGTTTGGAGAATACACTAAAAAACTATTTTTATATACTTTTTTCTTGATTGTCTTGCTTTTTTTTAGTTACTTTGTGGATGAATAAATAGGGATTTATTTACTCATTTCACTGGTATGGGAAAGGGGCATAGCAGGAATCTTATGAATTTATGGATAATGGTCCCTATACATTTAATGAAATAATTATCACAGTGTTAATTCATATATATACTGTGAAGTGTTATAATGCACGTCAAGAATTATGAAAGAGAAAAGAGAGAAATTATTTACAGAATTTCCAGCCGTCTCGAGAGAGCGTTGGATGGAAGTGGTGACAGCGGACCTGAAAGGGAAACCGTTTGACAAAAAATTGGTATGGCGTACCAATGAAGGCTTTGAGCTTATGCCTTTTTATAGAGCTGATGATATTGAAGATCTACCAACAATTAATACGCTGCCTGGCGTCTTCCCATATGTAAGGGGGACAAAAGCAGATAACAATTGGTTGGTTCGTCAGGAAATAGAGGTGGGCGATAATCCTGAAGTCATTAACGCAAAGTTGAAAGACTTAATGACTCGAGGGATTACTGCTGTAGGTCTTCATTTTGAAAAGTCCGCAGTAAATGTTGATACTGTAAAGTCTGTCCTTGATGGAATCTCTCTAGATCAGCTAGAGGTGAATTACTACTCTTGTAACCGTTTCGCTGTGACTTTGGCAGAGGCTGTAGTGGAAGCTTACAAGGCATTAGGGGTTAACTTGGATACAGCTAGAGGCTCAATTAACTTTAACCCTTTCCGTAAAATACTGAATAAGGGTATTGAATGTGAAAACTGGCTGACTAACTCAGTGGAAGTACTTAACGCGATCAAGCCTCTTAAGAACTTTACGGGTATTACTTTCCGTGCTGTTGACTTGGTTAATGCTGGTGCATATATTTACCAAGAGCTAGGTTACTCATTGGCTGCTGGAGCTGATTTACTTGAAAAGATCTCAGAAAAGAGCGGTGCTAGCATTGGTGACGTAGCTCGCAGGATGAGATTCGACATGGGTGTCGGAACTAACTACTTCATGGAGATAGCTAAATTCCGTGCAATGCGTTGGCTATGGGCGACTATCGTTAAGGCTAATGATGATAACACCTGCGATGAAGATGCGAAAGCTCTTGTTCATGCCGAGACTGGACTATGGAATAAGACCATCTATGATGCTTATGTTAATTTGCTTCGTACTCAGACTGAGAGTATGAGTGCTATATTGGGGGGCGTACACTCTCTAACCGTAGTGCCATTTGATAAGACCTTCTCTGAAGGCAGTGCATTCTCTGAGCGTATCGCTCGTAATCAACAATTACTACTTAAGGAAGAGAGCCACTTCGATAAGGTGGTGGATCCAGCAGGAGGCTCATATTATGTAGAGCATCTAACTAACTCTATCGCTGAGCAGGCTTGGAAACTCTTCTTAGAAGTCGAAGAAATGGGTGGCTTTGCTGTTGCAGCTGCTGCAGGTAACGTCCAAGAGGCTGTTAATAGCAGTAATGCAAAACGTCACAAAGCCATTGCGACTCGTCGTGAAAGCTTACTAGGAACTAACATATTCCCAAATATAACTGAAACTGCTACAGCTGAAAAATTAGCTGTAAACTTCACTCCAGTTGAGGGTGGCAACGTAGCAGCTCTAAATAAGAGCCGTGGTGCTTCTGACTTTGAAGCCCTTCGAATGGCTACTGAACGTTCAGAAAAAACACCAAAGGTATTCATGCTGACCATTGGTAACTTGGCCATGAGATTAGCTCGTTCGCAATTCTCTTCCAACTTCTTTGGTGTAGCAGGATATCAAATCATTGATAACCTAGGCTTCCAAACCGTAAAAGAGGGTGTCGATGCAGCTAGAAAAGCTGGTGCGGATATCATCTGTCTATGTTCTAGCGATGATGAATATGCAGAGTTTGGACCTCAAGCTTATGATGAAATTGCTGGAGAGATGCCATTAGTGATTGCTGGTGCTCCTGCATGTATGGAGGAACTTAAAGCTAAGGGTATAGAGCACTTTGTACATGTCAAGGTCAATGTACTTGAGACGATGCAGAATTTCAGTAGAATGTTAGGATTACTGGACAAGTAAGAAAGGAGATTACGAATGAAACAGACATATAAAGATATAAACATTCTCAAAGGTGGTTGGTCTCAACCATCAGTGGAAGAGTATAATAAACAAAATAATATTGCTTATGATTGGAAGACTCCTGAACTGATTGATGTTAAGGGGACTTACACTCGTGAGGACTTAGAGGGGATGGAGCACCTTAACTATGCAGCAGGTGTAGAGCCCTTCTTACGTGGACCATACAGTACGATGTATGCCATGAGACCTTGGACTATTCGTCAGTATGCGGGTTTTTCAACTGCAGAGGAAAGTAATGCTTTCTACCGTCGTAACCTTGCGTCTGGTCAGAAGGGTCTTTCTGTGGCGTTTGACCTCCCTACTCACCGTGGATACAATGCCGATAATGAGCGTGTAGAAGGTGACGTTGGTAAGGCTGGTGTATCTATCTGCTCTATCGAAGATATGAAGATCCTATTTGATGGTATCCCACTAAATAAGATGTCCGTATCAATGACCATGAATGGTGCTGTACTTCCAATCCTAGCCTTCTACATCGTAGCTGGTCTAGAGCAGGGAGCTAAGCAAGAGGAGATGGCAGGAACTATCCAGAATGATATCCTTAAGGAGTTTATGGTGCGTAACACATACATCTATCCACCTGAATTCTCTATGCGTATTATTGCCGATATTTTTGAGTACACCTCACAAAATATGCCTAAGTTCAACTCTATCTCCATTTCTGGATATCACATGCAGGAGGCTGGTGCTACTGCAGATATTGAGATGGCTTATACCATTGCTGATGGTATGGAGTATCTCCGTGCTGGAATGAAAGCAGGCATTGACATCGATAAGTTCGCGCCTCGCCTCTCATTCTTCTGGGCGATTGGAATGAATCACTTCATGGAGATTGCTAAGATGAGAGCTGCACGTATGATTTGGGCTAAGATCACCAAGAAGTATGGTGCGAAGAACCCTAAGTCAATGATGCTTCGTACACACTCACAGACTTCAGGTTGGTCTCTAACCGAGCAAGATCCATTTAATAACGTAGGTCGTACATGTATTGAGGCGATGGGTGCAGCTTTAGGTCACACTCAATCACTTCACACTAACGCCTTGGACGAAGCGATCGCACTACCTACTGACTTCTCTGCTCGTATTGCTCGTAATACTCAGATCTATATCCAAGAAGAGACCATGATCACTAAGCAAGTGGATCCTTGGGCAGGTTCATATTATGTAGAAACTCTTACTAATGAACTGGTTCATAAGGCATGGGACTTGATTCAGGAGGTCGAGAGTATGGGTGGCATGGCTAAGGCTATCGAAAGTGGCTTACCTAAGATGAGAATTGAAGAGGCTGCTGCTCGTACTCAAGCTAGGATTGACTCAGGCAACCAGATCATTATCGGTGTAAACCACTACAGACTTGACAAAGAAGATCCTATCGATATCCTAGAGGTTGATAATACTGCTGTGCGTGTACAACAGGTATCTCGCCTACAGGAGTTGCGTGATAATCGTGATGAAGAAGCAGTGAAAAAAGCTCTTGCTGATATCACTGAAGCTGTTCGTACAAAGAAGGGCAACCTACTTGATCTAGCCGTTAAGGCAGCACAGTTGAGAGCTTCTCTTGGAGAGATCTCAGATGCATGTGAGGATGTTGTTGGTCGTTATAAGGCTGTAATTAGAACTATTTCAGGCGTGTATTCATCAGAAACTAAGAATGATCCAGACTTTGTAGAGGCTAGCCGTCTGGTATCTGAATTTGCTAAAAAAGAAGGTCGTCAGCCTCGTATCATGATCGCTAAGATGGGTCAGGATGGTCACGACCGTGGTGCTAAGGTAGTAGCTACTGGATATGCTGATGTGGGCTTTGACGTGGATATGGGTCCTCTATTCCAGACTCCAGCGGAATCTGCAAGACAAGCTGTAGAGAATGACGTTAATATCCTAGGGGTATCATCGCTTGCAGCAGGTCATAAGACTCTAGTACCTCAAGTTATCAATGAGCTAAAGAAGCTAGGTAGAGAAGACATTATAGTAATAGCTGGAGGTGTAATCCCTGCACAAGACTATGACTTCTTGTATGAATCTGGCGTAGCTGCAATTTTTGGTCCTGGTACCTCTGTAGCGAAAGCTGCTATTGAGCTGATGCACATTCTTCTAGCTGAATAGTAATTCAGAAATCATATTTACAATAAAGGGAGATGGTATTTTGTACCATCTCCTTTTTTTATTACATACACGCTATTCACAGAGACGCAACCTACTCGCTTTACCGCGGTAGTATCCCCAAAAGTGTGTGAGATTCAAGAATGACATCATTGAATATATTAAAAATACAGAAGACAAATCACAATGATATTTATACGAGGTAGTGTCCCCAAAAGTGTGTACGGCAGAATGCGTCTCTGAAAAGCAAACCTACATATTTTTTCGCTTTGTTTTCCATAAACATTAAAGATAGACCAATAAAGAATTAAGGCAAGGCTGTCGTAGCACCGCGGAGACACCGCCTTGCCGTATTCTTTTAGGTTGATATCTTTGTGTTGGAAAATAAAGCACATTGTTGTTATTTACGGTAGTGTCCCCAAAAGTGTGTACGCCAGAATGCGTCTCTGAAAAGCAAACCTACATATTTTTTCGCTTTGTTTTCCATAAACATTAAAGATAGACCAATAAAGAATTAAGGCAAGGCTGTCGTAGCACCGCGGAGACACCGCCTTGCCGTATTCTTTTAGGTTGATATCTTTGTGTTGGAAAATAAAGCACATTGTTGTTATTTACTTTTCATTGTTCTTCCTAAGTCCAAGAGTTAGATCTCCTATTCTTTTCTTCAGATAGGTTGCATTGATTGCAATACTACCTATCAAGTGTAGAGCGGATTCTACGCTAGGTAATGCACATTTATATCGAGCCCCTTTCTTTACCTGTCTATTGAAGCGTTCTATCCAGTTAGTACTATGAATGTACTTGCGAACACTGACGTCGTATTTTAGGTATGTGAAGTAATACTCTATCCTCTGACCGTTAGCTATTTTTGTGAGAAAAGGATAGCTCTTACGCCATCTGAACGCAAAGTTTTTAAAGCTCTCTAGGCCATCTAAAGGTGAGCTTCTTGAGCCGTCTTTACTAAAGACCTCCTGTAGATCACTTGCGATGGCTGACTTATCTCGAGGGCGTATCTTTCGAGTTATTTCTCGCTGTAAATGAACGGTACAAAGCTGTACGTCTACTTCTGTAAAGTGCTCTCGAGCAACCTCTTCAATGTTATTCAGACCATCTGAAATAATCAATCCCACCTCCTCTAATCCTCTGCTTTTTAGGTCCTCAAAAAACTCTCCCCAGATACCACTCCCCTCTGTTGGATTATTATAGACACCAACGATGTCTCGACGTCCTTCGCTATCTAAACTCATCACCACAAAGAATGCCTCCTTGCTCACACTTTCTCCTCTCCGTACAGGAAGATATGTAGCATCGATAACAAGTGCCTCTAAAGTCCTCGGTAGACGTCTTTGACGCCACTCTTCTACTGCTTCTTGGGTTGATAAGGAGAGACGATTGATTTGACTCGTACTATAACGTTTACCATACAAACGCTCGAATACTCCAGAGATATCCTCCATCGTATTACCGCAGCTATATAGATAACCTGCTAGTTCTCCCATCTCTTTCTCTTGATCTTTGAGAACGCCTAAAATCAAGGGCATGAAGCCCTGCTGCCGAGTTCGGGGTACTCGTAATTCTAGCATATTACCACTCGCAAAGATGCGACGGGGGCGGTATCCATTGCTCACATCGCCACTATCTTCTTTATACAGTTCCCTCTCCCCTTGCATCGCTATTTCGATGATTAACTCCATTAAACGACCAACTCCATTTGGCTCTGTCATCACGTTTGATAGAATTTCCTTAAATTGCATTTGTGTAAGTCTCATCTTCTTGTTTATCTTTTGTTTTTAACTTTTCAAAGATAACATTCTTGGGACTTACACACTTTTTGGGGACAGTATCTTATTTACTTTTCATTGTTCTTCCTAAGTCCAAGAGTTAGATCTCCTATTCTTTTCTTCAGATAGTTTGCATTGATTGCAATACTACCTATCAAGTGTAGAGCGGATTCTACGCTAGGTAATGCACATTTATATCGAGCCCCTTTCTTTACCTGTCTATTGAAGCGTTCTATCCAGTTAGTACTATGAATGTACTTGCGAACACTGACGTCGTATTTTAGGTATGTGAAGTAATACTCTATCCTCTGACCGTTAGCTATTTTTGTGAGAAAAGGATAGCTCTTACGCCATCTGAACGCAAAGTTTTTAAAGCTCTCTAGGCCATCTAAAGGTGAGCTTCTTGAGCCGTCTTTACTAAAGACCTCCTGTAGATCACTTGCGATGGCTGACTTATCTCGAGGGCGTATCTTTCGAGTTATTTCTCGCTGTAGATGCACCGTGCAGAGCTGGACTTCCACTTCTGTAAAGTGCTCACGTGCAACCTCTTCAATGTTATTCAACCCGTCTGAAATGATTAGTCCTACCTCTTCGAGTCCTCGGCTTTTTAGATCCTCAAAAAACTCGCCCCAGATGCCGCTTCCCTCTGTTGGATTATTATAGACACCCACGATGTCTCGACGTCCTTCGCTATCTAAACTCATCACTACAAAAAATGCCTCCTTGCTCACACTTTCTCCTCTCCGTACAGGAAGATATGTAGCATCGATAACAAGTGCCTCTAAAGTCCTCGGTAGACGTCTTTGACGCCACTCTTCTACTGCTTCTTGGGTCGATAAGGAGAGACGATTGATTTGACTCGTACTATAACGTTTACCATACAAACGCTCGAATACTCCAGAGATATCCTCCATCGTATTACCGCAGCTATATAGATAACCTGCTAGTTCTCCCATCTCTTTCTCTTGATCTTTGAGAACGCCTAAAATCAAGGGCATGAAGCCCTGCTGTCGAGTTCGGGGTACTCGTAATTCTAGCATATTACCACTCGCAAAGATGCGACGGGAGCGGTATCCATTGCTCACATCGCCACTATCTTCTTTATACAGTTCCCTCTCCCCTTGCATCGCTATTTCGATGATTAACTCCATTAAACGGCCAACTCCATTTGGCTCTGTCATCAAGTTTGATAGAATTTCATTAAATTGCATTTGTGTAAGTCTCATCTTCTTGTTTATCTTTTGTTTTTAACTTTTCAAAGATAACATTCTTGGGACTTACACACTTTTTGGGGACAGTATCTTATACGAACGGAATTTAAGGTAATTCATTCAAATGAGCTGAGTGAGTCAAATGGTGTCGCTCGGTTAATGGACTAGATCATCTAGATAACGATGGAAGGAGAGCGAGAACTATACAAAGAGGATATTGGCGGTGTGAATAACGGATACCGCCCACGTCGTATTTATACAAGTGTGAATATGATGAATTACGAGTACCAAGGAACCGTCAGAGTGGCTTTATGCGAATGATCCTAGGAGACTAATAGAAGGAGATGGACGAATTGGTTGGTTATCACTATAGCGTGGTATACATTGGATAAGATCTCTGGGTGTTTGAGAGACTGTATGGTAAGAGTGCAGTGCAAGCCAAACTAATCTCCTTCTCTATCAATAAAAGAGCTCAAGAGAGTGGTAATATCTACTTCTACCAAGTTCTCTCCGGCACTTATCATAGATACCACATTCATTCCAGTCCGCAGAGGCGATAGTGTGAGCAAGGAGGGCTTCTTTATGGTTATGAGCTTAGAAAGCGATGGACATCTAGCATTATTGGGATCTAAACAATCCCACAGAGGGAAGTGGCATCTGGGGCGAGTTCTTAGAGGATTTAAAGAACCGAGGTCTCCAAGAAGTAGGACTCATTATTTCAGATGGACTAAATAGTATTGAGGAGGTCGCTCGGGAACACTTCATAGGAGTAGAGGTTCAGCTCTGTACAGTACACCTAGAGAGGGAGATCATTCGAAAAGTACGACCGAGGGACAAGTTTGCTATAGCAAGTGATCTTCAAGAAGAGTTTAGAAAGAATGCATCAAAAAGAGCTCCTCTGATGTTTTGAATTCTTTTACAATCTTTGAAAAAAGATCGAGTAAAAGTATTCCTTACTCAAGAAAAAAAGCTAACGAAAAACGAATAAAATAACACATCACTTACCTTAAATATGATGTGAGCGTACGCAAGCACATTCTTAGCAAAATCAAATAGAGCAATTCAATAGACAAGTAAAGAAAGTAATTCATATAAGTGTGCTCTCACTAGTTTAGAGTCTGCTCTGCAACTGATCGGGAGTATAGAAATAAATGCGACCATCTAAGAAAAAGAATAGGAGATTTAACATGTGGATGAGGAAAATAAACAATTGAAAACCTGATAGATATACACTATATTGTTTACGGATAAAACGCAAAAAACATGCTCACTTGGTATTTAAGAAGCGTTCAACAGATTGCACACATTTGGGAATACTTCTTATTCGGATGAGAAGAATCGAAAACTTATCTCTTTGCTTACCAATGATATGAAGTTCCCTCCTAAAGTGAATATTGATATCTATCGGAAGAGATGAGAGATAGAATTACATTTCAAACAATTAAAGCAAAACCATCCCTTGAGATATTAGTATGAAGAGAACTTCAATACTCCTAAGATCCAGATATGGGTAGCACTGATAGCTAATCTGTTTTTAATGTTAATGAAAAGTGGATTAAGATGCTCAAAGAGATTTTGAGTACCTTAAACGATGTTTAGTAAAATATCGGAAATCTACTACTTGTACTTCTGAGCCTCTTTAATCATCAAGAAAAAGACTGGGAAGCATGCTGTAACAAAGTAAAAGCCTTCATTGCCCTCTCTTTTTGATTAGTGTGGATTGGGTAAAAAAATGAGAGTCACAACCGCATCAAATCTGCGATTGCGACACCTCATTATACACTTTTATAGTATATTATCTAACAAGATCAAACAAAGATGATTTTCATCTCAAAATAAGGGTGCATAAAAACTATAGTTTTTATGCACCCTTATTATAAACTAAGTATTAAACTCTAAACACTATTATTTATCAATAGCACCATTAAAGTCAGTTTCAAGTTGAGGAGTAACCCATGTCCACTTGTTCTTTTCATCTGGCTCAATACGAACAGCTACAGTAGCGTGGGCATTTCCACCATCAGCGATGGACTTTCTATCAATAGCTCGTCCCCATCTCTTATAGTCGCTCCATGCTGTACCTTCACCCCAAAGCTCAAGTTCTCTATAGTCCATAATCTCGTTCCACAGAGCATCACCAGTCTTTGTACACACATATGAAGGATTACGACCTGATGTCTTATTCAATTCATTAAGAGCGGCAATAGCACCAGGTTCATCACCTAATTGATATGCAGCCTCAGCTTCAATCAATACCATCTCTGAAGTACGTATGAAAGGCAAATAACTTACACCAGGCATATCAGTTACCCAGAACTTTAAGTGTCCTCCTAAATAACGGAATCCAGCACTATATGGTGCAGTAAACCCTGCTGGAGTCATGCTATTAATATATTTATCTACAGCATCCCAAGCTTCTTGACTAGATATCTTATTATCATTAAAACCAATCATTGCATAGGTAGGATTAAGAACATTTTCATCAGACCAATCTAAAGTAGGAAACTTATCCTCTGTAATAAACAATGACTTGCGGACATCATCATTCGGTATTCTATTAATCAATAAACGCCCAATCTGTCCAGCTCCAGTATCGGCCTTAGTAGCATAATATCCATTAGCTGAATACTGTGTACCATACGACCAATACCATTGGTTTTCACTTGAAGATCCATATGAACCAAAAATCCACTCAGACGTAGGAGCTGCAAAACCAGCCTTATAATCTGCGTTAGTCATTAATGGGAAGCCGGCTTTTGCAAGTTTTGCTTGTGCCTTAGCTGTGTCATAGTCATGTTTTGATAGTGCAGCTCTTGCGTAAACAGCGTGAGCTACATTTACATTAGGAATCCACACATCAGTTTGAGGACGCTTAAAATCAGATGAGTTGAATAAAGATATTGCTTCTTCACAATCTTTATAAATCTGAGCGAATGTTTCTCCAAGTGTTGACTTAGGAAGATCTCCTGTAGACTCATCTAGTCTTAATGGCAAACCTTCAGAAGCACCATTATTAGAGTCTGTCCATCTATAGCAAAAATATCTTGTTAGTTTCTCATACGAGTATGCCCTAAATGTAAGTGCAGAAGCCTTGATAAAAGCTTTCTCGTTATCTGGACCAGTAGCGTCGTCAATTTTAGCAATAATAGTATTTGCACTACCTATTAATTGATAATAATAGTACCAAGCATAATGATTATAAGATGTTTGGTCATTAAGGAACAACTCCATATTGTGAAGATCTGCCCAACCAGCAGCATACCTGTTAAACAGATAGTTCTCTGAAGGATAATTTTCATAATGAGCATAAATCTTATTCTCACCAGCACAACCTTGGCTATATGAATAATGCTGAGAGGCCATTGAAAGTGCTATACCATTTAATCCTTTGTAAGCATTTTCTGTAGTCGCCACAGCCGTACCACTTCCAACAGAGTCAGAAGGCTCGGTGGTAAGGTAATCATTCTTACATGCTCCTAATACAAAAGCAGCAAGTACAAAGCCTAATATATATATTTTCTTCATAATCTTCAATATAATTTAGAATTTAAATTTCAAACCAAAGTTATATACTCTGGCTGTAACATAGGTATCATCTTGCCCTCCACTAAATGAGTACTGAGGATTCATACCCTTTCTTGCTGTCAGAGTAAATAGGTTTTCAGCACCAAAAGAAAGCTGAACGTTAGCTAAACCAAGCTTTTCAACCCACTGTGTTGGCAAATCATAGGTAAGATTGAGATTCTTGAATACCAAGTATGAAGAGTCTACTAACCATCTATCACTGAGTGCATTGTTTCTATTACTATAGAAGAAATCTAAAGCAGGTGTACCATTAGGATCAATACGATTTGGTGAATCCTCTTTCATACCCTCTGGTGCTCCATCCCAAGAGTTCTTAACATCTACGTGGATAGCACTGGCAGAAGATGCAGACGGAGTACTCATCAATGATGCATAACTACCATCATAAGTCTTGCCACCTACACTATAAGTAAAGAGCATATAAAGACCAAAACCTTTCCAGCTCAGATTCGTATTAAAAGACCCATAGAACTTTGGTATTGCGGAGCCTCTCCAGTCTCTAAGACCAAAGGAAGTATCCATAGTATAGTCAGTTCCATTGATTGTCACTAGCTGACCATCTTTAATAGCGTTTTCCTTTTTTTCTGGGTCAAGCGTGTAAAGTGAACGACCAGTTAGTTGGTCGACTCCTTCAAAATGGTAAGTATGGAACTCATAAATGGAGTGCCCTTCAGCGATCCTTCTCAGACTACCACTTGGGATCTCCTCACCATTAGGTAACTTAAGCACCTTATTTTTAATAAATGTAGCTTCAGTTCCTATAGACCATGCAAAGTCTTCCCTGTTAAATATATCCCAATTAAGACTTAGTTCGACTCCTCTATTAGAAATAGAGCCAATATTTTGCCATATCACCATATTTCTTTGTGCGTCATCATGAGGATAGGAACCTGCAGAAAGTGGTAATTTCACCTCAAATAGTAAATCTAAAGATCTTTTATCGAAGTAACCAAGAGAAAAATCAAGCTGGTTAAAAAGACGTCCGTCCACACCTATATCAAAAGTCTGGGTAGTTTCCCACTTTATATCATGGGCACTCAATGACTTTTTCACAAGAGCTGGCTTTCCGCCATTCTTATCAATATCATATAAAGCCATATGTCCGTACAATCCAACACTAGCATCGTTACCTACCTCTCCATAAGAAGCTCTTAATTTAAGGAAGTCAACCCAGTTCACATCTTGCATAAAGTCTTCTTGTGAAATATTCCAACTACCACCGACAGAATAGAAGTTACCCCACCTATTATCTGGATGGAATCTTGAAGAGCCATCTCGTCTAAAGGATCCCTCAATAATGTATTTACTCAAGTAATTATATTTCAATCTAGAGAAATATGACTCTGTCCGATATACATTTTCGTAGCCGTTGAAGTATGAATTAGTTAAAAAGTTATTCATCACTAGAGGACCATCAACTGCCATATCAGTATTCATCCCATACAAGAAATGACTGTCGGAGTTAAAGTTTTCGTGACCAAATAAGAATTCAACATTATGAGCATCATCAAATGTATAATTCCAATTTAGCAACTGCTGTAACGTGTAATTTGTATATTGGTAAGCGTATTCTGTTAGACGTCCATTAGGCTGTCCATCTCCAATTGACTTATTATCATATTTCATACTATTAGTAGTTGACTTATTAAGATCACCTCTAATAGTTGCTGAAAGACCATAAGGAAGTTCAAATGTAGCATAGGTTTGAAGCCCCATTACATTTCTCTTACTATTTTCTCTATCATTAAGCAACTCATACACAATGTGTCTGTTACTTAAATACGGAGATGTAGTATCATATACCTTATCGCCATTCTCATCCACTACTATTTCACCTTTTTCATCGTGTTCATAGATTGGATAGACAGGCGCCATATATCGTGCTTGGCTAAAAGGGTTCTTATACATAGAACCAGATGCATTATCATTATAATTACGATTTGTATGTGCAGCACTTAAATTAATACCTAAACTCAACCACTCGTTTGGTGTAAATCCAGTATTAATACGTCCTGTAAACCGCTCGTAGTCAGAAGCAATGATATACCCTTTCTCATTTAAATAACCAACTGAAGCATATACATTCATCTTATCATTAGAGTAGCTACCAGAGATATTGTAATCGGATCTAGCTCCGAGACGCTCTAACGCGTCAGCCCAATTCAAATCAGTATATCCAGGTAGAACCTTACCCAAAAAGTTTCCATTTGCATCAAAAAGTTGATCACTAGGCTTATCAAAGATATTGCGCTTAACATAGTCATTCATCAAATTTTCAGATGCATATTTGGCAGCATTTTCAGGTGTCATACCCAAACTACCATTACTAATTGCATAATTTCTCATAGCATTCCAGCCAGCCTCCATCCATGAAGTTGGATCAAGACGATCATATTCTGGAAGTCCTCTTTGATACAAACCTTGGTTAAACGACACATTAACCGATGGAACTGAACGCTTACCACTCTTAGTAGTAATCATAACAACACCATTAGCTGCACGATTTCCGTACAAAGCAGTGGATGCAGCATCTTTTAGGATGGACATATTTGCGATATCATTAGAGTTGAGCTCAGCAATATTACCCTCAAAAGGAACACCATCCACAACATATAGAGGACTTTGTGCACCAAGAGTACCAATACCTCTAATTCGTATCTTAGGTGCAGCTCCTGGCTCACCATATGTACTATTCACCTGAACACCAGAAGCCGTACCTTCCAAAGCAGCAGTCACACTGGTGGAAACACGCTTATCCAGTTCCTTAGAATCAACAACAGCAATAGCACCCGTTAGAGATTCCTTTTTAGCAGTACCATAAGCTACAACTACAACTTCATCAAGAAGCTCTGAATCTGCCTTCATATTTACTTTCATATCAGTAGCAGCAGGAAGCTCTTGGGTCTTATAACCTACACTACTAATAATGATGATTTCGCCTTGCTTCACCGCTTTTGGCAGTGCGAATTCACCATCAAAATTGGTCTGAGCACCATTAGATGCATCATTCTTTGCACGAACAGTCGCACCAATCATCGGTTCGCCATTTTCATCAAAAACGACACCTTTCACATTGATGGTCTGCCCTAAAGCCGTACCCACCGCTAATAGGAGGAGGGTTGATAGCATTAGAATCTTACTTTTCATACCATTCACATTAAATTGTTAATTATTCTTCTTTTGTTTTTCTCTACAGCTTAACTAGGTCGCTTAGCTGCAGACGGGTTATAAATATACTATTATTCTCAAAATTCACTAAAGTCAACGTAATATCCGCTAAGCTATTTTTCAGTTAAAAGATCACCACGATAGGCTAAAACCCTAGCCATTAGTCATTTTCATTACATCTTAACTAAGACAACATATATTAACCTTCAACCACAAAGATAATTAAAATTATGAAACTGCCAAACAAACTTAAGTCTTTCTTTCTTTTCTGTTAAGTTCATTTCAAATGTGATTACAAAAAACAATCATTTTGTAATCTTCACTGAAATAATATAAAAAAAAACACACAACAAGAACACTTCTTGACCACTTACAACAAAGTAATAAGCCAAGCATAATAAATATATTAAAAGCAAACTATCTCAATCAACTTCAAATAATAATTTTGGCAAAATCAAATTATTCATACAAATAACGCTTAATAGATTGCTTTGGCGTTTTCTCAAAATCCCCGTCGAGTAATTCAAATGCAGCTACAGACGCAAATGAAGCTATATTTTGATTAAGAGAAAGTCTGTTTTCCTTCAAGATCCTCTCTCTATCTTGGGGGTTATCTAGTCCGTCTCTTTTTAGAGCAACTTCGTCCATGGTCACAATAGCGACCCTCTTATGCCCATCCCTGGATACTAGTATTGATTCAGACATATATGGTAGCAATGAAATCTTAGCTTCTATCTCCTCTGGATAGATATTTTGTCCATTAGCTCCTAAAATCATAGATTTTTTTCGGCCACGCAAAAATAAGTTACGATTCTTATCCAAGTATCCCGAATCTCCTGTTCGCATCCAGCCATCTGCCGTAAAGAGCTCCTCAGTCTTCTTTGGGTCGTTATAATATCCCTTACAGACGTTCTCACCCCTTACCTGAACTTCACCGACCATATGACCATCAACCTCCTCGGGATCATAAAGTCTGACCTCTTCTATTAGATCTAGGACTTTTCCACATGATCCTGCAACAAAGACTTCGTGCTTAGCATAACATACAAGTGGTGCACACTCAGTCATACCGTATCCTACCATATATGGAAATTTCGCCTTCGATAAGAAATATGCCACCTCGTCATTTAGTGGAGCACCTCCGATAATTACTTCTTCTACATCACCTCCCATAACCTCTATAAGTGATTCTCGAATTTTCTTATAGATAATTTTATTAATGATCGGTACTTTAAGACCAAATCTAACGGACTTCTTTTTAAGCTTTGGAGCAATAGCATTCTTGTAAATTTTCTCCAATACCAATGGAACCATTAAGATAGCATGTGGACGTACATCCTTAAAGGCTTTCATTAGGACTGTAGGAGTAGGTTTGGAGTCTAATATATAGGCATGTGCTCCTTTGATAACGGGGAGTAAGAAATTAAATGCACATCCATAAGCATGTGCATTAGGAAGGAAACAAAGTAGTGGTCTTCCAGTCTTAATAATATTCTGAGTCAAAGCATAGACGATATTAGCCGCTAAGTTATTCGCGGTGGTCATAACACCCTTGCTAAAACCTGATGTTCCTGATGTATAGCTAATAACGACAACTCTGTCATTAGATATCTCTGGCAATTGAATCTCGTCTCTTTGCAAACCATTAGGATAGCGATTAGAATATAATTGATCTGCATCTAGCTCAACAGCCTGTGACGATCTGGTCAATTCAGCAATAGGCTTGAGCGTCTTTACATCAAATGTAGCTATGACATCGGACATTGCCTCTAGTTGCAACAGCTTTTTATGCTCTTCTCCAACAAAGACATATTTTGAATCACTATGCCGAATGATGTGCCTAATATCTTCCCCATGAAAGGCTGGTAATATAGGAACTATCACCGCTCCGTAAGTAACTATTCCTAGCCATGTCATACACCATTCCGCACTATCTTTTGCGATAAGTGAAATCTTATCTTCCTGCTCCACCCCGATATTATCCAATAATAAGTGCACCTTTGCGACCCACTTAGCTACATCAGCTATACTATATGTCTTTGCTTCCTCGTAGTTGGTAAATGCTGGTAATGACCAATTCTCCTTGAAGGAGGTCTCAAAAAACTTTATAAAATTCTGTTCTATCATATTTATAATTCGCAAATTGAAGTAACAATCGTTTAAAATCGTTCGTAAAAATAGATATAAAAGCTCAAGGAGTCAAATTTCCTGCTAAAAAATCTATTCTTCTGCAATGAAAAATAAACACATGAACCGCCTCATAGAAATAAAGAATCCGCACCATTCTTCCTCTCAAGAAAAACGATGCGGATTCTTTATCTCTTTGGTAAAAACCAGAGAATCATTTATTTACTCATATAAGTAACGCTTGATAGATTGCTTAGGAGTCTTCTGAAACTCTCCATCTAAGACCTCAAAATTAGAAATAGCAGCAAAAGACGAAAGACTTTGATTTAGAGCGACTTTATTCTCTTTCAGTATTTCTTTTATCGCTTCGTCATTATCTTTGCCATCTTGTTTTAATGTCACTTTATCTAGAGTCACAATGGCCACTATGGAAGTATCACTTCGTGGTACGACAATGGCTTCGGACATATATGGCAACATCGCAATCTTTGCCTCGATCTCTTCCGGATATATATTCTGACCGTTAGGTCCTAAAATCATAGACTTAGAACGACCTCGTAAGAAGAGATTATTAGACTTATCCAGATAACCAAGATCACCAGTACGCATCCAACCGTCAGCGGTAAAAAGCTCCTCGGTTAATTTTGGCTCCTTGTAGTAACCCTTACACACATTCTCACCTCTTACTTGGACCTCCCCGACCATTAAGCCATTATCTTCACGTGGCTCATAGATACGTACCTCCTCTATCATATCCAATACTTTACCACACGAACCGACAACAAACTCCGACTTAACAGAATAAGCCATAAGAGGAGCACATTCCGTCATACCATACCCTACGGTATATGGAAATTTTGCCTTTGAGAGAAATTCATCCACTTCTCTATTTAAAGCAGCACCTCCGATGATGACACCCTTAACGTTTCCGCCTAAAGCTTCTTTTAGTGCCGTCCCGATTTTTCGGTAAATAATGCTATTCAGACCTGGAATCTTAAGAGCTAGTTTGATAGCAGGTTTATCTATCTTTGGGACAATAACATTCTTATAAATCTTCTCTAGAACTAATGGCACTGTCAGGATCATGTGAGGTCTTACTTCCTTGAAAGCTTTTAATAAGAGTCTCGGAACTGGTTTTGCCCCTAATATGTACACATGACAGCCAACAATCATGGACAGCAAGAAATTAAATGCACAACCATATGCATGTGCATTAGGTATAAAGCTCAAGATTGACTTCCCTCGCTCAAACTGTTCAAAAGAGAGTGTCACTTTAATATTTGCAGCTAGGTTATTAGCAGTAGTCATCACGCCTTTACTAAAGCCTGAAGTACCTGAAGTATAACTTATGACCATCAATGTATCATTACTAATCTCAGGATACTGTATATGACTCCGATCAAACCCATTAGGATATTGATTATTGAATAGCTTATTAGCATCAAGAGTCGAAGATATAGGATGAGAGGTCAACGAAGAAATGGGGGTCAAGTCTTTGACTGTAAACACGGCTTTAACACCAGGCATTGCCTCTGTATCCAGATACTTTATGTGTTCTTTTCCAACATAAACAACCTTAGCATCACTATGATGTATGATGTTACGAATATTATCCGCATGAAAATCAGGCAAAATAGGAACGACAACACATCCATAGGTCACTATTCCGACCCAAACCATACACCATTCAGCACTGTCCTTAGCCACTAATACTACCTTATCTCCACGCTCCACACCAGTTGAAGAAAGCATCAAATGTACTTTTGCCACATACTTGGCGACATCAGCAGCGGTATAAGTTTCCCCCTCACCATAGTTAGTAAAGATTGGCAATGACCAATTATCTTTGAGTGCTCCTTCTATGAGCTTTATAAAATTAAGTTCTATCATTATTTTTACAACTTCTTATTCGCACTACACACATTTTAAATTTGTGTGCAAAAATAGCCATAAATACGGAATGAAACAACACAATTACACGCAAAATGTGCAAAAAGAAGTATATCCTATCATAAACAGATAAAAAAGGATCCTCCAAGTTAACTTGGAGGATCCTAATAATCCTAAATTAGATATATTGCGTGAAATTAGAATTTATAATTAGTCCATGAGAACTTAGAAGCATCTGCACCAGTAAGACCATCCTTACCTGTAACCTTAGCTGTACCATTAATAAGTTTGCCAGTCAAAGGTGTAGTTAACTTGTTTGTATATTCGATAATAGAAGAATCATCTCCATCACCCTTACCATCAGTCATATCGATAAAGTCCTTAGCTTGACCCTGACCTTTTACTAATACATTAGTAATCTCTGCACGAGCACCACGACGAATCTTCATCACATCATGCATGTAGAGGCCATCATTAGTACTTGGTTTCATCTTAAGATCAATAGTCATATCCATAATCTTAAAGTTAGACTGTGGCTTATCGTTTGGTGAAAGACCATCATGATTACCATCAGCTTCCACACCACGTGGATCCTTTTCTGTACTCAAGTGACCATCTTCCCATACACCATATGCATTTTTAAGAGTTCCTGAATAGCCTTCAGTGAAATCAAACATATCATCATCCGCGTTAACAGAAAGAATGTTAGTCACATTTACTGAGCCACCGAAGAATTCCACAGCATCATCAGCACCGTATGGGACATAGATATTCTCAATCTTAGTACCATTCCCTACGGCATTAAGTGTAAGTCCGTTATGCTCTACATTGTCATTATTCTGAGCACCAGTGTATTCTAGTATCAAGTAATTAATCACACCAGAGTTATCTGAAGGATTATCACCACCATAAGGCTTACTTGGATCGATCTCTGTATTATTTGTTTTACCACCAGTAATTGGAGCGAAACCATTAATAACTAGACCACCCCAGTGACCTGACTTAGCATTATCAATATCAGCAGTCATCTTTACAGGTTGTGATGCGGTACCATTGATAAAAATCTTACCACCTTGCTCCACCAAGATATAGCTATTGAAGCCTTTCTTAGCTTTGATTGTTACCCCAGCAGGAATGGTTAGCTTAGCACCCTTCTTCACTTCTAGTTTACCAGTCAGGTTATAAGTTTCTCCTGCTTTTAGGCTAATATCACTTGAGATAACACCTGGTAGGTCACCAGCTTCTAACCCACCTGTTCCAGGTATATTAGGATCATCATTCTCACTATCACAGTTAGTAAAAATGGTAGCAACCATTGCCATGCAAAGCATGACGATAAAAAATCTTTTTGTTTTCATTTTTTTTAATCTATTGAATTGATAAAACATTCTATTTAATTAAAAGGTCCACTTAGCACCAAGGCTAAAGCTCGTACCTTTATAATATTCTGATATAACGATAGGTTGATCACCATTCACGCTATTATTTTCTTTTTGTGTTCTCTTATAAGCCTGATTCAGAAGATTATTGGCTTTGAATTTTAGCGAGAAGTGCTCCGTTAATTTAGCTGAAGCTACAGCATCAAGCTTTAGCATGCCTTTCTCTATCGCGTCATACTTTATACCCTTTCCTGCGATACCAGCAGAGCCATAAGTATGAATTCGATCACTAAAGTAACTAGCAAGTATCGCTATTGAATAGCTTTGTTCATCCTTATTGATAGTATAGGTCAGATCTGTATTAAATAACCATGGAGATGATCCCTCGAGAGCTACATTCCGTTTAGAATCCTCATCTATCCCCAAATTGATATTAGAGTATATATAAGATCCGCTCAATCCTAATGACAGCTTATGATAAAGCCCACTTGCCGCTTCTTGATTTAATAAACTCTTTCTCAGCTCTAGCTCGATTCCGGCAACCTCAGCTTTCTCTGCTGGATTCATATACTTAAGAACATTTGCACTATTGTACTCATTAACTCTTGCGATCGGGTTAGTAATATCCTTATAGAAAAGGGTCACAGCTAATAATTCACTAGGTGAAAGATACCAATCCCACTTCAAGTCTATATTCCAAAGTTCGGTAGGCTTAAGGTTTTCATTACCCTGACTAGTAAAGCCAATATTCACATACTGATATGGAGAAATTTCTTTTACTTGTGGTAATGTGTAACTTTTCGAGAAACTTAATCTAAGGGCATGCTTTTCGTTCACATCATACTTTAGGTTAAGGCTAGGCAACCAATAAAGCTGATTAATCTTATTATCATTCATCAGAGCATCGTCTTGCCTATATTCCACGTCCATCTGAGCATAATCCACTCTCAACCCACCTTGTATCAGGAAGCTAGGACTCACCTGCCAGACAGCTTCTAAAAAGCCATTGTGAATAAATTTATTAGATGAATACCAATAATTAGTCCCCTTGCGAACCTCAAATCCATAAGGCTTAGTATCGGTCTTCATATTTTGCTCATTAAAGAACTTCTGATCCCAATCCATTGAATCAAAATCGGACTCCATAATGCTGGCATCTATTGGACCTTTATGGTCATATTCAACAGCTTCAAACTTATGATCAGTAAATCGTCCGGTATAGCCTGCACTTAGTGACAATGTCTCCGAAAGAGTCCAGTTGAGCTTCGTCTTGACATTCACATCATGCTCCTTAAGGCTAGAATAGAACCTCTTATTAGTATCCATCAGAAGAGACCACCTCTCATCATCCCCAATAGGCTCACCTTTCAGGAAGTTTGTACGTCTATCTGGTTCTTTAGCATCAATCAAATTGTATGACACTCCCGCATTAAGTAAAAGGCGATCCGCCAGCTTCCAATCACTATCAAGTTGATTTACCAATAATATATTTTCATTAGCCTGCTGACGATATGAGCGTATTCTATGCTCATTATCCTCCTCTTGGTTCTTTTCCTTGTCCATCCCTGTAAGCATATTGACATACTCATTATTTGAGTGGACCAATAAAAGGTTGTACCTCAGCTCATGTTTATAATCTATACCTAGAGTAGCATTTCCCAGCAACATCTGCCTTGTTGAGATGGATGAGTCTGGACCCTTCATCTCAGCAGCCAGTCCTCCAATCGGAGCTAATGAACGACTCGTGCGTTCTGAGTGTGAATACCCCTTAGAATGATTAGCTACCATATAGAGAGCAAGAGGGAATCGCCCGTCACCTAAGATTAACTTCTTACCAGCAGCAATGTTAAAGCCGTGATTAATTGGCGTTTTAAGGACTGATGGCTGTAACTTATTTAGAAATGGATATACATTTTTCTGCTCCACATTGGGCTGCTCACTGCGGGTGTTACCGAAGTAACCGGTTCCATCTTGCTTGTAAAAGGTATTTCCAAGAGCAGAACTATTAGCACCACCAGAGGCACCGACTTCTAATAAACTCTCACCAAATAGCTCTTGAGACTTTATATCTATAATCGCACCACCAACATCGCCACCCTGAGTAGCACTAAATGCTTTCTGAACCCCCACGCTCTGAATCATATCTGTATCAAACATCTCCAAAGCGATATTCTTATACTCAGGATCATCCGAAGGAATCGGAAAGCCATTTAAGTAGGTGGCATTGTACCTATCACTTAGCCCCCGTACGAAAACATTCTTTACCCCTTCTTGCTTACTGACGCCCGAGACCTGAGCAACTGCAGCCTCAGCATTACCGATGCCTTTACGAGAAAGTTCATTAGCACCGATGGCCTGAGTGGCAACGACCAACGTCCGTTGGTCCTTTAGTAACTGAATCTCAGAAGCACGGCTAGCCTTTGCCAATACCACGACTTCATCTAGGACCCTATCATCTGAAACGAGCTGGATTTCGAGGGTCTTAACCTCCCCTTTCTTGATCTCAATATCTTCGATCTTTTGGGTCTCAAAGGAGATGTAGCTCACCTCGAGTGTTATAGCTCCTTCAGGAACATTTTTTAAAACAAAAACACCATCAACATTTGTAACAGCACCAAGGCTAGTACCTACCACTCTTACTCTTGCTCCTACCAACGGCTCCTTCATCTCTTTATCAAAAACAACGCCTTTGATATCTCCCTCCCCAGCATCTGTACTAGCCATCGCGGCTATTGCGAGCATAAGCATTCCGAATACGAAAAGCACCCTTAGCGTAAAATGAGTGCGCAAACTTCTATTCATACGATTCTCTTGTGTCTATGTGTCTTAGTTCTTACTTGACAAATTATTTATCTACCGCAGAATGAATTAAGAACCATGCACAATGGCTATATATAAATCCCCTCTTCAATCCACGGAGCAAAGTTGCTCTAACCCTATTACAACCTTGTTAACGCATCGTGAAGTTTAGGATACGGTAATCAATCCTTAACTCCAAAGAAACCACAAACAGATACAGAGAGAGGGCGTTACCAAGCAATTTGGTAACGCCCTCTCTCGTATAATTATTCTCTATGTAAAACTACATATAGCTACCTATTAATGACAACCACCACAGCTATCATCGTCGCAATGACCCGAGCAGCCACCACAGCCACCTCCAGCTGGAGCGAAGAACTCTTGTACTTCTTCCTCAGTAGCTTCACGAACCTCTTCAATATTACCAACAAAGTGTAATGAACATCCAGCTAAAGCATGATTGAAATCCATAACCACTTCATTCTCATTAATCTCTTGGACGAGACCTGTTACTTGCTGACCATCAGATGTAGCCATGGGTACCTGAGCCCCCTCATATACTATTTCATCATCAAATTTTCCATCCACAAGGAAAGACTCTTTAGGAAGGGTAATTAATAGATCTTCGCGTGCTTCGCCGTATGCCTCTTCTGCACTAAGTGTGAAGTCAAACTTTTCACCTGCCTCTAAGCCTACTAATGCAGCTTCGAATGAAGGAAGCATCAGACCCATACCCTGTATATATCTCAAAGGGTTATCAGGAGTTGTTTCCTCTATCAAATCTTTTTCCTCTGCGTCATACAGCTTATATTGCAAAGTTACCAGCGTTCCTTTATTTACTCTCATACCGTTATTCAAATTAAAAAATTATATTCTTTGTACATTTAAGTAACAAAGGTAGTAAAAAAAGGTTCCCCCAGCATCTAAATAAATAATAAAACTATCTGAAGTACGCACAGAGGCATTCAAAATCATCATTACTATTCGGAAAATATCCCCACAAAAGCGGTTCAAAAAGAATATTTTAGTGGTTAGCCTTACGTTTTGTAAGTGATGATTGGACGTTTATATAGACCGCACCACTTTCATCGGATAAACACTCATAAAACACTGATATACAAAATGGTACAGAGAGAAATAAGACTCTTATAAAGGCACTAAATTAACTCATAAAGACAGGCTAAAATTTAGTTATATGAAACAAAAATGCTTCTCATAAGAGAAATTATTTTTTCCTATGAGAAGAAAATCCCTTTCCTATAGGAAATAAATTCTCTACCCCTAGGCTCTTTTTCTGAAAAGCACCTTTCATTTTATTACTAGCGACAAACTCGACAGCTCCTATAACCAACATCATCAAAAGATTCTCAAAAAAAAGGGGCCTCTTTGTCAAGATAATAAGGGAATAAAAACATTCTGAAATGTCAACAAATTTGGGTATCTTTGTGTGAATTATGGGGGTATAGGGTAAATTCAAAAAACAACTAAGACAAAGGATATGAGTGAAGAAATTCAGGCTAATGAGCTGATGAAGAATAATGAACATTATGATTCGACCAACATCCAAGTACTTGAGGGTCTAGAAGCGGTACGCAAACGCCCTGCCATGTACATTGGAGATATCAGTGTCAAGGGATTACACCACTTGGTAAGCGAGGTGCTGGACAATTCAATTGACGAAGCCATGGCTGGCTATGCCACTCACATTGAACTTGAAATCAATGAGGACAACTCCATCTCCGTACACGATAATGGACGTGGTATTCCTGTGGACATGCACGAAAAGATGGGCAAAAGTGCTCTCGAAGTGGTGATGACAGTATTGCATGCTGGAGGTAAGTTCGATAAAGGCTCATACAAGGTATCTGGAGGACTTCACGGTGTTGGGGTTTCCTGTGTTAATGCCCTATCCTCTCACCTTCGTGCAGAAGTGTATAGAGACGGTAAGATCTATATGCAAGAGTACAAACGTGGTATCCCTCAAAGCGATGTGCGTGAGATAGGAGAGGCTGGAGAGAGGAGCGGTACATCTATCACATTCCTTCCAGATGACACTATATTTACCGTCACTGAATATGACTATAAGATTCTCTCTGATCGATTAAGAGAGTTATCCTTCCTTAATGCGGGCATAAAACTTCAGATCACAGACTTCAGACAGCGTGATGAAGACGGCAACCCAATCTCTCAGACATTCTTGTCCGAAGAAGGGTTAAAGGAATTTGTCTCCTACTTAGATAGCTCTAAGGAAAATCTGATGATGGATATTATTCATATCCAAGCACCAGACGGTGAAGTCCCTGTCGAGGTAGCGATGACCTACAATACAACATTCAATGAGAATGTCTATTCTTACGTCAATAACATCAACACCATTGAGGGCGGTACACACTTAACTGGTTTTCGTCGTGCTCTCACGAGGACCCTTAAGAAATATGCTGATGAGTCTGGATTCCTAGAGAAAGAAAAAGTAGAGGTGCAGGGTGACGACTTCCGTGAAGGCTTAACCGCTGTCATTTCTATAAAAGTACAAGAGCCTCAGTTTGAAGGGCAGACCAAGACTAAGTTGGGTAACTCAGAAGTAGCTGCCTTCGTGGATTCTGCCGTCAGCAATGCACTTCAGATCTATCTCGAAGAGCATCCTAAGGAAGCTCGTATGGTGGTTGAGAAAGTAGTCCTGGCTGCTAAGGCTCGTATGGCAGCTAAGAGAGCTAGAGAATTGGTACAACGCAAAGGACCTATGTTTGCTGGAGGCTTACCAGGTAAGCTAGCAGACTGCCGGAGTCGTAATCCTGAACTATGTGAGCTGTTCCTCGTCGAGGGTGACTCTGCGGGAGGTACTGCTAAACAGGGTAGAGACTCTATGTACCAAGCTATTTTGCCTCTTAGAGGTAAGATTATTAATGTCGAAAAAGCGATGTTACATCGCGTGCTGGACAATAATGAGATTCAGTCAATGTACACCGCATTAGGCGTCTCAATCGGGACTGAGGATGACCCTAAAGCTCTTAACATAAATAAGCTAAGGTACCACAAGATTATCATCATGACCGATGCCGATGTGGATGGAAGTCACATTGCCACCCTATTACTGACCTTCTTCTTCCGTCACATGCGCGTGCTTATTGAGAGGGGATATGTATATATAGCCACTCCTCCTCTATATCAGTGCAGGAAAGGCGATATCGTAGAGTATTGCTGGTCTGATGTAGATCGTCAGAGATTTATTGACAAATATGCTGATGGTGTTGAGAGCAATATTAGTACACAACGCTACAAAGGTCTTGGGGAAATGAATCACGACCAGCTTTGGACTACAACGATGGATCCAGAACAGCGTTTCCTCAAACAAGTGCAGATAGAGAGTGCAGCTGAAGCTGACGTCATCTTTAGCATGTTAATGGGAGAAGACGTAGAGCCTCGCAGACAGTTCATTGAAGAGAATGCGACCTATGCCAGCATAGATGCGTAATTGACAACATTCATCCAAGATATTTTTGAGATGCTATTAGTACCCCAGTCATAGGTTGCTAGTAGCATCTTTTGTATGTAAAGTAAGAAAACCATTTTTTGTCTATGATATCCAAACGTGAGAAACTCAGGGAAATAGACTTTTCTCTAAAAAGTCTTGAAAAAGAGGTGGTCGATCATATTAGTGAGATCGCCATTGATGCCCCTATCATTGGGATTAGCACTAATCATAATCATGTCGATGAAAACACTCTTACGGACACCTATGCTAATTGCGTTCGGGCTGCTGGAGGGATCCCGCTAATTATACCAATGGGGTGTGATGTTCATGAACTACTATCATCATTACGCAAGTGTGACGGATTGATAATGTCAGGCGGAGGAGATATTCATCCGCTCTGGCTTGGGGATGACCCTCATTACAAGGTTGGAAAAATCGACACTCTCAAGGATTATTATGACCTTGTACTCATCAAGGGTGCCCTTAGCCTCGGGATGCCCATCCTTGGAATATGTCGAGGCATGCAATTACTCAATGTTGCATTAGGAGGCACGTTAATCCAAGATCTCCCCGCAGAACGTAGTGATGTCGATGAGCACTCTCAAACCGCAACACGGTATGAAGTGTGGCAGAAAGCCTTCATTCTGGACGAAGGGAGACTAAAATGCATTCTAGATAACTCTGATGAAGTCCTCATCAACTCCTTTCACCATCAAGCGATAAAAGAAGTAGCTCCTAGCGGTGTCATCTCGGCAAGAGCTGGAGATGGAACCATCGAAGCGATAGACTTTTATCCTGAACATCATGCTATGGGGGTCCAGTGGCACCCTGAGGCATTAGCTTGTGAAGGCAAAACGGTGCATTTTAATCTTTTCAAACACCTCGTCCATGAATCTTCACTCTACTCATCTGCACGCTCACTTCATAGTCACATATTGACTCTTGACTCGCATGTGGATACCCCGTCTATCGCTGTCCGTGACGAGACATTTGACTTCATGCAATACTCTCGAAAAGCATTAGTGGACTATCCCAAGATGGTGGCAGGGCAGCTTGATGCCGTAATCATGGCAGCATATGTTCCTCAAAGGGGACTCACCCTAGAAGAACATAACACAGCTTATGAGAAGGTTCTCAAAATGTTTGATGCCACTGAACAAATGGCGTCCGAGAGTGATGGCAAGGTGGAGGTCGTCAAGGATATTCAGCACCTCATGGCTAATAAGATCCAGCGAAAGAAGAGTCTCCTCAAAGCAATTGAAAATGGTTACGCCATTGGGGATCAGTTGGAACGTCTTAAGGAATTCAAAGAAAAGGGAGTGAAATACATCACTCTCTGCCATAATGGAGATAACCTCATCTGTGATTCAGCATCGAGGAGTCAGAGGACCCATGGCGGTCTGAGTCCTTATGGTGAAGAGGTCGTAAAAGAAATGAATAGATTGGGCATCACGGTAGATATTTCCCATGCTTCAGACGATACGATCATGGATGTATTGAATATCTCAACCAAACCTATTATAGCTAGTCATTCCAGCTGTAGAAGCTTGTGCTCTCATCCCCGCAATCTTCCAGACGAATTGCTGAGAGCAATTGCTGAAAAAGGCGGAGTCATTCAGCTCTGCATGTACTCAGGGTTTGTCAAAGAGGAAGCACACACAGCTACCGTGTTGGACTTTGTGGATCACATTGAACATGCCATCAATGTAGCAGGAGTTAATCACGTAGGTATTGGGACTGACTTTGATGGCGATGGAGAGGTGATTGGCTGCAGGAATACCTCAGCTATCATACATATCACGATGGAGTTAATAAGGAGGGGATATAGTAAAAGCCAAATTGGAAAAATTTGGGGAGCTAATATATTGAGAATATTGGAATAAAGAATTACCTTTGTGAAAATATTACATTGTATCCTAAATTGGAAAAAAGATGAATAAAATTATTGAAAAGGAGTTTCTTTCTGAAAAAGTGGTTAAATTTGTTATTGAAGCTCCACGTATTGCAAAATCCCGAAGAGCAGGGCATTTCGTTATTGTTCGTGTTGGTGAAAAAGGAGAGAGAATTCCCTTAACAATTGCTGATTCTGATACTACTGCAGGGACCATTACCTTAGTGGTACAAAATGTAGGTCGTAGTTCTAAGAAGCTTTGTGCTCTTGAGGTCGGTGAGTATGTGACTGACGTCGTAGGACCTCTAGGCCAGGCTACAAACATTAAGAAGTATGGCACAGTAGTCTGTGCAGGTGGAGGTGTAGGTGTTGCTCCACTATTTCCAATCGTTCAAGCGATGCACAAGGCTGGCAATCGTGTGATTGTTGTTTTGGCTGCTCGAACTAAAGACCTTATCATCCTTGAGAAAGAGATGAGAGAAAATTCAGACGAAGTAATCATCATGACTGATGATGGCTCGTATGGCAAGCAGGGCGTCGTTACCGTCGGTATTGAGGATGTCCTGAAAAGGGAGAATGTAGACCTATGTGTTACTATTGGTCCAGCTATCATGATGAAGTTTGTAGCTGATCTGACTAAGAAATATGACGTTCCTACCTATGCCAGCCTTAATACTATTATGGTGGACGGCACTGGGATGTGCGGTGCATGCCGAGTAACGGTAGATGGACAGACTAAGTTTGTCTGCGTTGATGGACCTGAGTTTGATGCACACAAAGTGGATTTCGATGAGATGCTACTTCGTATGAACGCATTTAGAGAACAAGAGACTATAAAATAAGCAATATATACATGGATTTAATTACAGAAAGACGTAACGAAGCATGGCGTGAGGAGCTGAGACAGACGCTCAAAACAGCTGACAGATTAAAGCTCACTCGTGTAGAGATGCCTGCTCTGGATGGGAAGTATCGTGCAACGAATCACGAAGAAGTAAGTCAGGGACTAACAGAAGAGATGGCTATGGCGGAAGCTAGGAGATGTATTGACTGCCCTAAGCCTACTTGTATGGAGGGTTGCCCTGTAAGCATACACATTCCTACTTTTGTCAAAAACATAGAGAGAGGTGAACATCTGGAGGCTGCACGAGTCATCCGTGAAACTAGTTCTCTACCTGGGGTATGCGGTCGTGTTTGCCCTCAGGAAAAGCAGTGTGAATCCAAGTGTATGTACACTATAAAGCTCAAAAAACCAGCTGTCGCTATAGGTTTCCTAGAGCGTTTCGCATCTGACTATGAGCGTGAAGCACTCACTTCAGGCAAAGCAAAAGAAGAACTTGAGATGGCTGCTCCAAATGGAATCAAAGTAGCTATAGCAGGTAGTGGCCCATCAGGACTATCATGTGCAGGGGACTTAGCTAAGTTAGGGTATGATGTAACTGTCTTCGAGGCACTTCACGAGCTAGGAGGTGTGCTTCGTTATGGAATTCCAGAATTTCGCTTACCTAATGACATCGTAGATTTTGAGATTAATAAACTCAAAGCGATGGGCATTAAGTTTGAGACAAATGTAATCGTCGGGAAGACCATTTCTCAACAAGATCTAGAGGACGAGGGCTTTAAAGCCATCTTTGTAGCAAGTGGTGCAGGGCTTCCACGCTTCATGAGCATCCCAGGAGAAAACCTCGTGGGCATCATGAGTAGTAATGAGTACCTAACCAGAGTAAACCTAATGCAGGCAGGACAGGAAGGTGCTGACACTCCAGTATCACACGGTAAGAGAGTCGCTGTTATAGGTGGTGGTAATACCGCTATGGACTCTGTCCGTACCGCGCTTCGACTCGGTGCTGAGCGTGCTATGATCGTTTATCGTCGTGGCGAAGATGAGATGCCTGCACGTCTGGAAGAGGTACATCATGCTAAAGAGGAGGGCGTAGAGTTCCTTACCCTACATAATCCTATTGAGTATATCGATGATGGTAAGGGTAAAGTATGTGGGATGCGTTTGCAAAAGATGGAATTAGGTGAACCTGATGCATCTGGACGACGCAGACCAGTACCTATCGAAGGGGCCATTGAAGAGATACCAGTTGATCAGGTCGTTGTAGCTGTAGGTGTATCACCTAATCCTATTATCCCTCATAACTTCAAGGGGCTAGAGATGAGTAAATGGCATACCATTGTGGTGAATGATGATAATAGCCAGAGTAGTATTCCAAACCTATTTGCTGGTGGAGACATCGTACGCGGAGGAGCTACGGTCATCTTAGCTATGGGTGATGGACGAAAAGGTGCGGCAGGTATTCATGAGTACCTTTCTTCGAAAGAAAACTAATGTCTTAATACCACAGACATTGACATAAATCAAATAAATGCCTCGAATGATGATATTCGAGGCATTTATTTTTATACCAAGCTTATACCACTAGGACTCTGGGATAAAACGTTATCTATAACTCCTATATCCTATTATGAAGATGGTTAGTGCCAGATGTGTCATTCTCTATCTTGTAAGCTGTGAAAATAGTGGTAACTTTGTGAGGAGGGATTAATTGAATTGATACAATAAAACGCATTTATCATTGAAAAAGATAGAATATACTCGGCGATCCACTTCACCTGCCCATGTCGATAAGTTAGTTATCGGTGGCGATGCACCCATCGTCATTCAGTCCATGACGAATGTTGATACTAACAACATAGAGGCAGGGGTAGCCCAGACCTTACGACTACAAGAGGCTGGTGCAGACCTAGTCCGATTCACAGCCCAAGGCGTTAAGGAAGCTAGAGCTTTAGGAGAAGTCAAGATGAAGCTAAAGGAGGTAGGCTGTGATATACCACTAGTGGCAGATATACACTTTAACCCTAAAGCGGCCTACGAAGCGGCCAAATATGTAGAAAAGGTACGTATCAACCCTGGCAACTTCTACGACCCTGCCCGTAAGTTCATCAATATTGAGTACAGCGAGGAAGAGTATGCTGAAGAGGTCAGAGAGCTACAAGCCAGCTTTGAAGAGTTCCTAACACACTGCAAGCAACATCATACTGCTATAAGGATTGGTGTCAACCATGGCTCTCTCTCCGATAGGATTATGAGCCATTATGGTGATACTCCAGAGGGAATGGTGGAGAGCTGCATGGAATTTTTATCAGTATGCCAAAGAACAAATTTTAATGACGTGGTGATCTCTATCAAGAGCTCTAACCCTCTAGTGATGACCAAGACCGTACGACTATTAGTAAAGCGTATGGAGTCTGAGTCTATGGCATATCCACTGCATTTAGGAGTTACTGAAGCGGGTGACGGTGAGGATGGACGTATCAAGAGTGCCGTAGGAATTGGGGCATTATTAACTGAAGGGATTGGAGATACGATTAGAGTCTCACTAAGTGAAGAGCCAGAGTACGAGATCCCAGTAGCTCGGTGCTTAGTCGAAGCTGTGCATGGACTAGAATCATCTACACCCATCACATTGGATAAAGTCGTTGACCCTCTTCGGACAGAGGAGAAGCCATTAGTTATCGCAGAGTCACCTGAAGGGTTAGAGCACGTAGCAGATGAAGAACGACCTGACCTCTATCTCTCGGAAAGCAATTCATTCAAGTTTGTTTCCGACCTTGAAGCTTTAGAAATGGGGACATACGAATTGACTCCGTCTGAAAAGCTAGTGGTCATGATTACGAATAACAAGAATGCGGCACTGATGCTAAGAGCCTTAGACCTACGAATGAAAGTCCCTTATATCATTGGTATGGATATGAAAGGTGTACCCGCTCATGACTTACCGACGTTGCTTGGATTTCATTTAGGCGGAGCCCTCATGCGGGGACAAGGCTCTGGAATATACTTGCGATCCGAAAGTGTTCAACCTAGTGAGCTAAATAGCATTGCTTTTGGACTATTACAAGCCTCACGCAGGCGGATTTCTCGAACAGAATATATCTCATGTCCTGGCTGTGGACGTACACTATTTGACTTACAAAGCACGGTCGCCAAAGTCAAAGAAGCTACAAATCATCTTCGGGGTCTTAAGATCGGAGTCATGGGCTGTATCGTGAACGGTCCTGGTGAAATGGCTGATGCAGATTACGGCTACGTTGGAGCAGGACCTGGTAGGATTAGTCTATACAAACAAAAAGAGTGCATTCGAAAAGGAATCCCACAAGAGGAGGCCGTGAGTCAGTTGATAGAACTGATCAAAGAACATGGAGATTGGCATGAGCCAGAAAAATAACACTATTGATAATAAAGAGATGAAAATTACGGAACTATCACTACCAGGCGTGAAACTGGTGGAAGGAAAAAGGTATGATGACGAGAGGGGCTTCTTCACAGAGCTATTCAAGGCTGAAGAGTTGATGAAAGAGGGGTTCCCTGCATTCATTCAAGATAATCTATCTTGTTCCCAGAGGGGTGTCTTTCGTGGAATGCATCTTCAGAAAGCCCCTTATGCTCAGGCCAAGCTAGTGCGTGCCGTTAGCGGTAGAGTCATAGACTTTGCACTTGACGTGAGCCCTGCATCTGATACATTTGGCGAAGCTGTAGGAGTAGAGCTAGTCGCTGATGATTGCAGAGCCCTTTATATTCCTGGTAATTATGCACACGGCTTTGTGGCACTAGAGGATGATAGCAGAGTCCTATATAAGGTAGATGCCCCCTATATGCCTAGTCACGAGCAAGCCTATCACTTTTCACACCCAACCATCCTAGCCATGGTACAGAAGTTCATCCAGCCTGATCAGCTAATCATCTCAGATAAAGATCTCATAGCTCCACAGCTGATTGATGGCTAATTGATGTGTGTAAAAAAGGGTAAATGTGCTATAGGAGTTCGAGAAACGATGCTCTAATTGAGAAGTAGTATGACCCTAGTTTTGCAGTAGTATATATACTAAGACCTGTATTAGGAGGATAATTGGGACACCTAAGGTGAACTTTTTATGCTTCGTCTTGTGTCGCCACACCCTCATTCCTAGTACAGCACCTATCCCACCACCCATAACGACTAGCAGAAGTAGGTTGATCTCTGAGATCCTCCACTTCCCAGCTTTTGCTCTCCATTTATCCACTCCAAAAATTATAAAAGTGAGGAGATTGATAATGATCAAGTAATATAGGAGCTTATCATACATAAGATTGAGAATCATTTATATAAAGCATTGTATGCCGAATAGCCAAGATATAGCTAATTCGGCATACAATAACAGGGTTAAGGATGTGCTACACACCTATTAGTTATCTTGTAAACTAAAAAAATAATATTCACAGTTAAAGTCCTAAGCTTTAGGACTTTTTTTACTTGTATCTACTTTGTAGGAGGTCCAATAAAAGACAAAAGCAGCCACAAGGTTTAGGACTATATTGAGACCAACACTAAAGTGAAATGGTACAATCGGATTGACTAAAACCCCGATAGCGATCATAAGGAGCAGAAGCAAAGAGAATTTTTTCTTTTCCCTAAAGTGATAGCCTACATAATAAAAAGCACCCCCACACATAAATATCTGTAAGATATACATGAGTGAATCATAATCTCTAGGCGTGATGAGTGCTGCAATGAGTGCTGCAAAAGAGATCAGTATAAAGAAGTTTTTATTATTCATCCTCGTACTCTAAATCTGCTATACTCTTATAAAAGATATTCAGCAACTTCGATGCTCCTACAAATGAACTCATCCTATCATTAAGGATTTCATTTTCGATAAATTTAATCTCACCCTGGACCTCAGGATTTTGGTAGAACGAATTACGGAGAGCCTCGTTAATACTTTCATACATCCAGTACTTCGCCTGTTTCTGACGGTGATGTTCAAAGTATCCATTATCCTTAATGTGTGCCATGAAACGTCCTACCATATCCCAGACCTTATCTATATTGAGATCATAATATCCCGAATAGGTCATAACTTCAGGCACCCAACCACTCTCTGCTGGTGGGAATAGATGTAATGCATTACGGAAGTGTGAGGCTGCTAGCTCAGCTGGCTTAATATTATCCCCATCTGCTTTATTGATGACGATACCATCAGCCATCTCCATGATACCACGTTTAATCCCCTGCAACTCATCCCCTGTTCCAGCCAATTGAATCAATAGGAAGAAGTCCACCATAGAGTGCACTGCAGTCTCGGACTGCCCTACCCCAACGGTCTCAACGATGATGTAGTCAAATCCAGCCGCCTCGCAAAGAATAATACTCTCGCGCGTCTTACGGGCAACACCACCAAGAGAACCAGCTGATGGACTAGGGCGAATAAACGCATTTTCCTCCCTTGAAAGTCGTTCCATACGAGTTTTATCGCCCAAGATACTACCCTGAGTACGCTCGCTAGATGGGTCTATCGCTAGTACAGCTAATTTGTGACCATCCTTAAGTAGGTGCATACCAAAGGCGTCTATGGAAGTACTCTTACCAGCACCAGGCACCCCCGTGATACCCACTCGGATAGACTTTCCTGAGTAAGGCAAACACTTTTCTATCACTTCTTGGGCCTTTGCACGATGACGTGGCAAGCGACTCTCTACGAGGGTAACGGCTTGGGAAAGCATTCCAATGTTACCCGATAGAATCCCTTCAACATACTCATCTACGGTAATTTCACGACGTTTACGCGGTTTGAAGTTAGGGTTAACAATAGGCACGTTATTAACGCCAGAGTTAACTTTTAGTCCTTTATAGTCTCCACAATTTTCTGGATGATCGTATTTCATATTCAGATATATCTTCGCATTACTACTTTCTACAAACTTACAAAAAATCTTTGCAATTCATTAGCCCTGCAGCCCCGTCTCTTATGCCAACTTATCAGGAGTTGAAAATATGCAGAGTACTCCAGAAATAATCAATGGCATGTGCTAAGGAGGGCTAAAAAGGGGCAGGGTGTCATATTCATAAGTTTAATAAAAGGGCTAGTTTGCACATTGGAAACTAGCCCTTAATAACTCAGAACGACTTGCTAATATATTGTGTCAGCTTAGAGGATACACACATTTGACTCTTGACTCTACTTCGCAGCCACCTCCAATTCAGTTATTAGCTTATCCATCTCTTCTGGAGAAGATGCTGACTGATACCGGATCTCTCCCCCTCTGTCAAGGATCGCATAATGTGGAATATGCATCAGACCATCATCATGACAGAAAGTCGTGTAAATCTCAGTTTCAAAGGCTTTCTGGATACGAATGTGTTCTCCCATTAAGTCATGATGTGCTACCATTTTTCTCCATAGCTCCTCATCCTCTGGATTATCAAGCGAAAGATACAGCAGAACCACATCGTGCTCTTTGGCATATTCTTGAAGTGGCTTTACATAGGCAAAGGATGCCCGACAAGGTCCACACCATGTCGCCCATATATCCAGGAATATCACTTTCCCTTTGTACATATCTGTAACCCCCTTCAACGTCTTGACATGCTCTATATCAGGGAAATGTATGTAATCTGGAATCTCAATCTCATTAATCGCTTTATTTTTTGCCAACGCTTCATCTACCTTAGATCGCCATGGGCTATTGGGGTACAACTCATAGAATCGCTCCGTCAATGTGATGATGCTTGGATCATATTGCTCTTCCAACTCGTCTCTCAATATCAATTGTGCCATTGCAGCTTCTTGGTTCTTCCCCGCTAGATGATGTTCAAAATCATAGAAAAATAGCTCTGGACCTTCCTTTATCCCTTCTGGGAGATCCACCCCTTTGAGGTAATACCGATAACCTGCCAGATTCATGATGACATCTAAAAAGGCTGGAGAAAATGAATTATCAGGATGATCTATTTGAACAAAGTCTAACATCTGATCAATCTCCTTAATCCACTCTTGAGTAGTAAAGCCAGATGGATCTGAAATCGCCTCAAATGCATTATCTAGAAAGACACTAAAAATCTGCATCCGAATATCTTGGCGAGCTTTTGAGACCAACTCTTTATCCACCCCTTCTAACTGCAGCTCCATCTTTTCAGCTGTAACTCTAAGCTTCTGAGCTACGGAACTTGGCACGGTATCCTTAATAGTATCCCATAGATCACCGTTGCCCCTTCGTTGGGCAGAGACATCCTTCTCTAACTGACTGAGCATACGAGCTACGCGAAGCTTACTCTCACTCACACCACTGACATTCATACCAGTATCTGCTGATCCATCCAAGTCTACTTGTACTTTGCCATCCTTCAATATCAATGTACCTAAATGCCCTTTTCCCCATAAAGTAAAACGTACACGCTCATACTCACTTGCAGGAAGTCTCAAGATAAAGGTACTATCTGCCTGTATCTGCAAAGTATCTCCCAACTGAGCATCAAACATGCCCCCTACTGATGTATAATACAAAAGAGTTTGCCCGTCCAAGTTCTGTACGGTACCAGATATTACAATCTCCTTATTATTAGCACAAGATGCTAATAAACCCATAAAGACAAATGCCCAGAATATTTTTCTCATAATTATTGGATTATTTAATTCATAATATTACGCTATAGGTGTCATATACTGTAAGGCAGGTTATGATTTCACTTAAAAACCTCAAGTAATTTACAAAAAAAAGCAATATCATTCATTAATTGCAAAATATTTACGAGGAAAATAATCAAGTCAAAGTATAGAATAGAGGTAAAAAAATAGGCGTAAATTCTTCCTCTGAAAACGATATATGTTTCCTATGAGAAGAAATTCTTTGTCTCATAGGAAAAAATTCTTTTCTATATAACTAAAAATAAGGAGGCATATATGAGGTATAGAAAATGTATCTCATGGCATTTCAAAATACATGGCAATCACCATTAACAGAAGTATTTGTATCACAAAAATCAGAAAAGTATAAGTATCGTGGTCATAACTTACAGGGTTGTGAACAAATGGCGAAAACTTCCTTACCGACAATACGTTAAAATCGATCAATTTATTCATCAAATCTTTTTACAAATCTTAATAAATATGGTGAGACCTTCATGTAATAAAAATGGAGAATTGAAAAAACATCTAAAATGGAAAAATGGAGGTGACCTCTTTCTGAGTTCCTCCATTAACAAAATTAGATAATAAAGCGATTTTTGGGTACATTTGAGGTAAATATAATTCATTAAAAATCAAGTAAAGAAAGATTAACTTATGGCTTCACATCTTAATTTTCTGACGTCCAAACGTCGAAGTGTACGTAAATATGCAGACCACAAAATTGCTCCCGAAGCAATTCAAGATATACTGGAGGCTGGATTAAGAGCACCAACGTCTAAAAACAATAGGAGTACCCATTTCATACTAGTGGAAGATAAGGATAAGCTTCAGCAGCTCAGCGAATGCCGTAAGCATGGTTCCTCATTCCTGGCGGGTGCAGCGTTAGCTATTGTCGTATGTAGTAACGCAGAAAAAAGTGCTCGACCATATTCCGACTGTGCTATTGCGGCCTCTTACATGCAACTAGCCATCACGGACAATGACTTGGGGTCTTGCTGGTGTCATATCGAGGATACGCCAGGAGCTGGGGAAAAGTCTGCTCAGGAGTATGTCAAGGACTTACTTAACCTCCCCGAGAGCAGTAGAGTTCTCTGCATACTTGGTGTGGGAGAAGTAGCAGAATATGGAATGCTTGAGCCTCGTCAACGCAATATTGAGTGGGAAAGGACTCACATCGAAACCTACCAAGAACACAGCGAACATGAGTAAGTTACGCTTTGCTATGATTGGTAGTGGTAGGGTAGCACACCATCTAGCACCAGCATTAGTACGTAGTGGCATGGAGTGCGTAGTGGTTTATAGTCCTACTCTTAGCCATGCAGAAGAACTGGCAGAGCAAGTCCAAAGCATGGCTGTCGATAACCTATCGTTGGTCACTAAGGCTGATGTGGACTTCGTGCTACTCTCCATTAAGGACGATGCCTTGAGCGATGTGATACAAGCCTTCCCAAGCGATTACACACAACCTCTCTTCCATACCTCTGGGAGTACACCTATCGAGGTTCTGGACCGAGTAAAGCACTATGGCGTACTCTATCCGATGCAGACCTTCTCGAAAGATAGAGTGATTAAGATAGAGGAAGTACCATTTTTCATCGAAACAAATGACGAGGTTTCAGAAAAATTGCTCCTAGAAATTACAAAACAAATAGGAGCCGAAGATGTACATCCTCTATCTAGCGATAACCGAGGTCGGCTACATCTAGCAAGTGTTTTTGCCTGCAACTTCACCAATCACCTCTACGCCATTTCGGACCAAGTGTTACGAGAGATCGGGCTGGACTTTGGCATTTTGCAACCTTTATTAGAGGAGACACTTAATAAAGCCCTCTCATATCCTCCTAAAGATGTGCAGACTGGTCCTGCCCTAAGAGGAGATAAAAAAACGATGGATCGACATATCTCTCTGCTCGAAAATCATCCTGATTATCAAGAGCTCTATAAGATATTAAGCGAATCCATATACAGACAAGAACATAAATAATGAGTAAATTTCCAGTAGATCTTAGTCATATCCAAGCCATCCTATTTGATGTTGATGGTGTATTATCTAAGGTTACCGTGACACTAAGCGAAGAAGGAATCCCTCTCAGGACTGCTAACGTACGCGATGGATATGCCATCCGTGAAGCAGTGAAGCGAGGGGTGGTTATCGGGATTATTTCTGGTGGCACTTCAGATTGTATCCCTAGGAGGTTTAGCCCACTGGGTGTAGAACATATCTATATGCAGGCAGCGAATAAGATGGAGGCGTTTCGGGATTTTCAGAAAAAAACAGGAATACCCTCTGAAGCCTGCCTATTCTGTGGAGACGACATCCCAGACATCCCCGTCATGGAAGAGTGTGGGTACGCCGTTGCCCCTGCTGATGCAGCCCCTGAGGTGAAAGCCATTGCAAAACAGATCCTCCCCGTTAATGGAGGCGAAGGGGTAGCCAGAGCTGTAATCGAAGAAATCCTCAAGATGAAAGGACTTTGGATGAAGGACGAACATGCCTTTGGCTGGTAAAAATGCATGATAATTAGGAATAATAATTATGTCTATACACAAACTACACCCTCTAGCCGAATCGCTAAAAGGCCGAAAGTTGGTTCTCGGCTCTAAGTCGCCAAGAAGAGTACAATTGCTCCAGGAACTAGGGCTGGACTTTGAGGTCAGACCTTCGGATGCTGACGAGCAATTCAGTGAGGAACTTTCGCCTTACGAAATTCCTATCTTTTTATCCGAACTGAAAGCTCGCTCACTGATCCATACCCTCTCATCTGATGAACTTTTAATCACAGCAGATACCATCGTTATTCACGATGATAAAGTGCTGGGCAAACCCAAAGACATCGAGGATGCTAAAGCATATCTTCGCTCATTATCGGATAGCTGGCATAGTGTAATCACAGGATATACTCTGACAACGAAGGAAAAGCAATTCTCTGAGAGTGTACGGAGTGAGATTCTATTTATGAAACTAACAGAATCAGAGATCGAATACTATACCCAAGCGTATGAGGTCCTGGACAAAGCTGGTGCCTATGGCGTACAAGACTGGATTGGGCTCATGGGGGTATCCGAGATTAAAGGCTCATATCACAATGTGATGGGACTGCCAACCTGTAGTATTTATCACAGACTTAAGAAGTTTTTAGAAGAATAAAGGGACGGATGGCAGTCATTTTTAGTATCTTTGGTAACAAAATTGTAAATGAGTGTTTGATAGCATGAATAAAAAAATAATCGTTATAGCTGGGTTGCTACTTGGTGGGTCATTATTGCCAAGTACGGCTCAAGAGATTTCACCGAATCAGCAAAAAATCTTTATTGCAAAAGAAGCCCTACATCTTCAGAGCCCTGTGGGTGTCTTAGAGGCTCTTGCTCCAATACATAAGGATCATTGGAAGTTAACAGACCAAAACGAGGAGGCTCGGTACTTGGATGCTCTAGCTAAAAGCATACTTAATAGTGGAGATGCTGAGCTAAAGCTTTTGCACTTCATAGAAGGACACCCCCACTCTGCATATATTCATCATGCGATGAGTAGAATGGGCGAATTGTATTACATTAGGGGACAGTATGGAAGTGCATCCTACTGGTTTAAGCAGGTAGATTCTGAATTGCTTCCGGAGGAGATGGCTATAGCTAATGACTACTACCACGCCTACTCATTGATGGCTGAGAAACGTTACGAGGATGCTATCAGAATATTCAAACCGCTGACCTATGCACCTCAATTTAGGGATGATGCAGCCTTTTATACTGGTTACCTCATGATGAAAGAGGGACAAATCGATGAAGCTGAATTGTATCTGAAGAAGGTCAATAATCATCGCCTCTATGGTCCGTATGCTAAGGCTTACTTGGCTGAGGCTCAGCTCTCAAAAATGAAATATAGCGAAGCCCTTCAGAATGCTGTAGATGCTCTGAATACTCACAATCTTCCGCAGGAGGTGAAGGTCTCGCTATTTAGAACAGCTGGCTTAGCTTCAGCTAATCTAGGTCAGGTTCATGCTTCTACTGATTTCCTTGAGAATTACATGAAGCTATCCAACACACCAGGACGAATAGAACAATTAACTCTAGGAAAGAATCTTTTCGAACTAGGTAGGCACAGAGAGTCCATCAGTTATCTACAAAACGTGAGTAACGGCGAGAAGGACTTCATGAGCCAGTTGTCACTATACTACATGGGTCTGGGGTACTTATCCATGAAGCAACCTCAGCAAGCTATTATCTCTTTTGACCAAGCTAAGGCTATCGCTTACCATCCTCCAGTAACAGAGGCAGCAGCATACAATGGAGCTTTAGCAGCATACGCACAAACCCCAGGCAAGGTGGGTGCTGGCAGCCAAAGGATGTCATCCTTCCTCTCTGAATTCCCTCGAAGTGAGTATCGGAATAAGGTCATCAATTATCTATCCGATGCTTTCCTTAATGAACCTAACTCTGACGTAGCCATTTCTGAGATGAACAAGTTCTCTCCGCTTCCAAAAGAGTTGGTAAAGACGAGAGAACGTGTCAGGCTCAAGCAAGCCAATAGAGCTCTTAATAGTGGTAAGACAGCATCCGCAACCAAGCAATATGATGATATTATCCGTACTGCTGGGGATGCTGCGAGTGTAGCTGAGGCACATTTATGGAAAGGCGAAGCTGCATATCGCTCTGGTGATTTCAAAACAGCCATTAATAGTACCGAAAGTTATTTGAGGACCAGACCTAGCGAACTGGAACTTAACCCTAACGCATACTACACGCTAGGATACGCATACTATAATCTACGACAGTACGATAACGCAGAGCGTAACTTCCATGAATACATTAGACTCAAACCAACCCCCACTCCTGATGAAAAGAGTGCTGTAAATAATCGTCTTGGAGATATTCAGATGCAGAGAAAGTCATACGAATCTGCGATGAACTATTATCAGAAGTCAGAACTGGCTGGTGGTGCTGAGACAGACTTTGCTATATTTAATCAGGGGATGATTAAAGGATTGCAAAGAGACTATCAAGGAAAAAGTACTATCCTAGGTAACTTAATCAACAGATACCCTAATTCTAAACTTGTACCTGAGGCGATGTATGAGCAGGGACGTAGCTTAGCACTAATGGGGAATAATAGCGGTGCCCGAAACGTATTCGAACGCTTCTTTAATCAATACAGCCGTGATAAAGTAGCCCCTAAGGTGGGAATCCAATGGGCACTTTCATACTTCAATGAAGGAAATCTAGACGAAGCGGCTAAGGTTTATGAGAGAGTCATCCGAGACTATCCAAGAACGCCAGAAGCAAAGAGTGCCGTTCAAGACCTTAAGAGTATTAGTGTCCAGCTCAATAGAGTAAAAGAATTCAATGACCTGATATCATCCACCGGTACATCAAGTGCTATTTCTCGTACTGAGATGGACTCCCTCTCATTCCTCGCTGCTGAGCGAGTGGTATCGGAGGGTAGTTCTGAAAAGGCCAATCAAGCTCTTGATGAATATCTACAACAATATCCTAATGGAGCGTTCGTTAATAATGCCCAATACAATAAGGCACTGCTCCAATACAATGACGGAAATTATAGAGAAGCTACAGCTATCATCCAGCCTCTCGCTCCTAGATTTAAGGGTAAGCTAGCAATAGATAGTTATCGCTTACTCGCCTCAAGCTACGATAGACTTAAGGAAACGGGACGAGCAGCAGAAGCATATCTAAATCTGGCCACCCTAACGACAAACTCCAAGGATCGTAGCAATTGGGTGATTGCCGCCGCTGATCGTGCATTTAAGAGCAATAGCCAGCAATTCATTTACGGAATGGCAGGAGATGTTGCTAATGGTTCTATGGATGTGAATGACGAAGCTAAGAGCATGGTCTTCGCTTATGCAGCTGATCTTTACGCTCGTAACAATCAAAAATCAACAGCATTGGCGTATGCCCAAAAGGTGCTCTCCCTACCTGATTATGGTAAACATACGATGGCAAATACCATCATCGGGTTGGATCTTATGGACCAAGGTAAGTACAAGGAAGTACAAAACTTGATGGGTAAAGTAACCCAAAAGGGTTCTACAGATGGCTATTGGTTAGCGAGAGCCTTCATTTTACTAGCGGACAGCTATAACAAACAAGGTGATAAAGAGACGGCTAAAGCTTATCTTGAGAGCGTCAAGGGGAGTTATAAAAACAGCTCCGACGGGATTCTGGATTTAGTTAATGAAAGACTATCAAAGCTATAAGTAATATTAGAATGAATAGTAATAAGATGAAACGATATATTTTACTCCTCCTGATTTTCACAGCATCGTCCATTGGTGCTGCTCGTGCGTACAACTCTTCTCCCTATGTTGCAGACTCACTTCAAAGAGAGCTAACACTACAGAAAGAGTATGTCCCCGTAGGTCATCAAGCGGAGCGAACCACTTTCAATCCACTTGATACTAGAGGTAAAGCATCACTAACCCCTATTGAATTTGCCAAAAACACCTACCAGGTAGGCATGAATGTGAAGCCAAAGCTATTTGAGCCCATCCAAAATCCACTGGCACCGAACCATCCTATGAGTGTGTTTCATGCGAGGCTTTTCGGGGGATATCCAATATATGCAGGGGCTAATATTGGCTTCGCAGGGAGGATTGGCGAAAAAGGCTCTCTCTTACTTGGGCTCGATCACGCAAGTAGAATGAACACTGTACGTGGGAGCGTTACTCCTTTTGACCCACAAAATACGACACATGATAGTGAAATAGGCTTGAAGTACACTCAAGCTCTTGAGAGTCGATTACTGAATATAGGCATAGAGGTATATAACCACCTCAATACGATTTACGGACATGCCGAAAAAAGTCCTCTCGGTAATCTGAATAGTCAACTTAAGGGGGATGAGGATTTCCAAGAGAAGTATAAGCTATTCAGACTAACAGGTGGGGAGCTATCAGTTTCGCTGTCCCCAACTCCACTATCCTTGCTTTCAGGCTGGCAATACAGTGCCAAGGCTAATGTGGGAATTAGTAATAAGGCACAGCCTTTCTATATGAATGAAATAGTCCCTATTATCTCTTTTGATGGTAATGGTAGAGACGCTAATGATGGTAAGGCTATCAACGAACTGAATCTAAATTTGGAAGGGAACCTAGGATACAACTTTGCAGGTACCGACTGGGGCTTTGGCGTTGATGGGAAGTATCAATTACTTTCATTGTCAGAGCTTAATGTATCAGAGAATATGAAGGCAGGTTATATCTTCTCTGCCAACCCATACTTCCAATATAATAGCCCTAACTTACTTATCAAAGCTGGGGCTAAGCTTCAGATGCTCAATCGTGGAGAGAAGACTTTTCTCGCTACTCCAGACGTAGAGTTACGCTGGAAGGCAACACCCCTATTCTCTCTTTATGCCGTGGCAGATGGTGGAGCTGAACTCATGGGGCTAAGGGAGTTATATCAGGTAAATAGATATGCCGAAGCTAGCTCAGCATATAGAGGCTATAATATCACGCAATACCGAGCACTTCTCGGTATTCTGGTAGGCAACTACGATGGCTTTTCTCTCGATATAAATGCTGGGTATGCTGACTATCTAGCTTTTTCAGACTGGGATATTAAATATACCGAAGCACCGATGCACCCTACCATTGCTCATGACCCATATGATGTGGTTACATTCAATCGGGTTAATAAAGGAGGTGCTAATCAGATATTTGTCAGTGCATTGGCTCGCTACGTCTCTTATATAGGGCTAGACCTTTCAGCAGCGTTGAAATACAATAAATATACTCGTAAGGAAGTTGAAGGCGTGGAGACAGCTCCCATACAAGGACTGCCATCAATGGAGATGAGTATTAATGCAGACTATGCATTCACTGAAAAGCTATCCGCTGGAGCGAGTTTCAATGGACTAAGTGGCATTAACTTTTACCAAAACATCAATGGGAAGCGTGAGGAAATAAAGATGTCCTTTATCCCAGAGCTAGACGCTCGTGTATCGTACAAAGTTCATAAGAATATCGGGCTCTCTGTGATTGGTAAAAATATATTTAATAATAAATCTGCACGCTGGGCATTCTATGAGCGTCCAGGAGCTACAATTGTTGGAGCGATCACCTTCAACCTATAAGTTAACAATTTAATATAAATAATTTTATGAGCAAACTTCGCTCAGTAATGCTAGCAGGAACAGGTAGTGACGTAGGCAAAAGCCTAGTCACTACAGCTATCTGCCGTATTCTACTTCAAGATGGGTATGAGCCCGCACCTTTCAAGGCTCAAAACATGGCACCCTATTACTACACGACACCAAGTGGCGAAATGATCAGCATCGCACAAGCTATTCAAGCAAAGGCTGCAGGGCTAGCTCCTACAGCACTGATGAATCCAGTGCTGATGATGCCAGCAAGTGTAACTAACGCCAAGGTTATATGCCTTGGAGAAGATTGTGGAAATCATCATGCAAGAGATTACTTCAAGCAATCTGAAGGTAAGGAGAAGTTGAGAAAAGCCGCGTGGGGTGCCTACGATAAACTTCGCCAAGCATATAACCCAGTCGTCCTAGAGGGTGCAGGAAGTGTTACCGAACTCAATCTCCTAGATACGGACTTTGTCAATATGCCTATGGCTGAACATGCCAATGCAGCGGTAATACTGATTGCTGATATCGAGCGTGGCGGCGTATTCGCATCCATTTATGGATCTATCATGCTCCAAAAACCTGAACACCGCAAGCTGATCAAAGGGGTGATCATCAATAAGTTCAGAGGAGACATAGATCTATTCACTCCTGCAAGAGAGATGATAGAGGAGCTTTGTGGAGTACCTGTACTAGGGGTTATACCGTACCTTGATCAAGTCGATTTTCCTAGCGAAGATACACTCAGCGACAAAGGCCCCTCTAAGGTAAGTTACACCATCGATGATCTCAGCGGATACGACGAGGCATTTGACCAAGTAGCAGCACACTTCAGAGATCATTTAGATATGGATAAGTTCTATTCTATTCTAACACAAAATGACTAGCGGACACGGTGACGATCGACACTTATATCCAGAAATAAACATACGATATGACTTTAGCTCCAATGTACCTGCTCATCCTGACCATTCAGCGCTTTGGGCTCATCTCAATGAGCATCAGGATATCATCAGTAGGTACCCGGAGCCAGAGCCATACACACTAGAGGCTGAGATTGCTAAGAAGTATGATATAGATCCTCAGTGCGTGCTCGTAACTAACGGAGCCACTGAGGCTATTTTCCTAGTAGCCCACTTGCTAAAGGGCAAAAACTCCGGAATAGTACAACCAACATTTTCTGAATATATGGATGCGGCTATGCTCTATCAGCATCGTATTCAGATACTCAAGAGTCCATATGAGACGAGTGGGGATCTGGATGCGATATGGTGCTGCAATCCCAATAACCCTACAGGTACTACATGGGAGCACCAAAAGCTAATCGAGACCGTGGACTCCGCCCCCGAGACGACATTCATTTACGATCAGTCCTATCACTCCTTTACTCCCAAGGAAGTGATAAGTCATCAGGAAGTAACCGCTCGGCCAAACGTCATCGCAATCTTTTCGCTTACAAAAAAATATGCTCTACCGGGACTGAGGCTAGGGTACTTAGTTACCTCGAAGAGAATTGCCCAAGAAATTAGGAGATTAAGGATGCCGTGGAGCGTCAATGCTCTGGCTATCGAAGCGGGCCATTTTCTACTCCATCGTGATACGTTTTGGAAGCTGAATGATCTTTTAGACGAACGCCTTCGGGTGACCTCGGAGATAGAAGCCCACACCAATATCCAGATACATCCCACTGATACTCACTATTTCCTAGCTCAGTTGCCACCAACAGGAGCTACAGCTCAGGAGCTAAAGGATTGGCTGGTCCTCCATGAAGCGATCTTGATTCGGAATGCTGATAACTTCCCTACCCTAACCCCTCATCACTTCAGGATTGCCATTCAATCGCCAGAAGACAATAATCGACTCATTAGTTCACTTATCAAATGGACTCAAATATAATATTACTCATCTCCCTACTGATCGCTTGGATTGCAGATAGGATAGTTGGAGATCCACCAAATATGCCACATCTGATTGTTGGGTTTGGCAAACTCATCTCTTTTGGCGAAAAGAAACTTAATAAGGGAGATCAGCGAAGAGAAAAAGGGCTCTTGCTCGTCATCCTAATGGTCGCTGGTATCCCCTACCTCACTTATCTATTGATGGGTAGTCTATCTCTCATCCCCAAGATAATACTAGGTAGTCTATTGATATTTTACTGCCTTGCAGGTACTACTCTCATTAAGGAAGTTCGAGCAGTCTTCAAAGCACTAGAGGTATCACTCGAAGCAGGACGAAATCAAGTAGCAAGAATCGTAGGGAGGGACACCCAGAGTCTCTCTGCTCAGGAATGCAAAACAGCAGCCTTAGAGACCCTAGCGGAGAACCTATCTGATGGCGTCATAGCCCCCTTGTTTTGGCTTGGAGTATTAGGTATTCCAGGAATCGTGATGTACAAAATCATCAACACCTTCGACTCCATGATAGGGTATAAGAATGAACGGTATGCAGAGTTTGGCTACTATGCTGCGAAGCTGGATGACCTAGCTAATTACATCCCAGCCCGTATTACTGCATTCCTTATGCTCATGGCAAATAATCGGTTAGATTTACGCAAAGCTGTATTTGAGGAGGGACGTAAGCACCTAAGCCCATGCTCTGGTTACCCAGAGGCTGCTCTAGCCCTGTTGCTGGACTGTCAATTTGGTGGAGCACACAATTACTTCGGAAAGATAGTAGAAAAGCCGACAATTGGATATAATCCACGTCCTTTAACCTACAACGATCTTCTCTTCGCGATCCGTACTAATCGCCGAGCTGAAGAGTATGCTGTCCTCATACTCTCGCTAACCCTACTCATACTTTATCTTTTCTAAGAGTCTAACCAAACGTATCTACCCTACTAGAGAAAAGTAAAGAAAGGGCATCCCTGAATTACCATTAACAATCTCGTACTCTTTTTTTAGTAAAGCTAAAAGCTTTGACTTATAGTTATCGAAATAAAGAATACTCTTCAGGATGTGCGGTCTAAATATCACGTAGATTTTTTTCCTATAGGATACCGTTCTTCGTCCTATGAGAAGAAAATATTCTTCCTATAGGAAACGTTTCTCTTTTTATATAACTAAAATTTCGCCTTGCTTCTGTCCATCAAAATCGGCACTAAAGGAGACACATTCCTAAGTCATAAAAAACACAAATAAAATTCGCCAGTAACACTAGTCCAAGAGCAAATACTACCTATCACAAGAGAGTGCAGAAAGAGTCTCTGTAGAATAGTCCTCTTAATGATAGAAGAAATGAGCTAAATTTATTAAGTTTGTGGATGTCTATCGGACATTTATTGAAAAACCTCACATTTGGAAAATTTTAAACAAACAACAAATAAAGAAATGAAAAGAAAGCTGACTATTACGATACTAGCATTGGTATTGACTTGTTTGGTAAGTAAAGTTATGGGCCAAACATCTGTCGAGTACCACTATAATTTCGGCAAACACCTTTACGAAGATAGGAAAAATGATCCGGGCTCTCTCATAACGGTTCAGCACTTTTCGGCTGACCCATGGGGAAACAACCTCTTCTTTGTTGACTTCCTGATGGGGGGTAATAATATGTCCGAGGCCTATTTTGAGATCTTTCGGAACCTTAAATTTTGGGAGGAACCAATAGCTCTACATTTTGAATACAATGGGGGACTAAACCAAAGCTTCATTATGAACCATGCTTACTTAGTCGGGGTAAATTGGAGCTATGTCAATCTAGAAAAGCAGTTCAATCTGGGTGTAACCATGTCCTATCGTCACGATCAGAAGCATGAACGTCCACACAACATGCAACTGACTACTAATTGGTGCTGGACCAGTTGGAATAAAGTTTGGACTCTATCAGGATTCCTTGACCTCTGGACCCAACGAATTGAGGGCATCAAGAGTGGCGTAGTACTCCTCTCTGAGCCTCAAATATGGATGAACCTCAATCAGTTCCAAGGCGTTCACGATGACTTCAACCTCAGCATTGGTAGCGAGATCAAGGTCTCATACAACTTCTTATCACCCGATAAGTTCCTGGTACGTCCTACATTAGCACTTAAGTGGACCTTTAAGTAAGCCCTACAGCATTCATAATAAAGACAGAGATAGAGATGTCGAAACCTTCTAGAAGAAGATACAAGCGTCTTAAGATGCACGAGGAGGGGACTAGCTTCTTAGTGAGCATTATCATCCTTTTCTTCATCTCAGATGCCTACCTCTACTATGCATTTGAGAGCAAAGTTGCTTTTTGGATATGGATGCCCATTACCATAGTATTAATAGGGCTCAGCATCAACTTTTTTCGATTTCCGAACAGGCGATTTCCACTAGACCCAAAAGGGTTTGTAATCTGCCCAACGGACGGTAGGGTTGTGGTCATTGAGAAGGTTTACGAACCGGAGGTGCTAAAGCGAGAATGCATACAGGTATCCATCTTTATGACTATATTTAACGTTCATGCACAATGGGTACCAGTAAAGGGGAAGATCACCTACCTAAAGCATCACGAAGGTCGATTCATGTCGGCATATCTGCCTAAAAGTAGTGTAGAGAACGAACGCTCTAGCGTAGTATTCGAGACTCCCGAAGGGGATGAAATCCTGATCCGTCAAGTGGCTGGTGCGGTAGCTCGAAGAATCGTCACATACGCTGAGGTAGGTGACGATTGCGAAATCGGGGACCCCTTAGGGTTCATCAAATTTGGTTCGCGTGTAGATCTGTACCTCCCTCTAAGTAGTGAGGTTTTAGTCCATCTGGACAACCAAGTCAGAGGCAATAGAGATGTGATTGCTAGATTATAAATATATTTCGATATTGTAATGAAACTCAAAAAGCATATACCCAATCTAATCAGCTTACTCAACGCCCTGTGCGGAAGTATAGCCACCTATTATGCTCTTGTTGATAGCAATATTCCATTAGCCATCTACTTTATGCTAGCAAGTGCCATCTTTGACTTCTTTGATGGCTTTACAGCACGAGCGATGAAAGTCTATTCACCATTAGGAAAGGATATTGACTCCCTGGCTGATGTTATCTCATTCGGGATGGCACCAGCAGCGATGATGTCCGTGGCTTTGGCGGCGATAGGATTTCACGTACCGCAAATTGCATTTATCATCGTTCCAGCTTCGGTGTACCGCCTAGCTAAGTTCAATAACGACTCTAGACAGACGACCTCCTTCATTGGACTCCCAACCCCAGCAAATGCACTGTTTTTTGCGGGATTGGCATACTGGACCTTCTCGCACTCTTCGCAGATCATGCACCTCCCCATCATGACAGAGTATAAGGTCTATCCCATGTACGTGGTGACATTACTATTGATGAGCTACTTACTTATCAGCGAAGTCCCGATGTTTTCACTAAAAGGGAGTTCGGATAAGGATCCATCGGCTAAGAAGAAACAATTAATAAAAGTTGGTGCTGTCATTGTGATAGGTCTCGTATCAGTAATTTTGTGGCGATTCACAGGTTTTGCCATCGCAATCTTAGCGTATCTATTGATCAACCTATTCAGCTTCTTGAAAAAACGCATTCCATAGGCTAGATAAGCTTTTTCACTAATCATAGTGATAGGGATGGCCATTATTTTTATTAATTTTGTTGCAACACTTCTGTAACAGTCATATTATTGGATATAGCTCAAATATAAATAGATAGGATGAATTCAAATATCGAGATAGATAATACATCAGAACAATCAGAACAACTAACGATAGCTACTCTAACGGTTAACCACACTACCGCTCCGATAAATATTAGAGAGGCGTTGGCCTTTGAGCCAAGCGAGGCAAGCGACTTTCTGAAACGTACACGCTCTATAGGTCTAATCAAGGGCGGTGTATTGCTTTCAACCTGTAATAGGATGTCTCTTTTTGTAGAAAGCTCACTAGCACCACATGAACTTAAAGAGCATCTAGGTCGTTTTGTGCTTGAATACAAGAGACTGCCAAATACTCATAATAAGTACTTTGAATTCACTTCACATGAAGAAGCGATTCACCATCTATTCTATCTAGCATCTGGCTATCTTAGTATGGTTCGTGGGGAGACCCAGATCTTGGGACAAATCAAGGAAGCGGTACAAATAGCGAGAACGAGTGGGAATAGTACAAATAGCCTCCTTAGGTTATTTGATAAAGCGTATGAGGTAGCAAAGAAGGTAAGGAGTTCACAACAGATCTTTGCTGTGAATAAGTCTGCGGGAAGTGCAGCCGTAACGCTATTAGCAGACAAGCATGGTGTCGAAACACTTCAAAGTCGTAAGCATCTAATCCTTGGTGCTGGTCAGATGGCAGTGACCCTGATACAATCCCTTCGTGCCATGAAGATTAATGAGGTCCGCCTCTACAATAGGACCCCCGAACGTGCTGAGAAATTTGGAGAAGCCTATGGTATCACGGACATTTACAGTGAAGATGAGCTTAATGAAGCGATGACTGGAATTGATTATATATGGGTCGCTACAAGTGCTTCATCTCCTATCATAACAAGGACTACTCTAGTAGAAACGATTAAGGATCTCTCTATCTTCGACCTCGGCCTCCCACGTAATGTATCGGAAGATGTCGGAACCGTGAAGGGCGTTCAGCTATACTGCCTTGATGACCTCGATGATAAAGACAACCCTGTGTCTAATATCATACCCGAAGAGGTGGTCACTCTGGTTAATGAAACAACTGAGGAGTACCTAACTTGGCTCAAAACTCAACAAATAAGGGATGTCTATAGCATTATCAAAGATGACATTGAGAGCTTCCTAGATAATGAATATAATAAAGTGAGTGGACTAGATGAAGAGACTATGTCAGCACTCAAATCATACAATAAGCAGCTACTCAAAGCATATTCATCAACCATGATTGCGAGACTACGCCATGTGGTAGATGAGACGAAAGATACCATGTATGCAGATGCTCTTAAGAAAATTCTAACCACATGATCGACAATAAATTAATCATAGGGACAAGGGGTAGCGAACTGGCGTTATGGCAGGCTTACACCGTTCGTGATGCGTTATTGGCTGTATGCGACAAGGAAGTGGAGGTCAAAATAATCTCTACTCGTGGAGATGAACGGCTGGAGATTGCTCTGCACTCTAATAATCTATCGAAAGGACTATTTACTGAAGAGCTAGAACGAGATCTTCGCTCAGGAGAAATAGACTTTGCTGTGCATAGTCTCAAAGATTTACCAGTAGATATGGAGGAGGGACTAACCCTAAGTGCCGTCCTTAAGCGTGCGGACCCTCGAGACGTAGTTCTATCCAATCATAAGATAGAGAAGTTATCAGACCTCTCTGGACACCTCATCGGCACTTCTAGCCCTAGACGTGTGGCTCAGTTGAAGAGTTTATTAGATGACTCTACTAAGTATCAACCTATTAGAGGCAATGTTAAGACCCGAATAAAAAAACTTAGGGATGGGGATTATGATAGCCTCATAATGGCTGCTGCTGGTATTGAGCGACTTGGACTCCAAGACGAAGTCGCTATGTACCTGCCACTTGATAGTATGCTTCCGGCACCAGGGCAAGCATCCGTAGCTGTACAGTGTGCTACATCTAATGAGGTGGCCTGCCATTATGCGTCCCTCATCAATGACGAGAAATCAATGTTGGAGACCAGCACAGAGAGACAACTACTCCTAGCACTAGGTGGTGGGTGTGCACTCCCTCTAGGTGCTTTATGCGAGGTAATTAATGAGGAGAAGATTAAGCTATCAGCTGTTTTTGCTAGCCAAGATCTTAATAGAGCTAGTCGCCTTGAGACCATATGCGAGATAGATAACTTACATGAGGAGTTGAGGTCTTTTTCGGAAAAACTTAAAGCAAGTATCAAATAATTATGAGTAAAGGAAAGTTCGCCATAATAGGTCGTGAATTAATGAGAAGTAAGCAGATAAGAGATCAACTTTCTGCCACATTTCATAGTCTTGAAGTGCGATGCATTCCTTTTATTACTACTATAGAGGTTCCCTTTGAACTCCCAACTCCCAGAAAGACTCCGCTCTATCTCTTCACATCCCCTAGGAATGTGGAGATCTTCTTCAAAAAAGCAACACTACCTAAGGAGGCATTGATTGCCTCTATCGGATTTGCGACCACTAAAGCCTTATGCGACATTGGTCATGAGCCTCACTTTACAAGTCCTATAGAAAACGCAAGGGGGATGGCACCAGAGCTTTTACAGTACATCACGGTTCAGACCCAACAATTTCATATCATACAGCCAAGTAGCAATATTGCCGGGCATTACCTGTATGACTTCTTCAAGGAGAAGGGCTTCGAATATACCCGACTAGTCACCTATGAGGTACAGTCTAACCCTGAACTGAAGCGTCAATTATCGCTACTTGAGACTCCTCCGGAGTGGGTTCTCTTTTATAGCCCGAGCGGCGTACGTGCATGGTCTGAGGTCTCCTCTTCAAGGCCACTAGCATTTAGTATAGGACCTGTGACAACGAAAGAACTGGAGAAAGAAGGTTGGATCGAGATACATGAAAGCGACAGCCCACATGAGATAGATATTATCAGGACGATAACAAAGAACTATATAATATAAAAACTAAATATAAAGAGATAAAGACTATGTTTCCAGAACAAAGACTTAGACGACTTAGAGCAACCGAAAACCTACGGGATATGGTTCGCGAAACACATTTGAGACCTGTTGATTTCATTCACCCACTATTTGTGGTCCATGGCGAGGGGTACAAGAAAGAAATTCCATCCATGCCAGGACAGTATCATCTATCTGTCGATAAGCTGGTAGAGGAGTGTAAGGAAATCTATGCTGAAGGGGTAAAGAGTGTCATACTATTCGGCATCCCTGATCATAAGGACGCTATAGGTAGCGAGGCTCTTGATGAGCATGGAATCGTACAGCAAGCGATGAGGGCTCTTAATGAAGAGTTACCTGATCTCGTGACAATTGCAGACATCTGTATGTGTGAGTACACCGACCATGGACACTGTGGAATCTTGAACGGGCACGAGGTTAATAACGATGCTACTCTCGAATATTTGGTAAAACAGTCAGTGAGCATGGCTCAAGCAGGAGCTAAGATGGTCGCTCCATCAGATATGATGGATGGCCGTGTAGCTGCTATTCGTCAGGGGCTGGACGAAGCAGGATTTACGAACATTCCGATCATGTCCTACGCCGCTAAGTTTAGTTCTTCATTCTACGGACCTTTCCGTGATGCTGCAGACTCAGCTCCATCCTTTGGTGATAGAAGAGGCTACCAAATGGACCCAGCAAATGGACGTGAAGCCATGAGGGAGATCGAGCAAGATATAATCGAGGGTGCAGACATCATTATGGTGAAGCCCGCCATGGCTTACTTAGATATCCTTCATGAAGCGTCTCAGAGATGTGATCTACCATTAGCTGCCTACCATGTTAGTGGTGAGTACTCTATGATTAAGGCTGCAGCAGCTAAGGGCTGGATAGACCACGATCGTGTAATGATGGAAAGCTTGCTATCCATTCGTCGTGCGGGCGCGAAAATGATTCTAACCTATCACGCTAAGGAGGCTGCCAAACTATTGAACGAAGGAAAATTCTAATCAATTATGAAGATGAACTTTAATAAATCTCAAAATCTTTTTTCTGAAGCAGAGAAGCATATTCCTGGTGGAGTCAATAGCCCTGTACGTGCATTTAAGTCCGTAGGAATGTCACCTCTATATATTGAGAGAGGAGAGGAAGGTCATATCTTTGATGTTGATGGTAACGAATTTATTGATTTCGTTTCCTCATGGGGACCACATATCTTGGGTCATGCAAAGCCAGAAATCATTGAGGCTATAAATACTACAGCATCCAAGGGTACTAGCTTTGGGGCTTGCATCCCCCTTGAGATTGAAATGGCGGAGACTATCAAGAGGTTTTTCCCTTCCATGGATATGGTCAGAATGGTGAACTCTGGAACAGAAGCGACCATGAGTGCCGTCCGTCTAGCTCGCGGATATACTGAACGACCTCTGATAATTAAGTTTGATGGTTGCTATCACGGGCACTCTGACGCATTCCTCGTTCAGGCCGGTAGTGGGGTCCAAACATTTGCGTCAGTCCAAAATAATGGAGTGACTAAGAGTGCGGTTAGTGAGACGCTCATCGCTAACTACAATGATATTGATAGTGTAAAGGCTCTGTTCGAAGCTCACCCAGAGAAAATAGCCGCCGTCATCCTAGAGCCTGTCATGGGCAACATGGGAGTCATCCTTCCAAAGGATGGTTTCCTAAAGGAATTAAGAGAACTGTGTACAAAAGAAGGAGCTTTACTGATATTTGATGAAGTCATCACAGGATTAAGACTATCCAAGGGTGGGGCCCAAAAATATTATGGTATCGATCCTGACCTAACATGCCTGGGCAAGATTATTGGCGGAGGATTACCAGTGGGAGCCTTTGGTGGGAAGCGTGAGATTATGTCTAAGCTATCCCCAATAGGTGCTGTCTATCAAGCTGGGACACTCTCAGGCAATCCACTAGCACTCTCAGCAGGATTAGCAATGCTAAAAATGCTAGAGCGGCCAGAGACTTACCCAATGATTGAAAGGAATGGACAATACTTTTCCGACGGAGTCAAAGAGATAGTAGCTCCATACAGTGAGCATATCCAATACAACATATCTGGGACACTATCAACAATCTTCTTTACCAATAAGCCTGTAACAGATGCGGAAAGCTCTCGTGCATGCAATACAGAGCTTTACGCTAAGTACTTCCGTGCCATGATTCAGGAAGGAATTTACCTTCCTCCATCACAGTTCGAAGCTATCTTCGTCTCTGCGGCACACACAAAAGAGGATTTTGACAAAACATTTACGGCATTAGAAAAGACTCTTAAGACCCTTTTCTAAACTAGCTCTAATAACAAGCGAAGAGGTTCTGCTCTATTAGGCAGAACCTCTTTTTATATTTATCGGACACCAATAATTTCTAATTCATCAATATTCTCTATTCCAATTTTAGGATCGCATGCAACTAAATTAATCAACATGTCATTTTTCATAAATAATTTAATATTTCAGTGTGATTATAAATTAGATACTGTCCCGAAAAAGTGTGTAAGTCCCAAGAATGTTATCTTTGAAAAGTTGAAACACAAAAGATAAACAAGAAGATGAGACTTACACAAATGCAATTTAAGGAAATTCTATCAAACGTGAGTCTATATGATATCGTTTTCAGCAAAAACTCATTAGGCATACAGCAGTACCGTCGCAAGTGCCATGATTCCTTCTTCCCTTCCGATAGCCCCCATCCTCTCATTGGTAGTCGCTTTTATGGATACTTGATCTGGCTCAATAGCCAACACCTCAGCAATAGTTTGTTGCATCTTAGGGATATGAGGATTGATTTTAGGCCGTTCAGCTACGATAGTAGCATCTATGTTGCCAATCCGATAGCCAGATTTTCCAATCAACTCGTTAACTTTACCTAGAAGCACCTTAGAGTCAATACCCAGAAAGTCTTCACTAGTATCTGGGAAGTGATAGCCGATATCACGAAGAGCGAGAGCTCCCAGCATAGCGTCTGCTATGGCATGAAGAAGGACATCAGCATCAGAGTGTCCCTTTAGTCCCTTTTCAAAAGGGATAAGGATCCCACCCAACCAAAGCTCACGACCCTCCTCAAAACGATGGACATCATATCCCGATCCTACTCTAACTGGTATTTTACTCATCATCATCGATCGGTTAGAAGTCTATACCTAATGTGAAGCGTAACGTATTATTCAGTGGAGACTTAGCCTGAGAAGCTAGAAAATATGAAAAATCAAACGTTAGCATCTTATACTCCAATCCTGCTCCAAGAGTAAATCCAGCCCCAGTACCCTTACTTTTATCCTGATGTCTATAACCTGCACGAGCAAAGAACCTATCATCATAGATATACTCAGCTCCTATCGAAAATATCATCTCCTTTAGCTCCTCTGAGAAACCACCAGGTGCATCGCTCCAAGAGTTGAAGATACCTGATAAAGCACTCTGTTCCTTATACTTCTTAAGGTGTTCCTCATAATCATCCTCTCCTCGCATGGGATAGGTCGGAGCCATCATTTTACTCATTTCGAAGTGCACACCTACCTTATGCAGAGGCTCCACTTCGCTACTCACCCCGACTCCTAATCTGAAGATAGCTGGTGAGTACAAATAACTCTTACCCCCGTCGTAACTCATCTTACCTCCCAAGTTATTAAGTGCTAAAGCCGCCCTTAGGGTAGCGATCCGATCTGTCCCCCAAGCAAACTTAGTCTGATAAGTGGATGAGAGATCAAACAAAATAGCATTGACCACCCCCTTTAATCCTTGAGATGAAAAGTTATAATCCGAACGAAGATACTTCATCCCTAGCCCTACGCTCCAATGCTCATAAAATCGCAATGCATATCCTAAATCAAAAGACAGCTCATAAGGCTTTATAGCAATCGGTTCGTAAAGATGGTTGAAAAAAGCGACACCTTCTCCAATATTAAAATACCTAAAAGACGCTGACACTGCATGCTTAAGCCCATTATCTGCCCCCCATGTATAATATCCCGTAAGGTATGAGAGATTAATATCCTTAGTAATCTCACTCATCCATGGGGTATAACTAATAGAGACACCCCATGTCTTATCTATAAAAGGAAGCTTGGAGATATTATGAAACTGCGAATACGCATCAGCACTAGTAGTCAAGCCAATCTCACCCATCCCCGCCGACCTAGCATCTGGCGTGATGGTAAAAAGGTTCCCTCCCGTAATTATAGGATTAAAAAACTCAGGCCCTTTGGCGGACGAATTATCATTTGACTGTGCATAAAGTGGGATAATCATCACAACGACCATCAAGACAAATGATAATAGTCTAAACTTCTTCATAATAACACTATAGATCTATCCTTTATTTAACTCCACAGAAGAGGAGCTCTTTTTCATTCGAGTCTGTGACAAAAACGCCCTGTTCAGGCCTGATCAGTTCACGTCTAGACCACAGTGGGAAAGCCATCAAATCACCTATCTTAAGCATAAAGTACTTGCTGATATACGAAATGCTTTCCTCTATCATTGGGACATCGGGAAATTCCAGTGGTGGAAGAGCATTGTCAGAAAGGGGTGTAGCACCCTCCACCTGAACCACACTCAAAGTCATCTGAGAGAGGTCTCCTATATTACGCCAGTCATCCCCACGCACTATGCTATCATCAAAGCTGTATATGAGTTGCTCAGGAATACCCTCATCGACCGCGTCAGCAATAAACGAGAGACCGAGTGCTCCCTTCTCATAATATCGCCCTGCAAACCTTGACTCTAACGACTTCGCCACCTTCTCCATTCTAACCAAGAGAACCGGTGTGTAGTAAAGGTCACGTATCCACTCAGGCTTAAATAACTGCTTTCCCGAATTGATAATGACATTATCAGGAAGCACTCTTATCTCAGAAATGGACAAATTGTGATCTTCTCCGAGAGGTGGTAATAAAAAAAGCTTCATCCTCCTATTCCTTAGCTTCCCTGATCCTATGAAACATCACAGCCAAGTGTGAGTAGATAGAAGTATTCTGAACTACCACGTCATCAGGCACAATAATCCTAAATGGAGTAAAGTTCCAGATATTCTCAATCCCAGCGGATACTATTTTATCAGTCACCTCTTGTGCCTTATCCACAGGGACAGTAATGATACCTATCTTCACATTCATTGCTGCCACATCTTCTGCGATCTGATCCATGTGCTTAATGGTGACGCCTCCGACTTCTGTTCCACATATATCAGGAGAGATATCATAGCCACCTATAATATCCATCCCGTACAGAGAAAGTCCCTTATCCTGTAATAGAGCTGCACCTAGGTTACCGACTCCTAAGATAAAAGCCTTATGCTGTCTATTAAAGCCCAAGAAATCCTCCAGCACCGCAATCATGTTTTTCACGTCATAGCCCACTCTAGTCTTGCCAACTAAAGAGACATAAGACAAGTCCTTTGCTACCAAAGCCGGCTCTACACCTGTACTTCTAGCAATCTGTGTCGAAGATACTACTTGCTCGCCCTGCGAGTTTAACAACTTGACATAAGCGAGATACCACGGCAAGCGACGTAAAGCTGGTTCCGATACAATATTATTTTGTTGTTTTTTCTTATTCATTCTATAAAAACCCACACAATACAATCAACATAGGGGTATAACAAGGCAAATCTAATGTTTTTTAAGTAAAGTTCATAAAATGCAGAGGTAAAACATCCTTTTATTCACGAAAAAAGTCATTTCTCCCTTCATCTTTTTTTATGATATAAAAAAGGAGACAATAAATATATCATACTACCACAACGCTTACTCCGACCTCTACTACCTCTTTTGAAATATTTAATAGGTACTCTTAAAACATTGTATTGGAACCTTTAAAATACTCTGCCTATACCTTATAAAACACAGGCTTCAAACTCTGTTATACGATTAAGGGAGTGCAGGATTTTTAGTATATTGCCATAGCGAAAAAAAACAGCAAAAAATTACTAGAACTTTGCACAGTACACTAAAATGAAGAAGAAAAGAATAGGGATCTTATCATCTGGAGGAGATGCCCCTGGAATTAATGCTACCATCAGAGCTGTCGCCAAAACAGCTATCGTCTCCAATAACATGGAGGTCTTGGGCTTCAAAGGCGGATTCACAGGAATCACCAGACAAGATTACATCAATCTAACCATGGAGAACCTCTCCAGCCTACTAAGTATGGGAGGAACAGTATTGGGATCAAGCCGAGACAAAGCATTCAGAAAAGCTCTACTGAAAGATGAGTCGGAGGTAAAGAAACTTCAAGAAGCTTGGGATGAGCTGGGCCTCTACGCCCTCGTCTGTATCGGAGGTAATGGTACCCAAAAGACCACCGCTGTACTTGCTGATCTAGGGTTTAACGTTATCGGCATTCCTAAGACAATTGATAATGATGTATTCGGAACAGATATCACATTCGGCTTTGATACCGCTGTATCTATCGCTACAGAGTTAATAGACCGTGTGCATAGCACGGCACAAAGTCATAACAGAGTGATAGTGGTAGAGGTCATGGGACACGAAGCGGGATGGATTGCACTCCATGCGGGGATGGCAAGCGGTGCTGACGTCATCCTAATACCAGAGTTTGGTTGCAACCTAGACATTGTGATTGACTCTATCAAAAAAAGATATAAAGAGGACAAGAACTATGCAATCATTGTGGTTGCTGAAGGGATTATATTTGATGAGCTGAAGGATCAACCTGAGGAAAGTAGGGAGTCTGCCTCACGATACCTCGCTCGTAAACTTCGTGAAGATGCTGGAATTGATAGTCGTGAGACGATACTAGGGTATGTGCAGAGAGGCGGAGCCCCTACCTCAGCTGACCGCAACTTATGCACACTCATGGGTGGGCATGCTTCACAATTGATTGCTGATGGGATTTTCGGAGTCATGATCGCCGAACGAGCCGGAAAGATCACTCACGTTCCACTTAATAATGTCAGAGATCGTCTCAAGCTGGTAGATGCTAATAACAGCTTGGTTCTCGAAGGACGTCGCATGGATGTCTGCTTCGGAATTGACTTTGCTAATCTGCGTCACACGTTGGATTAATACTAATCTTAGTAAGGATAAATATGTCGGAGAAGTTGAGAGCTGGAGGTCCACGCAAACTACGGATCACCTTTCATATACATTATAATACTAACCATAGTGAAGAGCGAGTGCGGTGGTATGACCAAGAGGGAAATGACCTCGAGATGTCCCCTTCCTCCCACCCTGGACTGTGGCAATTACAGATAGATTGGCCTATAGATGAAACGGCAGAGCTGAGATACAATTATAGGCTCGTTAGTGGCAGTCGCTTGCTACGGGCCGAACCTCTTATCCAGCATACATTGCGGCTACACCTCCCTACCCAAACACTACAGGGTGAGGTGGCCATATACGATCGGTGGATAGAGCCTAGCCCTTGGCACAAATACACGGATGCTCCGCTGGCCAATCTCCTCAATCTTCCTGACATCTCACGATATCGAATACCTACCTATAGTACCACATCGGGGGATGCATTTGCGTTCGATATCATGCCTCCACTTACTGAAGAGCTTTTGATGGTGGGAGCCATTCCCTCCTGTGGGAGCTGGGATACGGATAGAGCAATCCCTTTGTCACTGACCCGCAACGGCTATGTTCTCCAATTTCCAGAAAGAAAAAAGACTGAGTATAAACTCATCCTTAGGCGACTAGATGGCACTGTGATATGGGAAGAGGGTAAAAATAGGCTTTACGAGCCTGATGATGACGGAGTCTTTACTCTTCGGTACGAGCGACCACCTTTTTTCGAAAAGGTTAAGCCAAGGGAAAGAAGGCAAATAACGGGCACGGCGGTACCTATCTTCTCTCTTCGTAGTGAGCGGTCATACGGTGTGGGAGACTTCTCGGATGTCTCATCACTTTTGGACTGGATGCAAATAAATGGGCAGAATATCTTACAACTTCTACCCTTCTACGACACCACCTTCACCCGAAGTGACCTAGACTCATATCCCTATAGTGCTATTAGTACGTACGGGATTCATCCTTTGTATATGGATGTTCGGCAACTGCCCTATTATCACGCCTCTCCACTCCGTCCAGAGTGGGAAACGAGAGCGGCAGAACTCAATAAATTGACCAAGCTCGATTACTCAGAAGCTCTCCGACTCAAAGAGGAGGTGATGGACTACTGCTTTGAACTCTGGTACCGAGATTCGTACAAAGAGGACAAAGCATTTTCGGACTTTGTCGAGAGTGAGAAAGAGCAGCTCCTCTCCTACGCACTTTTCTGCACCATCCGCGATAGGCTCCCCCTAACACCTGTAGATCAATATCCTCCATATTCAATGGCGAGAGAAGAGTGGATAGAAAAAAGGAGCTGCCTAGGCACTCCAGCTGAGCAGGAAGTCATCAAACATGCATTCAGACAATACCACTTATACAAACAATTAGAGAAAACAAGCCTTAAAGCTGCTTTCAGGAACATCCTTTTGAAGGGAGACCTCCCTATTGGCGTCAAACGTAATAGTGAAGACGTATGGGTCGCACCTCATCTCTTTAATTTGGACAAGGAAGCGGGAGCTCCACCCGATATATTCTCAGAACGCGGACAGGACTGGCTGTTCCCGACCTATAATTGGGAGGCTATGCATGAGGAGGATTACGAATGGTGGAGAGGACGGCTCTCCAAAATGAATAAATATCTAGATGCTATCCGTATTGATCACATCTTAGGCTTTTTCCGAATATGGAGCATCCCGGCCTATACCGCAGACCCTTCTCTAGGATATTATGTTCCAGCACAGGGTTTTTCGGAACAGGAGGTACTTGAGCTTAAGCCTTTTTTCAATAAGGATGCCAATGGATTATACCACCCACTACTTGCACCAGAGCATAGAACGGGGTGGGAAAGACTTAATGAACAGCAGCAAATCCGCTATCACTCCCTTAAGGAGAACTACTATCATTTCCGAAATGAAGCACTATGGCGTGAGACAGCTATTGAGCGTCTTAGTCACATCATGAGTGCGAGTGATATGCTGATATGTGCCGAGGACCTCGGCGTACTGACGGAGAGTATCACTGAGGTATTATCATCATTCGAGATACTCTCACTTGAAGTACTTAGAATGCCGAAGCAATTGGGCCAAAAATTCATACATCCTGACGCCATCCCCGAGCTGAGCGTACTCACCACCTCCACGCACGATATGGATTCACTTAGAGCATGGTGGCACGAACTTACACCAGCGGATCGTTGTGAACTAGCAAGGCTCTATGACTTTACTAGCGATATAACACCTGCTGGACTCATCAAAGCACTACGTCGCACGAGAGCTCTTTTACTAATACTCCCACTACAGGACTGGTTTACTCTCACAGACTACGGCAGTAAAATATCGGCAAAAGATGAGCGCATCAATAAACCCGATGACCCTAATCACGTGTGGTGCTACAGAATGTATGGCACCATATCTCAGCTCCCTCTCCTACCCCTCTAAAGCTATTACGTCTAAGAGTATAGAAGTTACTATAGACAAAAGATATGCTATCGATTTATAGAAAGAGATAAGGAGACTCAAATTTCGATATAGGAAATGTTCTTTTATCCTATGACTAAAATGTTTTTTAGTCATAGGATAAATTTTCTTTAGATATATCAAAAAAAGGGCCTAATCCCTCCATCAATTATAACCGATATAAGGGGCGGTAAAACAATTGGATAAAGTGCCTAACATCCACACACGTTATCACTTGTTGACAAATGTATAAGTCTCTATATTTCTGTAGAGATCTTTTCAGTGATAGCTACAGAAGACGAAATTTTTCAATAGGCATCATAAGTGATACACTGTACTATAAAAAAATCAAACTCATGACTAGTGCTCATCACTAGATATTTCTGGCTGATCTTGAAAAAGAAAGAATAAAAATTTAGCGAATAAAAAAAAAGGCTTTATCCCACATAAAGAGAAGCAGTTAGCGTCTAAATCCATATAAAACCACAGAAGGAAAAAGAAGAAAAAGAGCAAAAACATTGGATTGTATAAAATATTTAGGTATCTTTGCAAAGCAAATACAAAATTGAAAGCAAACAAATGATCCGCTAGCTCAGCAGGTAGAGCACATCCCTTTTAAGGATGGGGTCTTGGGTTCGAACCCCAAGCGGATCACTAAAGAGAAGAGGCATAGTTTCGATGAAACTATGCCTCTTCTCTTTAAAATAAACTTACAATAATCAATGACTGAAGAGCATTGAACTATGAACATGAGAAGACTGGGGACACATGGCGTTGAGAATGCGTGACCATATCGTAAGACTCTCGATTAGTGCTCGAGCCGTATAATTCTCTGATTACTACTACCTCGAAAAGAGAGAGTAGGATCATAAAGGGCCTTTATAAACCGACCATCAACCAGCACATCGATAAACTCCAGCAAAGGACGTCTCAGAGAGTCCTCAAGGATCTCCTCGTATTTATACCCTGTATAACACCATATATTCAGCTTTGTCTCTTCTCTAAACCTCTTCAGTATAGGCAAGAACTCCTCGGGATTATAAAAGGGATCCCCTCCACTGAAAGTAATACCATCGAGTATGATATTATCATTGATATCAGAGATTAACGCATCTATCATACCTTTAGTTAGCTCTTCACCAAGATTTGGATCTTGGGAGGGTTCGTTATGACACCCTTTACAATGGTGAGAGCATCCAGCAAGATAGATAGAACAGCGTATGCCCTCTCCATCTAAGATTGTCTCGGGTATTACTTTCAGGAGGTTGATCATTATTTATCCAAGCAGTATGATCATCCACTGTGCCGCCATGACACGTAAGAATAAAGTCACGGGATATACAGTAGCATATCTAACCGCTGGGATATTATTCTGTGAAGCCTCAGGTGTAAGAGATAGAGCAGGAGCAAAAGTCATATTCCCCGCGATGTACCCTAGCAACGTAAAGTAATCCAGCTTCATCCAAAGACGACCTATAATACATGTAATCCATAGTGGTACCATCATCATAATAGCGGCGTACATCATCCAGGTCAGTCCTCCATTCAGCAACTTCTCTACGAAGCTTCCCCCAACACTTAATCCAACACAAGCGAGAAAGAGAGTAATACCAATCTCCCTAAGCATCAGATTGACACTCTGTGTATTATGAGTATTTAATCTAAATCGATTACCAAAGTTACTCACTAAGATACTGACGATCAAGGTCCCTCCAGAGAGTCCTAACTTTACAGGCATCGGCATCCCTCCTAAAAAGAACTCTAGGCTTCCCACTAGGATCCCAAGAAGGATTGCAAAGAAGATAATGAATAGATTTGGTTTCCTAAGGCTTTTAACTGAGTTTCCCAATATCTTTTCGACCTCTTTGACATCTTCTTCCTGACCGACTACGATGACCGTATCGCCCATCTGCAAGAGCAGATCTGGCTTAGCGATCAAGTGGACTCCAGCTCTTTGGACCCGAGAAATATTGACATTATACAATCTTCTAAATTTCAGTTCCTCTATGCTTTTACCATTTATATCTGGCTGTGTCACTAAGCAGCGTTTCGAGATGAGCTTATTATCCAGCTTGAACCACGTGGCATCAGTCATCTCAATTCTCTTACCAATAAACGCACATATCATCTCTACCTCATCTTGCTCTGAAATCACAAGCAACTTATCACCCTCCTTGATAATTGATTTAGAACTTGCCATCTCTATTTTACCAGTATCAGCATGTAGTATTCTAGAGATAACTACTTCATGCTTATCTAGGAGCATCTTGAGGTGAGAAATATCTTCACCAAAGATAGCTGGATTGGTTACCTCTATAGAGAAGACCAATGCATCAACCCTCCTAGAGCGTTCTCTTTCTTCAATGACACGTGTCTCTTCATCAACTTTGATACGTAAAACAAACTTGAGACAAAGCATTGTAATAATCAAACCTATTATAGCCACAGGATAGGCAAGTGCATAACCAATTCCGATATCAGGAGAAACCACACCGTGAAGTCCCTTCGCGGCTTCCTGTGCTGCTCCTAATGATGGTGTATTAGTGACGGCTCCGGAAAGGATACCCATCAAAGTCTCAATAGGCACTCCTGTAAGAGTAAATATTATATATGTAATAATTAGTGCTAAGGCTATAGATAACACGGAAAGTAGGTTCAACTGAACACCTCCTTGCTTGAAGGTAGAGAAAAATCCCGGACCCACAATCATACCTATCCCAAAAATGAATAGGATCATACCCGCTTCCTTGACAAAAGAAAGAATTAGGGGGTCTATCCTAAGCCCCAAGTGACCTACTAAAATCCCAGCAAATAAGACCCAAGTAACCCCAAACGAAAAACCAGCTATCTTGATTTTGCTCAGCAAAATCCCTATGGTAATGACGAGAGCAAGCACAAATAACGACTGTGCTATACTGGAACCCGTCAATAACTCCATTATAACATTCATAATCCAAATATTGACTATCGATTAATGATGCTTTACTCTATCATGCTCCTCAGCACGTTTGGCTGAGTTCCACGAGGATAGATCACCAGTAAGATACCCAGTAATGCGTCGCATTCGCTGAATGTCTTCACTATTACATATCGGACACTTGGCATATATGACACCCTTATAGTGGCACTCTCTACAGGTATCTACAGGGTGATTAATGGAGCCATAGCCAATATTATTATCCTTCATTAGCTTAACGATCTTGGCAATTGCACTCACGTTCTTCTTAGCTTCACCATCCAACTCAATGTATGTGATATGTCCTCCAAGTGTCAAGGCATGAAATGGAGCTTCCAATTTTATCTTATCAACAATCCTCATATCCTCCTTCACGTCAATATGAAAGGAATTGATATAATAATCCCTATCATTAACCTTAGGAATTACGCCATAACGCTTCCTATCCAGTCGAGTAAATCTACCAGAAAGACCTTCGGCAGGGGTTGCCAGTACAGAATAATTGAGATGATACTTCTCCTTAAACTCTGACGCAACCTCATTAAGGAGCTCGATACAAAGCTTCAAGGTCTCCCACGCATCTTTATTACTCCCGTGTCCTTCCCCATAGATAGCACACATCGCATTATGTCCACCGATGAATCCAATCCCAAGGGTACCAGAATTCAGGACATCTCCCACCTTATCATTAGGTCGGAGTTTATTACCACCCTTCCACACATTATTTCCCATCATGAAGGGAAATTGGCGAGCTAGAGCTGTAGTCTGATATAGATAACGCTCATGGAGTTGCTCTCCTACTAAGCGAGCCATATCTCGCAAAGACTCCAGCAGATTATTGATAGCTACACTTCGAACTCTCCCTTCATCTGAACCATCTCGGCACTCTTTTTCGGCCGCACGCCGTGCGTCTATTGCTAAACGAGGCAAATTAATGGTCGTGAATGAGAGATTACCCCGACCAAAGGAGCTCCTTTCACCGTTAATATTTTCAAACACACGAGTACGGCAGCCCATGGTTGCTAGCTCGTACCGATAACGGTTAGGATCATCAATACGCCACTTCTCATTTTGGTTAAATGGAGAATCAAGGAATAAGAAATTAGGGAAAAGAGCTCGTGCAGTAGTCCTACAAGCCATGAGGAAAAGATGGAAGTTAGGTGCTTCGAAAGGGATCTCTCCTCGCTCAGCCCTATTAAAATCTTTCATAGCTCGCTCATAGTCGGTATTGGAGAACGAGACACCATCCTTAATCTTAAAGATCTGTATTGGGAATACTGGTATCTCACCATTATCTCCTAGGCCTTCAATTGTGGCGTTCATCAACTCCTCTATTACCATCTGCCCCTCTGGAGAGGTGTCTGTTCCGTAATTGATTGAGCTAAAGACCACTTGATTACCACCTCTAGAGTGCATGGTATTGAGGTTATGAATAAAGCCTTCCATCGCTTGGTGAGTATCTCTCCTAGTACGATTGAGTGCATGATTCACCACCATGACCAGGTCGGCCCGCGTAATACATCCATCTGTAAGGATAGATAAGTATTGGCTCAAGTTTGTAACATCTTGGGATGATGGGGTAATTGAACTAAAGAAAGCTTCTATCTTATGGCGAAGAGGAGCACTATCAAGCTCAAGTTCCTTATCCTTACACTTAGCCTGAAAGATAATCAGATCTGAAAGATGCTTTACAAAAGACTTATACACACCAGGAGCCATGAAGAAGTCGAAGGCTGGAATCGCTTGCCCCCCATGCTGCTCATTCTGATTGGTTTGGAATATAATCGTCGCCAATGTTGCATAACTCTGAATGCTTTGAGGAGTACGGATGCTACCATTCTTAGTATGAAAGCCACGCTCATATAAGTCCTCCAAGTCATATTGTACACAGGTAGTAGTCTTGGTAGGATAATAATCTAAATCATGTATATGGATATCACCTCGTCTGTGAGCCTCGGCAAATTCTGGAGAGAGGAGGTAACGATAGGTATAATCTTTTGAGACCTCAGAGGCAAAAGTCATCATCTGTCCTGCTGGAGTATGACTACTCATATTAGCATTGCTAAGATTGATATCATTTTGATCGATGGCGACGATGCCATCTAGAGATTTTTTGAGATCGGTACGCTTGTGCCTCTGTGTATTTCGCCACTCTCTATAGATGATATAACGCTTAGCCACCTCGGGGCGAGCTTTCATCAGCTCACTCTCTACAATATCCTGTACTTCCTCTACAGAAATAACAGGCTGCATGATGCGACTTAATACATTATGAGTGACACTCTGCACCTCCTCATAGTTATTTCCTAAGCCAGATGCGACATAGGCCTTTAAGAGGGCATTTTCGATTTTAGAAGGTGTAAACGCTTCTTGAACACCATCTCTTTTGATGATGTACATAACTGGATTGTTCATGACTTTAACTCCCGAAAGTAATTACAATAATAAAAAAATATGATTAACGACTTAACACACCAAAAGAGTCGGTCTTCTGACTTGATCTCACTTCAAAAACCCTTCCCATCCATTAAGACAGACAGTGGAATCATCTTTCGAAGCACTTGATAATGAGACTTACAGCAGCGGGTACTGTACAGGATTTACACCTGTTTCCCTTTTTTCTCTCTAGAAAAAAATAAACTCTGATGTATAGTTCGAACGACCAAAGGTACCCAAATTCACATAATAAAGCAATGATTGCTATACTTTCTTAAAACCTGTGAAGTTATAAAAAAGAGTGCATTTCTTAAATATTTAATTTGTACATTTGCAAGCGGGGGAATGATTTTATTTTAGAAAAGACTTTTAATAATTTATTAAACTTATTATGAAACAAAAATTTTTAATTTTAATGGCTACCCTTATTGGATGTGTAGCAATTCATCAAGCACATGCACAGAATGTAAATGTAGTTGAAAAGGGTACAAGTTTGGTGAATGTTGGTGTAGGTATTAACAATGGAGCACTTCCAATCAATGTCAGCTATGATTATGGTGTTGTTGGAAATCTTTTTGATGATAAGAGTGCACTTACTGTTGGTGGTTTAGCTGGTGCTTTGATCGGGAAAGATGCTACTGGCGTACTTTTAGGTGCTCGTCTTGGTTTACACTACCACTTTATTCCTGAGTTAGATACATATCTATCTGTTATGCTTGGATATGATTCTCTAGATGGTGATAAGAAATCATCTAAGGATGGTAACTTTGCATGGGGTACTCACCTAGGTGCACGCTATATGTTCTCAAAGAAAATGGGGGCATTTGCTGAATTGGGTTACGGATACTCATTTGCTAATATTGGTGTAGTATTCCGCTTCTAAAGAACGCACTATAATTTATATTATATTTAGTATAATTGCGTATTGATTGAGTTTCAATCAATACGCTTTTTCTAATTATAAAAACGTGCATGATGAGGTATTATTACAAACTGAGTAAATCCATCTGGATTATTAGTCTTATCGTATCACTCGTACTAGTCATCGCTGCAAAAGCTGTATTCCAATTAGGAACAGTTTATGGATATGTGATTGGAACGCTACTCGCTTCAGTGCTTATTATTTCATTTGGACTCATGCCAATATATCTCGAGGAAGACGAAAGAAAGTACAAACTCAGACTCACCTTCTTCTCCATCAATCTGAATAAAGCAGATTACAGCACCATCCAAATATCCCCCGATGAGTTTGATCGCTCCATCCGAACCTTTGGCTCTGGTGGCTTATTTGGTTTTACAGGGATGTTTTACAGCAAACAGATGGGTCATTATCGAGCATTCATTGCCAACCCTAACAGACCTTTGCTATTACTCACCAAAGGAAATAAGAAAATAATCATCAATGCTCCAAACTGAGAAAAAAGGGATGTTGCAAGTCTATACAGGCAATGGCAAAGGCAAAACAACTGCTGCCTTTGGGCTAGCTCTTCGAGCTGCATCAGCTGGGATGAAGGTCTATATTGGCCAGTTCATCAAAGATATGCAGTACCACGAGGTACACTTGGAAAAGCTGTTTCCAGAAGGTCAGGTAGTCATCCGTCAGCTAGGCTGTGGATGCTATATCGATAGGGAACCAACACCTCAAGACTGCGAGATGGCCCAAAAGGGATTAAAGATTGTCAAAGAGATTATGATGAAGGGTGAATACGACCTAGTGATATTGGATGAGGCGACTATCGCAACTTCATTCAATCTTATCACTAAAGAAGAGCTACTTAAGGCCATACAGTCCAGGGCTGATCATGTAGAGGTGGTTGTCACAGGACGATATGCTCCAGAGGAACTGATCCAAGCAGCAGACCTCGTTACAGAGATGCGGGAGATCAAGCATTATTACCAGAAAGGAATCCTTTCCAGATCAGGCTTTGATCACTGAACAATCCAACAAATACTCAAAACAAGTCAAGACTAAGGACCTTTTTCTAAAAAGTCTAAACTAAAATGGCTATATTTGTGCCTTGTAAAAGGCATAGGGACTGTTGTGCTTTTTTTATTCTACAAAGAGCAAAAAATACCAAATATATTGTCTCATAATGAAACGAAATACTAGATACATCTTTGTCACAGGTGGGGTAGTCTCCTCCTTAGGGAAGGGGATAGTGGCAGCATCTCTGGGTAGGCTACTCCAGAGCCGTGGCTATAGTACTACAATACAGAAATTTGATCCATATATCAATGTGGACCCAGGCACTCTTAACCCCTACGAACATGGGGAGTGCTATGTAACAGAAGATGGTCATGAAGCAGACCTTGATCTAGGGCATTACGAAAGATTTCTGGATGTCCGAACCTCAAGAGCTAATAACGTCACTGCGGGTAGAATCTATCAAGACGTCATCCAGAGGGAGAGGCGTGGAGACTTCTTGGGTAAGACCGTCCAGGTAGTACCACACATCACTGATGAAATCAAGCGTAACGTCAAGCGTCTTGGCTCATCTGGGAAATATGACTTTGTGATCACTGAGATTGGTGGCACCGTTGGTGATATAGAATCCCTTCCATTCTTAGAGAGTGTCCGTCAGCTCAAGTGGGAGCTTGGCAACTGCTGCATGGTAGTACACCTGACATTTGTTCCTTTCCTAAAGGCTGCTGGCGAAGTCAAGACCAAGCCTACTCAACACTCCGTAAAACAATTACAAGAAGAAGGTATTCAGCCTGATATGCTAGTACTTCGTACAGAGCAACCTCTGGATGAGGAGATACTTGAAAAAGTAGCTCTTTTCTGTAACGTACCGGTTCAAGCAGTAATGCAGTCATACGATGTTCCTTCGATTTACGAAGTTCCATTAGTCCTACAGCAGCAAAAGATGGACGAGGTTCTTCTGAAGAAATTCGGATTGGAGCCAGGACCGACCCCTGAACTAAAGGAATGGAATCAATTCCTAGACATGATGAGAAGTGCAACGGAGAAGGTAACCATCGGCCTCGTTGGTAAGTATGTGGAGTTACAGGATGCATACAAGTCAATTGACGAATCCCTGCAGCAGGCCGCTATTTACAACCATCACAAGCTTAATCTCATACATATTCAGTCAGAGAAGCTAACGAGTGAGAATGTAGCTGAACAGCTCTCAGGACTTGATGGCGTTATTATAGCACCAGGATTTGGGACAAGAGGTGTTGATGGAAAATTATATGCTTTACGCTATTGCCGTGAACATAACCTCCCTACCCTTGGGATCTGCCTAGGTATGCAGTGTATGGTAATAGAGGGTGCGAGAAATGTCTTGGGTATCCCAGACGCCCATACAACTGAGGTAGAACCAAGCACTGATAACCCAGTCATTGACCTGATGGATAGCCAGAAAGCCGTCGTCAACCTTGGCGGAACTATGCGTCTAGGGGCATACGAATGTCATTTAGAGCCAGATAGCTTAGTAGCAAAAGCATATGGTAAAACAGACATCAGAGAACGTCACAGACACCGCTATGAGTTCAATGAGAAATATGAAGAGGCTTTCGAAAAAGCAGGTTACCGACTCACTGGGCATAATCCTGAAAGTGGACTGGTAGAGGTCATTGAACGCCCAGACCTCAAATGGTTTATTGGAGTACAATATCATCCAGAATATTCAAGTACTCTTTTACACCCTCATCCCCTCTTCCTTTCATTTGTGAAAGCAGCAATAGAGGAAAAGAACACAAAATAACATCGCATTTTCATCAAGAGGAATAAAGAATTTTAGATAAGTAATGGATAAAAATACGATTACAGGCTTTGTCTTAATGGGCATTGTATTGGTGGTCTTCACATGGCTTGGACGACCATCAGCAGAACAAATTGAGATGCAGCAAAGGATGAATGATTCCATCGCACTGGTGCATCAACAACAAAGAGAGATCGAAGAGGCAGCCAAAGCAAGAGTATCAAATCCGATTGTAGCTGATAGCACAGCATTAGATAATCTAAGCGTAGCAGAGCGTGACTCTATCTTAAATATCAAGAGAAGCCAGACTTATGGCGAGATGTCTAGGGCAACCATAGGAAAAGAAGAACTCTACACTCTTGAGAATGACTCTGTCGCTTACACGTTTAGCAACAAGGGAGGAATGCTAATAGGTAGCGAATTAAAACAATATCAGGACTATCTGGGCGAACCTATAAGACTCATCCGACCAGAGGAAGCATCTATCTCCTTTAACTTTATCACACGTACGAATAGAGTTATTAATACGAATGAGCTTTATTTCAAGGGGGAAAAGATGGGACCTAACCAACTGAAGCTGACCACGACTAGTAACTCTGGAGAAGAACTAGCCCTCATATACACTCTGAAAAATAGGTATATCCTCGACCTTCAGATCGTAAGTAATGGTTTTGATAAGGTATTAGCCTCTAATGCTCCATTTATTGATGGTTCTATATCCTTACCGATATACCAAAATGAGAAGAGCTTCAAGTCCGAACAGAGATACTCTGGCATGGCTTACGAGCATAGCGATGGCAGTGTAGATAAGCTAAGCACCGCTAAGAGTACATCCAAGGAGATGAGTGGGACAGTTAAGTGGGTGGCATTCAGAGATATGTTCTTCAGCACCTTTGTATATAGTCCTCAAGGGCTTAAGAGCCTTGAGGTGACTAGCGATGTATTAAAGGGTGGCGATAACTTACCACTTAAGGACCTAGAGGCAAAGTTTGTCATGGAAATCAGCCACGACAATAACGAACCCCTCAACCTACTCTTCTATACAGGACCTAATGACTATGCTCTACTTAAGCATATAGATAAGTCTCTAAAGCAGGATGATACTCATCTTACTAAAATAGTAGAGATGGGTGGATGGTTCCGCTTTATCAATATCTGGATAATCCAACCTGTCTTTAACTTCTTAGAGCGATTTATCAGTAATTACGGACTAATTATCTTCTTACTCACCCTTTTCATCAAGATGCTTCTGATGCCATTCACATATAAGAGTTATATGAGTCAGGCTAAGATGAGGGTACTTCGACCACAAATTGAGGTCATAAATGAGAAATATCCTGGGCAGGACAATATGATGAAGCGTCAGCAGGAGACAATGGCTCTTTATCAAAAAGCAGGTGTCAGCACCATGGGTGGTTGCTTACCGATGCTCCTTCAGATGCCTATCTTGGTAGCGATGTACCAATACTTCCCTACTAGTATTAACCTGAGGGGAGAAAGCTTCTTGTGGGCAGAAGACCTATCTACTTATGATGATGTGATTAGATTTGGAGTAGATATCCCATTTATTGGTGATCACATCAGCTTATTCTGTTTGCTCATGACTATCACTCAAGTGATTTACATGAACTATACAACTAAAAATAGTGGACAAGAACAGATGCCATTTATGAAATGGATGCCATATCTTATGGCGATCATGCTCTTCTCGTTCCTGAATCAGAATGCCTCAGGTCTTAGTTACTACTACCTGCTCTCAATGCTGATTACCATAGTCCAAACACAAGGATTCAAATGGGCAGTTAATGAGGAGAAAATCCTTGCTAAGCTAGAAGCAAATAAAAAGAAACCAAAGAAAAAATCTAAGTTTATGCAACGCCTCGAAGAAGCTCAGAAGCAGCAGGAAAAGATGCTAAAAGAGCAACGAAATAACAAGAAAGGCAGATAAAATAATAAGAGAGTAATAGATAGATAAGCGTGTCAAGTATTATTTTGTGCTTGACACGCTTATCTTATTATATAGTCACTGGTATTAGTCTCGTATAGGGTTATTTAAGTTTTTGTATTGATTATAACTTCTCACTTTTCAGAGAACATTCTCATATCCTACACTATTGAGTGTTAAATATCATATCTTAAAGTAAGTTACAGCCATTAAATGTGATTGACCTATAAGCCTTCTATCAAAGCCACTAACCTAGGCTTTAAGCCATATAATCCACTTTTGAGTCTATGAGGGTCAGACAAAAAAATGTATATTTGTGGATTGAAAGGATTTACCTTATAAACATCTAGAAATAGAATATATAACCATGAGAATAGGAGCAGAAAGTAGAATACCAACCGTTACACTTAATCTTTTGATCATTAACTTGATTGTGTGGGTCGCTCAAAGTATCCTTCCCCGAGTAGGAATAGACTTTACCAACCTCTTTGGGATGCACTACTTTGGAGCTAAGAGCTTTGGAGTGTGGCAGATGATTTCTTACATGTTCCTACATGCTCCAGGGCTAGGACATATCTTTAGTAATATGTTTGCTCTATTTATGTTTGGTCCAGTGCTAGAGCGAATCTGGGGGAGCAAAAGATTTCTTATCTTCTATCTAGTCACTGGGGTTGGTGCTGGTCTAGTCCAGCAGCTGGTCTGGTTCATATCTACCCCTCCAGAGGTGCTCATGTACTACTCCGATTTGCTCTTAACTATAGGAGCGAGTGGTGCCATCTTTGGTATTCTGTTGGCCTTCGGGATGATATTTCCAGATATCCCTTTGTTTATACTATTTGTACCCGTTCCGATTAAAGCAAAGTGGTTTGTTATTTTTTATGGGTTATTTGAGCTCTTTTCAGGAGTTGCCTCATTGGGAGGTAGCAACATAGCACACTTTGCCCACTTGGGTGGTATGCTCTTCGGGTTCCTTATGATCAAATATTGGCAAAAGAAAGATAAAAAGCAAAGCGTCAATGGGTGGCAGGATTTCTACTAAATCACTTTACAGCTGGTTACTTCCTTTGCTCATACTTTTTGCTTTTATATTCCAACAAATTTGGGGTGTTGAGCTCGAAACAAGTATGGAGCTTAGCAACAACCCAGAGACGATACTTTATCACCCATGGAGTCTATTCACATACTCCTTATTACACAGCTCCTACCTACACTTTGGGATCAATATGGGGTTAATGCTCCTCATTCTGTGGGGTGATAAATTATCGACCGAAGAAGTGTATGCCCTCTTCTCTATATCTGCTATTATTGGGGGAGCCATCTTTGTTATCCTACCAGGACCAGAAGCAAGTATTATCGGGGCATCAGCTGGAATCACAGCACTTATGGCAGCATCTATATACCGAATATTTATCCATAATAATTTATGGATAATCGCCCTCCCTGGTATAGTCCTTCTAGATTTGCTCACGCAAGGGCTTAGCTTTTCACTAGGATTCACCGTGCATTTATCGGGATACCTAATTGGGCTAATATATGCCTTGTATAGTAGCAAGCGATTCATAGATAAAAGAGATCAAAAAAAAGATGAGGAAGGCTATGTCGCTGAAATTATATCCAAAGCCAAGACATCAGGCTATCAATCCCTTAGTAATGAGGAGCAGGAAAAACTGATTACCTCAGTAGAAAAATAGAATTTATATGGAAGAGAAAATCGTCAAGAAACCGCTGCGACACACAGCAAAGTTTATAGGTGGGATCATCAATGGATTATTCATCTTAATATACATCCTGGCGATGCTCTCCCCCTATCTATCTCCTCGTGTCTCGCAAATACCAGCCTTTCTCAACTTAGGCTTTATCCTCATATTACCTCTTCTAGTCATCTTTTGGCTATACCATCTAATCTGCCGAAATTGGAGATATTTCTCAGTTTATAGTGCCATGACACTGCTCTCATTGGGTTACATACTCAATTACTTCCCCTTACACACGGGCAAGTCTCTTACAGCCAATCGCGACATAAGAATAATGACATACAATGTATGCGGACTAACCTATAAGGATCCTGACACAGGAGAGCGATTAGCTGCTCGGTTTATAACCGAAAAGGGTGCAGATATTGTGGCCCTCCAAGAAGCTTATTTAAATCAAAAAGGTATCTCCAATGAACAGGCACTCCAAAAAATATTTGGAAAGCAATATCCATATATTCACTCTGCTCACAGAAAAAGTCAAGCCCTATTATCTAAGTACAAAATTTTAGCCATTGAGGAGATTGAATATCCTACCATTGGAAATGGCTCACATGCATATATCTTACAGTTACCTAATCATAAAAAGATGCTTCTTGTGAATAACCATATGGAGTCTTATGTACTTAAGGAGAATGAACTTAATAGGTACAAAGAATATGTCAAAAATTTTCAAATCAAACAGATACCTAAGCAGATACTCGAGATAAAAAGACGACTAGGACCTAAACTTAATCAGCGTGCATATGCTGCAAAAATAGTCAATGAAGAGATGGAAAAGCTTTGTAACAAGTATGAGCCGGACTATGTGGTAGTATTGGGAGATTTGAATGATACCCCGATGAGCTACACCTATCAGCAAGTAAAGGCTGGGTATCGTGATGCTTTTTCAGAAACCGGATTTGGGATAAGTGCTTCATTTAATGAACCCTTTATGCCCTTCAGGATCGACCACCTCTTTTATGGAGGACCCCTCAAGGCTATTGGGAGTAGCATTCCGGTTAAGAAGAGTTACAGCGACCATAATCCGTTGATTGTGGATTTTGAATTCCAAGACAAATAACCTGGTCTCATCTATAAGACATCAGTAAAACGTTTCAAAACACTATCTAGATATCGTAGGACAAGAATAGGCACCTTACAGTGATTGTATAGGTACCTTCAAAACTTAATTAGACATAGAGCTTTTCTGCTGAAAAGAGGAGATTTCTCAGACTTCATTGAACAATTAATAAATGTAAATAGCAGTGGTTGTTAAATGAATAATTTGTATCTTGTAAATATGTAAATCGTGTGCGACACTGCTAACGCAAATAGCACCAATAACCAAAATTAAATTTCAGAAAACATATGTCTGCAGAAATTAAGAAACTAAAACCAGAAGCAATATGGAGCTTCTTTTATGACCTAACACAAATCCCACGCCCTACAGGACAGATGAAGGAAGTGGTTGAATATATCAAAGGAGTCGGAGTCCAACTCGGATTGGAAACAAAAGTTGATAAAACTGGCAACGTTCTAATTAGCAAGCCTGCATCAGAAGGGATGGAAGACCGCCCTGTAGTAGCACTTCAAGGTCACCTAGATATGGTACCTCAAAAAAATAGCCACGTCAATCATGACTTCACCAAAGATCCAATTGATGCTTGGATTGATGGCGACTGGGTTAAAGCTCGTGAGACAACCTTAGGAGCTGATAATGGTATAGGTTCAGCCATGGCTCTTGCTATACTTGCTGATAAGGACCTAAAACACGGACCTATTGAAGCACTATTCACAGTCGATGAAGAGGTCGGTATGGTTGGTGCATTTGGTTTAGAAGAAGGTTTCTGCCGAGCAGATTACATGCTTAACCTAGACTCCGAAGTAGTGGATGAACTATACATCGGTTGTGCAGGAGGGGTTGATATCAATGTATCTCTAGATTACAAAGACGAAGTTAAGCCCCAAGCAGGTGATGTAACAGCTCTGATCTCAATTAGTGGGCTTAAGGGTGGACACTCTGGTGTAGATATTCATTTAGGACGCGGAAATGCCAATAAGATGCTAGTCCGTGTACTCAAAAAAGCTTATGAACGCTTTGACCTCTCATTAGTAGAATTACAAGGAGGCTCACTACGTAATGCTATCCCACGTGAAGCAACAGCCAAGGTAATGGTTCCTAGCGAACAACTTGATGACCTCAAAAAGTTAATAGCTGAGTACGAAGTTCTATATAACTTCGAATATAAGAGCATCGAGAATAAGATTACACTGTCTATCGAGCAGGAGAATTCAACACCTAATACCATCGTTCCTCAAGACATTGCTGAAAGTACCATTCAGGCAATAGAAGCTTGCCAGAATGGTGTAATAACCTACCTATCTGAATTCCCAGGTACAGTAGAAGCTTCTTCTAACCTCGCCTTTATGCACTTAGGTAACGGATCATTAGAAGTGAAATTTCTAACCCGTAGCTCAA
>JAUISX010000003.1:140000-422237 GCA_030434245.1 Porphyromonadaceae bacterium W3.11
TCAGTGTAGCGCTCTAACCAACTGAGCTATGGGACTCTTTTGCGGACAAAGACCCCACCCTTCTCACTCTACGCTACGCGGCAGTATAAATAATAGGGTTGCCGTATATTATATATTAAGAACAAGGACCAAACAAGTAGATACGAGTCTCTACTAATGTTTCTACATTTTTGTACCACCTAATGTCTATAACGTCTAAGACTCTTTAAGTCGCTACTCTTTACAAGTAGCTCATAAATCTCTTTCGTTTTAAACTCTTTTGCACCTTGACGTCTTCAAGATCTCGAAACTACGCTCCAGAAAGGAGGTGTTCCAGCCGCACCTTCCGGTACGGCTACCTTGTTACGACTTAGCCCCAGTTACCAGTTTTACCCTCGGGCGCTCCTTGCGGCAACGCACTTCAGGTACTCCCGACTTCCATGGCTTGACGGGCGGTGTGTACAAGGCCCGGGAACGTATTCACCGCGCCATGGCTGATGCGCGATTACTAGCGAATCCAGCTTCACGGAGTCGAGTTGCAGACTCCGATCCGAACTGAGATGAGGTTTGGAGATTGGCATCCTGTCACCAGGTAGCTACCCTTTGTCCTCACCATTGTAACACGTGTGTCGCCCTGGATATAAGGGCCGTGCTGATTTGACGTCATCCCCACCTTCCTCTCGCCTTACGACGGCAGTCTCGCTAGAGTCCTCAGCTTTACCTGCTAGTAACTAACGATAAGGGTTGCGCTCGTTATGGCACTTAAGCCGACACCTCACGGCACGAGCTGACGACAACCATGCAGCACCTACATATATGTCACCGAAGTGAACTATTCCTCTTTCAAGGAATACGCATATACATTTCAATCCCAGGTAAGGTTCCTCGCGTATCATCGAATTAAACCACATGTTCCTCCGCTTGTGCGGGCCCCCGTCAATTCCTTTGAGTTTCATCGTTGCCGACGTACTCCCCAGGTGGATTACTTAACGCTTTCGCTTGAGAGCATACTGTATATCGCATACTCTGAGTAATCATAGTTTACGGCGTGGACTACCAGGGTATCTAATCCTGTTTGATACCCACGCTTTCGTGCCTCAGTGTCAGTTGTAACTTTGTAAGCTGCCTTCGCAATTGGAGTTCTGCGTAATATCTATGCATATCACCGCTACACTACGCGTTCCGCCTACATCATCTACACTCAAGCTATCCAGTTTTGACGGCAAGACCATGGTTGAGCCACAGCTTTTCACCATCAACTTAAACAGCCACCTACGCACCCTTTAAACCCAATAAATCCGGATAACGCTCGTATCCCCCGTATTACCGCGGCTGCTGGCACGGAGTTAGCCGATACTTATTCTTAGGTTACTTGCCTATAGGTACACGTACCTATTTCTACTCACCTACTAAAGAAGTTTACAGCCCATAGGGCAGTCTTCCTTCACGCGACTTGGCAGGTTCAGAGTTGCCTCCATTGACCATTATTCCTCACTGCTGCCTCCCGTAGGAGTCTGGGCCGTGTCTCAGTCCCAGTGTGGGGGTTACGCCTCTCAGCGCCCCTATCCATCGATGTCTTGGTGAGCCGTTACCTCACCAACTAACTAATGGAACGCATGCCTATCTCTGAGCAAAATTCTTTCCTCATATCATCATGCAATAATATGAGAGTATGCGGTATTAGTCCGGATTTCTCCGGGTTATTCCCCACTCAGAGGCAAGTTGCATACGCGTTACTCACCCATCCGCCGGTCGTCGACGTAAGAAGCAAGCTTCTCACTCGTTACCCCTCGACTTGCATGTGTTAAGCCTATCGCTAGCGTTCATCCTGAGCCAGGATCAAACTCTCCATTGTCAAAAAAATTTTTATTATATCTTTTGCTATAGATTCTGTCTTCCTAACATCAAAATTTGCGTTTAAAACTTATTCGTAAATCTATACACCCAAAAAGTCTCTTCTGTCATTGACAGTGGCACATTGTATTATAAACACTAATGTTCCTTGTACTACTTGTTTGTATAATATTGAGAATCTCTCCTCAATATCCTTGTCTCAATATGTCTATGATCTCTTATTTTTAATCAACCTCGCTTAGCGGGTTGTGATTGCAAAGATACTAAAGATTTTCATCCCAACAAACAATTTGAAAAATATTTTCTCATCAATTGAAGGACTCAGTTCCTCGCTTGGAACGTCTCATCTTCGTTTCTTATTTGCGGTTGCAAAGATACTAAATATTTTCATTCTACCAAAACTTTTAGAAAGTTTTTTTGAAGTTCTTTTTTCTCTTCGCTTGAGACTTGATTGCTTTCCGCTGAAAGCGTCTCGTGCAGCTGATTTCTCATTTGCGAGTGCAAAGATACTAAAGATTTTCATTCTACCAAAACTTTTAGAAAGTTTTTTTCGAAGTCTTTTTTTCTTCTTTACCTGAGACTAAAAATCTCTCCTCTGAGAGCGTCTCGTGCATCTGATTTCTCATTTGCGAGTGCAAAGGTATATAGATTTTTTTAATCCACCAAGCCTTTTAGGAGGTTTTATTTGAAAAAAGGTCTTATTTATCCCCCTTTAGGAAAGAATTAGCCAGCTCAAACACATCGAGATGCCTTTATTGGTATATGATCTATATATTTTTCGAGCTTAATAATTATTTTTTTGATAAAGGCAATTTTTTCATACTATCTTACGATATAGCAGTAGGTATAGTGTTAGAATGTAACTCATACTAAGGCAAAAAGTAGCTGACTTTTGGTTATATGAAACAGAAATGTTTCTCATAAGAAACTTTTCTGCTTTATATAAGAAGAATTTCGCCATCATATAGAGAATATTTTTCATCGCATCGGATCAATTTAACTTCGAATAGGTATGTATTATTTATAGACGAACTATATATTCATTAAACTTATCAACAAAAGGGGCATAAAAAAGTAGGAACCAATATCGCATGTCTGGATATTGGTTCCTATAATTATTCCTCTAATAAAGTAAGTTTATTTTATCGATCCCACGCTAAGCATATTAAAGCATGATTAATTCGTGCTGAAACTTGACTCCAGCTTTTGCAAAAAGAATTCCTACGGGACAGTTTGCTTCAGTGTGCTCAAGACACTTCTTTATTTTCTCGACTGGTGAGTCACTCTTAATATAAAAGCGGTAAGAAACATTAGTAATGGTATCTGCTTCCTCTGTTTCAAGCTCTACTCTAATATCTTGGACATCAAGTCGCATCTTAACAGCGACCATTTTAAAAATTGTGCCAATACATCCTGCTAGTGACATCGCCAATAACTCAAATGCCTTTGCACCTTTGTCAGTTCCATTTGCTTCCTTTGGCAAATCTAGTGTCACTTCATGACCACGATTGTTTGATACAACTGAGCTATAACCCTCTTTTAACTGAAAATTTACATTCATAATATATCTATCTCATTTTAATATTAAACATACGTGATAAATATAATGAAATAACTTTATCTCCACGAATATAAGAGATACAATTAACTCACTTAAACAGATACTTTCTTAATGGCTAGTAATTATTGCCTTAATAAAAGCGTTTAATAAAAAAGATAACAGAAAAAGAGTGCAAGAATCATCCCCACAACATCTGACATTAGAGAAACTCCCAGAGTATATCGTGTCCGCTTAATCGCTACACTACCATAATAAAGTGCAAGTATATAAAATGTTGTATCGCTAGCACCCTGAACGAGACAGACTAACCTGCCAACAAAGGAATCGGGTCCATACGTAGTCATGGCATCAATCATCAACCCCCTAGCTCCGCTACCACTAAGGGGCTTCATAAGCATTGTAGGCAAAGCATCCACCCATGCAGTATCCAATCCGACCATACTAACAAGGTAGGCAATCCCCTGCATCAGCCAATCCATGGCACCACTCGCTCTGAAAACACCTACCGCTACTAATATTGCAACTATATAGGGAATAATCGTAATAGCTGTAGTGAACCCGCCTTTAGCACCGTCAATAAAATCCTCATAAACATTACGTTTTGCTAATAGCCCACTTAAAACGAATAATGCAACCATTCCGACAAGGATTAAATGACTTACCAAGGTGGAGTAATTTGAGAGGGTTGACTGATCTACGGTACTTGCCCACCAAATAATGGCGGTTACTAATAATAAAAAAATGGCTACGGGAAGCAGAAAAGCAGTTTTCAGTAAATCAAGCTTTTGCTTATAGGACACTGCCAAAATAGAAGTGAGAGTACTTCCTCCAGTGGCCAATAAGATAGGCATAAAAATATCAGCTGGAGATGTACTTCCAAGCTGCATTCTATACATTATAATCGTGATCGGAATTAGTGTCAATCCACTAGCATTGATGCAGAGGAACATTATCATAGCATCACTAGCTTCATCTTTTTTCTTATTCAACCCTTGCAACTCCTGCATCGCCTGCAGTCCAAGAGGTGTCGCAGCATTATCAAGCCCCAAAAGATTAGCACTAAAGTTCATCACCATAGTGCCGGTAACTGGATGTCCCTTAGGAAGAGAAGGGAAAAGGACATGAAAAAATGGAGCCGTACCCTTCGCTATTCGCCGCACCAGTCCACTATTCTCCCCCACTCTTAGGAGCCCTTGCCATAGGGTTAATACCCCGGCAAGGCCCAAAGAGATTTCAAATCCTGTATTTGCAGAATCAAATAAAGCAGAAGCCATCTCACTGAACACACCAGCATCGCCTGTCACAAAAGTCTGCACTATAGCAGCTAAGACAGCTAAAAGAAAGAAACCGATCCAGATGTAATTCAGAAGCATCCGATGAATGTTTTTATCAGACCATCTTGATGAGGAAATAATTCTTCTTACCCCTCTGCACTAACATGTACTTACCATTAAGTAAATCGTCAGTGGTAGGAATCATCTGCTCGTCCTGCAACTTTTCGTTATTTATACTCACGCCACCACTCTTAATGAGCTTTCTCAACTCACCTTTACTGGCAAAGAACTGACACTCGGTAACTAAGAGGTCGAGGATCCCTAATTGGCCATCAAGCTTACTCATACTAACCTCTGCCATAGGGACACCCTCAAACACATTTAAGAATGTCGTCTCATCTAATTTTTTAAGGGTCTCTAAAGAGCTTTTACCGAAAAGTATCTGAGATGCTTGAACAGCCAACTCATAATCCTCTCTACTATGCACCATCACGGTGATTTCCTCAGCCAGTTTTTCTTGGAGGACCCTACGATGGGGAGCTTCAGCGTGCTCTTTTTCTAATGCCTCTATCTCATCACGTCCTAGGCTAGTGAAGATTCGGATGAACTTTGAGGCATCCTCATCAGATACATTCATCCAAAATTGATAAAACTTATATGGTGAAGTGTATCTTGGATCCAACCAGACATTACCACTCTCTGTCTTACCGAACTTCCCTCCATCTGCTTTGGTAATTAATGGGCACGTAACAGCATAGGTATCTCCTTGTAGAGTACGGCGAATGAGCTCTACTCCACTTGTGATATTACCCCATTGATCGGAGCCACCCATTTGCAATCGACAGCCTTCATGCTCATAGAGGTACTTAAAGTCGTATGCTTGTAGTAATTGGTATGAAAACTCAGTAAAGGAAAGTCCTGCACCTCCTTCGCCAGCTATTCTTTTCTTCACTGAATCTTTCGCCATCATATAATTGACGGTCATGTGCTTCCCGACATCACGAATAAAAGCAAGGAAGCTATAATCCTTCATCCAATCGTAGTTATTCACTAACTTGGCTGCATTTGGTGCATCACTTTCAAAGTCCAAGAACTTTGCAAGTTGTTTCTTGATAGACTCTTGATTATGCCTAAGCGTAGCCTCATCTAGGAGATTTCTCTCAGCCGATTTCATTGAGGGATCGCCAATCATACCAGTAGCACCACCGATAACAGCAATAGGGCGATGTCCTGCACGTTGAAAGTGTCGGAGCATCATCACTCCCACCAAGTGTCCGATGTGAAGTGAATCGGCAGTAGGATCGATCCCAAGATAGCCAGAGGTCTGCCCTTTCATCAGCATTTCTTCTGTTCCTGGCATCATGTCATGCACCATTCCCCTCCACTTTAGTTCCTCAATAAAATTCATACTCATATATTATTAAATGAAAGTGTACATATCTCTTATATTGTTTCGCAAAGATAATCATATTATTTTAGTTGAGTCACCATTACCCTTAGAGGCTTTAACTTATAAAAGGGGAAAGACAAAACTATATATCATCTGAGAACTAGTCCTCAATAATATTTTTGGCAGACGTTATTTTTCAAAATGATTAATAGAGCATTGATCGATGAGGATAATGTCCGTTACGTTTTCGACATTCTATTATGTCACTTACGATATTACGCTCCCTGTAACTTAATCCTTAGAGCCTTGTATCTTATCCATCTCAACGAGTCTCAACTAGGTCCTTCAGATCTATAAGTATGGGGTTTCGTACAACTATCTCATTATGAGTAGTAATCTCTAGACTTTAAAATGATTGAAAACAAAGAAGGGGCAAAAAACCTATGTTTTTACCCCCTTCGCTTCCTTATCTAATATCAAATCAAATTAAATCTTTGGACCTGCATCAACTAAAGCTTTACCAGCTTCGTTACTTGTAAACTTAGCAAAGTTATCAATAAATTGCTCTGCTAGATCTCTAGCTTTCCCATCCCAAACCTTAGGATCATCATAAGTGTCTCGAGGATCAAGTATGTTAGGATCCACATTAGGCAATGCTAGTGGGACTTTGAAGTCAAAGTAAGGAATATTACGGGTCTCCGCTTTGTCTATAGAACCATCAAGAATAGCATCAATGATACCACGGGTATCTTTGATTGAAATACGTTTTCCTGTACCATTCCAACCAGTATTCACAAGATAAGCTGTAGAGCCATGCTCTTCCATCTTTTTCACAAGCTCCTCACCATACTTTGTTGGATGTAAAGAGAGGAATGCCGCACCAAAGCAAGCTGAAAAGGTAGGAGTGGGCTCAGTTACGCCACGCTCTGTACCTGCTAGCTTAGCGGTAAAACCACTAAGGAAATAATACTTAGTTTGCTCTGGAGTTAGGATAGATACTGGAGGTAATACCCCGAAAGCATCTGCGGAAAGGAAAATGACTTTATTAGCATGTCCAGCCTTAGAAATCGGCTTTACAATATTATCGATGTGGTATATCGGATATGAAACGCGAGTATTCTCTGTAACAGACTTGTCAGAAAAGTCAATTTTGCCATTTTCATCAAGTGTTACATTCTCTAGAAGAGCATCACGCTTAATCGCGTTATAAATATCAGGTTCCTGCTCTTTGCTTAGATTAATTACCTTTGCATAGCAACCACCTTCGAAATTGAAGATACCATCTTTATCCCATCCGTGCTCATCATCCCCAATAAGTTTTCGCTTTGGATCAGTTGAAAGAGTAGTCTTACCAGTACCAGATAGACCAAAGAAGATCGCCGTTTCACTTTCATCCATATTGGTATTAGCCGAACAGTGCATAGCAGCCATACCATTAAGAGGGAGTAGATAATTCATGTATGAAAACATTCCCTTCTTCATCTCACCACCATACCAGGTATTGATAATCACCTGAACCTTCTCAGTAAGGTTGAAGACCACTGCGGTTTCGGAATTAAGACCTAGTTCCTTATAGTTATCTACCTTAGCTTTAGAAGCATTTAAAATCACAAAGTCAGGCTCACCGAAGTCCTTAAGTTCCTCCTCCGTGGGTCGAATGAACATATTCCGAACAAAGTGAGCTTGCCATGCCACTTCCATAATGAAGCGTAACTTCAGACGAGAGTTTGGATTAGCTCCACAAAAAGCATCCACAACGTACAGGCGTTTACCAGTAAGCTGATTGACAGCTATCTTCTTAACTTCTTTCCAAGTTTCTTGAGTGACAGGCTTATTGTCATTTGGATACTCATCACTGGTCCACCAGATGGTGTCACGAGTGGTATCATCCATCACAAAAAACTTGTCCTTTGGCGAACGTCCAGTATAAACGCCAGTCATAACATTAACAGCACCCAACTCTGATAGCTGACCTTTCTCAAAGCCTTCTAATCCGGGTTTTAATTCCTCTTCATAAAGAAGATCATAAGAGGGATTATAAATGATTTCTTGTACATCACTTATACCATACTTCTTTAAATCAATGTGTGACATAAAATGTAATTATTAGATTATCAATACGTTAAATCCGTTTTACCAAAGTTACTAAAATTAAAGATTTAATAAAAGCTTTTGAGCTAATATTAGTTATTCTTTATTCGACGGTCCATCGAGTGAGGGCATCAAGATGTTGCTGAACAGTCTCAATGGTTGACTTTTCTTGAACATCCGCTATCTGAGAAACCAATTCCTCCTCGTACACGGGTGCTTTCACATCACGAATGACACCTAATGCTACAGGCATTCCATCTGTTTCGTGCATCGTTGCAAGCATTTGGTGTAAGATAGGATTGACTGAATGTGCATCATGCAATAAGATATCACTCTCTTCGATACCATTCTCACCTATTGTAACACTCTTCAGGGTAAGACCATCTAAGACTAATCCTTTATTTCTATCCTTGCCATAAATCATTGGCTTGCCATGTTCTAGAATTATGGTCTTATCTGCTCTAACAGCACGATCAGAAAACTCCTTGTGGGTGCCGTTATTAAAGATCATACAATTCACCAAGGCTTCTATCACAGAAGTACCAGGATGATGATGTGCAGCCACCATACATTTAGATGTAAGCCCCATCTCTACGTCTAGGGTACGAGCAAAGAAAGTTCCTCTTGCTCCAAAGACTAATTCACCTGGGATAAAAGGGTCTTCCACTGTACCAAATGGGGATGACTTAGAGACGAATCCTCTATCACTCGTAGGTGAATACTGACCTTTAGTCAAACCGTATATCTTATTATTGAAGAGCACCATATTGATACCCACATTTCTACGGATCATATGAATGAAGTGATTACCACCTATGGCCATGCTATCACCATCACCACTCATCAACCATACATTAAGATCTGGATTAGCTACCTTTACTCCAGTGGCAACAGCAGCACCACGGCCATGGATCGTATGCATTCCATAAGTCCCCATATAATAAGGAAGTCGGGAAGAACAGCCTATACCTGATACCACCACGGTATTTTCTGGGGCCACACCGATTTCGGCCATAGCCTTATGAAGTGAAGCAAGAACTGCATAATCACCACATCCAGGACACCATTTAACCAAACCCTTGCTCTTAAAATCGCTTCCCTCATATTTGAGACCAGATGGTACTGGACCTACTACTTTATTTATCTTCATATCTTGCTCTCCTCTTTTGTATCCATTAGATTCAGAACTTCGTCTGCTATTCCTTTTACCTTAAGTGGTTGTCCCTCTATCACATTGTAACGATGAAGATTGAGGCCACTGATAGCACCGCTTAGATGCTTAGCAAACTGTCCACTATTCTGTTCAATCACAATGATTTCCTTATACTTACGCAATACTTCTTCAGTATTCTTTGGCAGTGGGTTAATGTACTTGAAATGCACCATCGCCACAGATCTTCCAGCTGCAGAAATTTCATTCAAGGCCGTAAGGATATGACCATAGGTACTACCCCAGCCTACCATTAGGACCTCAGCATCCTTATCTCCTAAGACTTCAAGCTCAGGTAACGAAGATGCTATTCGCTGAACCTTCTCTGCACGAAGCCCTATCATCCGGTGATGGTTACGAGGATTAGTACTGATTTCACCAGTCTCACTATCCTTTTCAAGGCCCCCTACTCTATGCTCATAGCCTGGTGTCCCTGGCACTGCCCAATATCTAACATAGCTATCCTTATCTCTCAGATAAGGTGTCCATGGACGATCTTCTGTAAAGTGCTCCTGAACATAAGGAGGATTAATAGAGGGATATTCAATTAACACGGGGATTCTCCACGCGGAAGCCCCATTGGCAATATAAGCGTCTGTCAATAAGACCACTGGGGTCATATGCTCCAGTGCTATCTTGGCAGCCTCAAAAGCCGAATCAAAACAGTCTGCTGGAGTCTTCGCTGCAATCACAACTACAGGGCTCTCGCCATTCCTTCCGTATAGAGCTTGCAGGAGATCCGCTTGCTCACTCTTAGTGGGCAATCCAGTAGATGGACCTCCTCTCATCACATCCACTACCACAAGTGGTAACTCTGTCATAACAGCATACCCTAGTCCCTCACTCTTAAGTGCTAAGCCTGGTCCTGATGTGGAAGTGATGGCCAGTGCTCCTGCATACGATGCCCCAATGGCAGTAGTGATACCTGCGATTTCATCTTCGGCCTGCATGGTCTTAAGACCCAGATGTTTCAGCTTTGCAAGCTCATGTAAGATATCTGTAGCTGGAGTTATAGGATAACTACCAAGGAATAATTGGACACCAGCCTTTTCTGCAGCAGCAACAAAACCAAGCGTTGTTGCTTTATTTCCACTAATATCTGTATAATTTCCAGGTAAATGGTCGCGACCATCTATTCTATAAGTCACAGATGAAGCATGTGTATTCTGTCCATAGTTATAACCATCTGTCAAAACTTTCAGATTAGCCTGCAGCACCTTCTCTTTTTTTCGAAACTTCGCTTTGAGTTCTAACTCAGCAGGCTTTATATCCTTATTATAGAGCCATAGGATAAAACCTAAGGCAAACATATTCTTACAGCGATCAATATCCTTTATGCTCATCTGAGAATCCTTAAGGCTCTCACGAACCATTTCGGTAATCGCGACCTCAAAGACATCCACTCGATCTAACCCTAGTTCATGAAACGGGTTGTTCGTCTTGAACTCTCCTTTTTTCAGAGCTGATTCGTCAAAGGCACTGCTATCTATGATGACGATAGCATTACTCTTTATATTCTTCACATTAACCTTCAGTGCTGAGGGATTCATTGCGACTAAAACATCAGCATAATCACCAGGAGTATAGACACCAGATGTACCGATACGTGCTTGAAATCCTGAGACTCCTCCCAAACTCCCCTGAGGTGCACGGATCTCAGCTGGATAATCAGGGAATGTAGATATGTCATTACCCAATATAGCCGACACATCTGAAAAAAGAGATCCGGTTAATTGCATCCCATCTCCAGAATCTCCTGCAAAACGAACCACAACATCATTCAGTTGCGTTATAGTATTATTCTTTTCTTTCATTATCCTTTTGATTGCATTTGAATTTTATATTAATTAGAAGAAAAGCCTTCTGACAAGAATCATTTATTCACTCCGTTAGGCGTCAAATTTAATGATTATCTGTACAGGTCTTTTCAAAAATGTCATTGTTATATAACAACAATAACGAGAAAAAGTTAGTTTTGAATAACAAAAAAATTCCACTCCCACCTTGCATCAATTGATTTAACTACGGATTATAAATAGGTGTAGTAAAATGAAAGCTGCTGATGAGGTTATACAAACTGAATGTACATAAGAGTACTGACACTTATAAGAACCCAAAGAGTCACCCCTAGCATTAATGACTTTGCTCCCACCGACCTTAAGACATCACGAGAGAGTCCAGCGCCAATAAAAAATAGTGAGAGGGTGAGTGATTTCTTCGCTATCGCACTAATCACTTCTCCAACTCTAGGATAATCTCCTAGTAGATAAGTATTGATAAGCATAGCAAGAATAAAGAAAACAATAAATAGAGGGACCCCTACCTTCTGTTCCTTACTCTTAAAGATAAAGGATGTAACTAACGCTAATGGAACTATCCACAGAGCTCTTGTTAGCTTAATCGTGGTCGCAATCTCTAGTGCCTCTGATCCATATGCTTGACCTGCCCCTACCACAGAACTTGTATCATGAATAGCTATAGCGGCCCAAAATCCGAAGTCCGCCTGACTCATGTCCAATGCTCTTCCAATATAAGGAAATAAGAAAAGAGCTACCGCATTAAGTGTAAATATTGTACCAAGAGCGACCGACATCTCCCCCTCCTGGGCTTTAACTATAGGGCCGACTGCCGCAATAGCACTTCCACCACAAATAGCGGTACCCGAACTAATCAAATAAGCGGTATTACGATTCATCTTAAAGACATACTTAGCTAACAGCCAACCCATAATCATAGTACCAACGACAGATATAATGGTAAAGAGCATCCCATCCTTTCCTGAAGCTAAGGATGCATATAGATTCATTCCGAATCCTAGGCCTACAACTGAATATTGAAGAAGATACTTTGACATCGCTTTATTAAGCTTCGGAAAATTATTCCCTAGTGTCAAGGCATAAATAAGTCCAAATAAAAGTGCAATAGGTGGGGTGACCCACGATCCGAAAGGGGCATTATCAGAGATTGAGGGTAACACGAGCCCTATCAATAGGATAGCAAGAATAGCAAAATATATAATCTTCTTTGTTCTCATCACTTTAAATCTATACTGAGGAAATAAACAATCATAAAGAAAACATCTCACGCATAAGACTATAATCAAAAAGAGCGGCATATCATATCACTGACACACCGCTCTTCTCTTTATAGCATTTCTACTGTATTATGTAGATTACTCTTCACTCTGATCTTCAAGTTTTTCACGTAGTTCAGCAAGTGCATCAATATCTCCCAAAGTAGATTTTTCTACCGATGCAGACTCCTGACGGATTGTTTCACGTACAGCTTGCCTTTCGTTATTAGCCTCCTGACGTTTTGCCTTTTGGTCATCTTCGAAGATACGGCTATGGCTTACGATGATCCTTCTAGAATCACGATTAAACTCAATCACCTTGAAGTCTAATACCTCACCAAGCTGTGCTTGTGTACCATCTTCTTTTACCAAGTGCTTAGGAGTAGCAAAACCTTCAACACCGTCAGATAGCTCTACGACAGCACCTCTGTCCATCAATTCAACGATCTTACCTTGATGAATAGTGCCAACAGCATAGGTAGTACCAAGGGTATTCCATGGATCTTCCTCTGTCTGCTTGTGACCTAAGCTTAGGCGACGATTTTCTTTATCTATCTCTAGTACAACTACTTCGATATCAGCACCAATCTTTGTGAACTCACTTGGATGCTTAATCTTCTTAGTCCATGAAAGATCACTAATGTGGATAAGACCATCTACACCCTCAGTAAACTCAACGAAGATACCAAAGTTAGTAAAGTTACGGACCTTAGCCATGTGACGAGAGCCCACAGGGAAGCGAACATCAATATCACTCCATGGATCTGGCATCAACTGCTTCATACCAAGACTCATCTTACGCTCTTCGCGATCTAGAGTCAAGATTTGCACTTCTATTTCCTCTCCAACCTTTAGGATATCGTGTGGAGTGCGAACGTGCTGTACCCAGCTCATTTCGCTCACGTGTACCAATCCTTCAACGCCTGGAATAACCTCTACAAATGCACCGTAATCAGTGATGACAACAACCTTACCAGTCACCTTATCACCTACCTTCAAATCAGGATCTAAGCTATCCCATGGATGTGGTGTAAGTTGCTTAAGACCTAAAGCGATACGCTTACGATCCTCATCGAAGTCAAGGATTACGACATTGATCTTCTGATCTAATTCAACAACCTCTTCTGGAGTGCGAACACGTCCCCATGATAGATCTGTGATGTGGATAAGACCATCCACGCCTCCAAGGTCGATAAACGCACCATAAGGCACGATATTCTTAACAGTACCCTCAAGCACCTGACCCTTTTCGAGAGTAGAGATAATCTCTGCACGTTGTGCTTCGAGTTCCTCTTCAATAAGAGCCTTGTGTGATACTACTACATTCTTATACTCTTGATTAACCTTGATGATACGGAATTCCATTGTTTTCTCTACAAACTCATCAAAGTCACGAATAGGCTTAACATCAATCTGAGAGCCTGGTAAGAATGCCTCAATACCAAAGATCTCTACAATCATACCGCCACGGGTACGACTCTTAATAAAGCCCTTAACCACTTCTTGGCTTTCCATAGCCTCGGTAACACGCTCCCATGAACGTACCTGGCAAGCCTTCTTGTGTGAAAGAACTAGCTGACCCAGCTTGTTCTCTTGTGTTTCTACTAGCACCTCTACAGTATCGCCCACTGATAAATCAGGATTGTAGCGGAATTCTGCAAATGGTACACTTCCGTAGGATTTGAAACCTACATCGACAATTACCTCGCGCTTTCCAATAGACTTAATCTTTCCTTCAACGATTTCGCCTTCTTCGACATCTCCTAGCGTTGCTTCGTACTGTTTTGCAAGGTTCTCAACCTCTGCAGGAGACTCTGTGGTCGCACGTTCGAAGCTGTCCCAATCGAAACCTTCTAGAGGTTTCACTTCTTCGTAGTAATTCTTCATTTAAAAAAATTGGTGAATAAAATAAATTAGTTAACTCTCAAATCCTGAGCCCATCACAATAACGATATGACATCAGGATATAAAAAACATCTCCCCACGTGCCCCTACTCATACAGAATACGGACTCCGTGGAAAAGACTTCTGCAAAGGTATAAAAAACTTCGTGAAAAACAATAAGTTACAGCAAAAAAAAGCAAATATTATCAATCAAGATATGAGATAATGGCTTCCTGAATCTCTTTTTGCTCTTCTTCTGTTAGCTCCTCTCTTTCAGAAGTAAAGTCTAGATCCTTCTCATTCCAGATTGGAATAAGATGCATATGAGCATGAGGGACCTCTAAGCCTATTACTGACACAGAGACTTTCACACACCCACTCACTTTCTTAATCGCCGCTGCGATCTTCTTACTAAAGGACATCATGCTAGCCAATTCCTCATCAGATAAATCAAAGAAATCATTTACCTCACGCTTTGGCACCACTAAGGTATGCCCCTTCTGCACTGGGTTTATATCCAGAAAAGCAAATAGGTCCTCTGTCTCTGCTATTTTATAACAAGGAATTTCACCTTCTATTATTTTCGAAAAAATGGTTGACATTTCACTTCAGCTCTAATAATTTAAATCGAAATCTCTTCTATCTTAAAGGTCACAGTACCGATAGGCACTTCTATATCCACGACATCACCCACTTTCTTACCGATTATACCCTGTGCAATCGGAGTAGAGATAGCCATTTTACCTTTCTTGATATCACTCTCAGTATCACTCACTATTTGATAAGTTTTGAGCTGATTATTGCTCATATTACGGATTGTCACAGTGTTCAACATCTGAACAGTATCCGTACTCATCTTGCTCGTATCAATTATACGAACATTAGCCAACTGCATCCTAAGCTGACCAATCCTATCCTCTAGCAGGGCTTGCTTTTCTTTGGCTGCAGAGTACTCAGCATTTTCAGATAGGTCACCTTTATCACGAGCCTCAGAGATCGCCTGGATGACCTCTGGTCTCTCCACCTCCTCCAACTTCTTGATTTCATCTAAGAGCTTTTCATAGCCCTCCTCTGTCATATAAATATATTCCATAATAATCTCTTATATCATTATGTTTCGAACCACACAACCTATTATCAGGACAATCGGGTAAAAAAGAAACAATCCCGAATACGGTAAGCCGATCTTGCTCATACCGTACTTGGAATCGCTACCGATTAACCACAATGATGTAAATAAAAGGTTGCTACAACTCTCTAACTTTAACTTAATCTTATTTATTAAGGTTCTTATTAATTGCTTAGCAATCAAATACCTGAGACAAATGTAATCCAACATTTTGAATTATCCAAATATCTACACAAATTGATTTGAAATACAGCTGTACAGCAAGCAATAATTCTTCTCATAGGAAACATTTCCGTTTCCTATATAAAGGATTTATTTTCCTTATAGGAAGCATTTCTCTTTCCTATGTCAAAAAAATAGCCGCTTTGTACAGGCACAACAAATCATTAACGAAATAATTAGGAAGGACTATTAAGCATGCCTTTCACAGACATCAACACTCTCTCAATTCTGATCCAAGCCCTCATTACTGGTGCTAGACGTCATTAATGATAAGTACACCACTTCACAACTCTCCACATCAGGTAAGTGGTAAGAATGCCAGTCCTTAAACCTACATAATAGAAAAAAGCGGATAAGTAGTAAACCACTTAACCGCTCTTTGAATATCAAGAGTAGCGAGAGCGAGACTTGAACTCGCGACCTCAGGATTATGAATCCTGCGCTCTAACCAGCTGAGCTACCTCGCCATTTGTGATTGCAAAGATACCTAAAAAATTAATATCTCCAAGTTTTTTGGGGGTAAATTTCAGATTTTTTTTTGCGATCACACTTGATTTTCCTTTAGAACAAGTAACTAAAGCCCAAACTTACGTATAATGGGTGCATATTGTTATATGCCATATAGCTTTTAGACTTAAAGATATTATTGAAGCTATACTTTAGGTCAGCAAAGACCAGAAAATGGCTATAGGCCTTCCAACTGCCACCAACCTGCATACCAGTCTCAAACCTTCTTAATTCATTTTTAAAATCAAATGAAGCCTTATTATCTGCACCAAAGATAAGCTTTTCACCAAGCGGTGAGCCTACTCGAAAGTGACCATCTGTCACATGTCCAGAGAAGTCCCCATCCATTCTATAAGCCATATATAAGCCTCCGTTCACCTTGCCGGAATTATTGATCTTGTAAGCCACCTGAATAGGCATAGCCAAATAAGTACTAGTAAATGATGTAAAAACAGTACCAGTCCATACGCCCTCTATTACACTACCAGAGTTCTCGATCTTAGTACTATAATTCTTCACTCTAGCAGTAGCATCCATCCCCTTCTGCTCAAACCTCAAGCCAGACATTATTCCCCAGGGCCCATTAGGCTCCAGCCACTTAGTCACAACAGCTTCGATGAGTCCATTCATTTTGGGTTTATAATTCTCAATAGACCTCATCTCCACAGGCATCGGAACCGGCACTGGTCCACCTACATTTGCTCCTGCTCTAAGCTCAAAAGTCCACCCATTAGCTCTTGCACGTTCTAACTGCTTGCTTTGTGCAAAAACGACAGTACATAGGGATACAGCCACAATTGCCAATATTGCTCTCTTTATCATAGCTTTCATTATCTGGTTCTTACCTTACTCAAAATAAACTTTCACCTCATCAACCAATAAAGCACTTCCTACAGCACCTTCAAATTGATCTCCTCCTTTACTTGAAGCCATAAGAATGGTAAAGTTATACCCCTTTCTAGCGAGCTTCTCAGCATCTACCGTTTTACCATCTTTCATCTCAAACTCCACCTCAAAGCGGGTCCATTCATCGGTCTCCACAGGATCCTCTATTTTAGCAACAGATACAATATTTGGATGATCCTTAATATTGGTCCCATCTAGCACTGGCACTTCATCTGTAACCTCGTAGAAAACAGCGTAGAAGTCGAAGATATCTCTCCGATCTTTTATCTCCTTGTTATCTTTATTAATAAACTTATCTCCAGCCTTGTACTTATAATAACCTGTCATTGCTAATGGTTTTTTATCTACAGGTATTCCAAAGCGAGTTGCCTTTAGAGCATCAGTCAAAACACTACCACCATCAAGCTTGCCTAAAAAAAGGCTACCAGCTGCAATCGGTTTTTTCAAAACAGTACCAAAGAATCCAGTACTCAGTGTGGTCAATCGAACACACTTACCCTGGTAACCATCGGCGAACTGATGTACAGGGTATTTCTCTGCAGGGTCTTTACCTGCCATAAAGGCATACCCAAGATTTGAGCTTTCCCACTCCTGGGTTGCATCCTCACCTGGACCATTCAAAAAGACATGATAATGACTTCCACTTCCTTGCTCTCTGACATACTCAAATGAATATCCTTCAGGCACTCCTCTATCGGGAACGACAGATACAGTGTACTCTTTTTTCCATTTACCATCTTCTGAAGTAACGGTGTACTTCACAGGATGAGTAAAGTCTTGGGCAACACCACTTTCAGGAGAAATCTTAGCCCCGTCGGTCAAAACAAAAGTAGGAGTAATCGCGGTAATGTTAGTCCACCCATTAACGGGTAATACCACCGTCGTATTGGTTATCTGTGGCTCTCGAAGTAACTCCAAATCATCCACCGTAACGCTTAGAATGTCTGCCTCTGCATTTGGGGCCTCTTTTCTGATACACCCAGAAAATAAACAATGCATAAGCAAAAGAAAGACAACTCCCTTCAACCCATTCACTGAAGTCTTATCCATAAATAATCAAACTGATAAAATTAGTATTTCTTGATTTGCTATGCAAAGGTAATTAAAAAAATTTTTACGAATAGTCGAATATCGCAATATAGCTTTCCAGACATAACATAGATAGACTTCATTTGAAGTGCTTTTCACTCTAAACGAGTAACAGAGTCCTATAATGAGACAAAATGATGTAAGACTATGGTAGTGTCCCCAAAAGTGTGTACGCCAGAATGCGTCTCTGAAAAGCAAACCTACATATTTTTTCGCTTTGTTTTCCATAAACATTAAAGATAGACCAATAAAGAATTAAGGCAAGGCTGTCGTAGCACCGCGGAGACACCGCCTTGCCGTATTCTTTTAGGTTGATATCTTTGTGTTGGAAAATAAAGCACATTGTTGTTATTTACTTTTCATTGTTCTTCCTAAGTCCAAGAGTTAGATCTCCTATTCTTTTCTTCAGATAGGTTGCATTGATTGCAATACTACCTATCAAGTGTAGAGCGGATTCTACGCTAGGTAATGCACATTTATATCGAGCCCCTTTCTTTACCTGTCTATTGAAGCGTTCTATCCAGTTAGTACTATGAATGTACTTGCGAACACTGACGTCGTATTTTAGGTATGTGAAGTAATACTCTATCCTCTGACCGTTAGCTATTTTTGTGAGAAAAGGATAGCTCTTACGCCATCTGAACGCAAAGTTTTTAAAGCTCTCTAGGCCATCTAAAGGTGAGCTTCTTGAGCCGTCTTTACTAAAGACCTCCTGTAGATCACTTGCGATGGCTGACTTATCTCGAGGGCGTATCTTTCGAGTTATTTCTCGCTGTAGATGCACCGTGCAGAGCTGGACTTCCACTTCTGTAAAGTGCTCACGTGCAACCTCTTCAATGTTATTCAACCCGTCTGAAATGATTAGTCCTACCTCTTCGAGTCCTCGGCTTTTTAGATCCTCAAAAAACTCGCCCCAGATGCCGCTTCCCTCTGTTGGATTATTATAGACACCCACGATGTCTCGACGTCCTTCGCTATCTAAACTCATCACTACAAAAAATGCCTCCTTGCTCACACTTTCTCCTCTCCGTACAGGAAGATATGTAGCATCGATAACAAGTGCCTCTAAAGTCCTCGGTAGACGTCTTTGACGCCACTCTTCTACTGCTTCTTGGGTTGATAAGGAGAGACGATTGATTTGACTCGTACTATAACGTTTACCATACAAACGCTCGAATACTCCAGAGATATCCTCCATCGTATTACCGCAGCTATATAGATAACCTGCTAGTTCTCCCATCTCTTTCTCTTGATCTTTGAGAACGCCTAAAATCAAGGGCATGAAGCCCTGCTGCCGAGTTCGGGGTACTCGTAATTCTAGCATATTACCACTCGCAAAGATGCGACGGGGGCGGTATCCATTGCTCACATCGCCACTATCTTCTTTATACAGTTCCCTCTCCCCTTGCATCGCTATTTCGATGATTAACTCCATTAAACGACCAACTCCATTTGGCTCTGTCATCACGTTTGATAGAATTTCCTTAAATTGCATTTGTGTAAGTCTCATCTTCTTGTTTATCTTTTGTTTTTAACTTTTCAAAGATAACATTCTTGGGACTTACACACTTTTTGGGGACAGTATCAAGACTATTCTTTCATGTAGGCATATCCTTTTTCAATCGGTTCTCAGAACAATAACCGTTCCACAACTAGTTGAGAGTACCTATCACCAACAAAGAACCTACTACTCACAAATAAAAAGTGTCCGACAAAAGTCATTCATGCGAACACTTCTGTCGGACACTAAGAATATTGTAATTAATAGCTTTGTAAACTATTACCAAACAATAACGCGATCCTCTGGAGCCATATACATAGCATCACCTTCCTTCACGCCGAAAGCATCATAGAAAGCCTGAACATTCTTGAGGGTTTGGTTAACACGTAGCTTACCTAAGCTGTGTACATCTGTCTTGGTACGCAATACTTCCTCTTCTGGGCTAATGTTTTGTCCCCATAGACGTGCATAGCCAATAAAGAAGCGCTGATCTTTAGTAAAGCCATCAATCTCTGGATAGTCCTTACCTGCAGTAGCCTTTTGCAATGCGTCGTATGAAACAAGTACACCTCCTTGGTCGGCAATATTCTCTCCTAGAGTTAGCTTACCATCAGCCTTTAACCCAGTGCGTATCTCTACTTTGCTAAATTGCTCAGCTAGCTTAGCGACAGATTTAGCAAAGATCTCACGGTCAGACTCGGTCCACCAATTCTCCATATTACCTTGAGCATTATAGTTGCTACCTTGGTCATCAAACCCGTGTGTCATTTCGTGTCCAATCACGACACCAATACCACCATAGTTTACAGCATCATCAGCATTAAGATTGAAGAATGGAGGCTGTAGAATACCTGCAGGGAAGCAAATTTCATTGGTAGTAGGGTTGTAGTACGCATTGACTTCGTGAGCATTCATCAACCATCTTGAAGGATCAACAGGCTCGCCTAGATCCTTAAGATTACGATTAACCTGGAAGAGCGAAATAGCACGTGCGTACTCATATAGAGAGCTCTCTACAAGTTCGAGATCTTCATATGTCCACCATTTATCAGGATAACCAACTTTGACGATGAACGTATCAAGTTTCTCATGAGCCTTAGCCTTAGTATCATCACCCATCCATGAAAGATTATTAATACGATCCCCAAGTGCATCTGAGAGGTTCCCAATTAGGTCTATCATACGCTCTTTAGCTTCAGCAGGGAAGTACTTCTCCACATATTTCTGACCGAGCACATCACCCATGCTGCCATTGATACGAGCAATAGCTTTCTTCCATAGAGGTTTTTGCTCAGTAATACCAGCCATAGATGCACTGTGGAAGTCAAAGCTTGCTTGACGGAAATCACTACTTAGGTAGCCAGCACCGTCATCAAGAATTTGTGCCTTAATAAGATTCTTCAGGTTGTCCAAAGAAGTCTCTGTAAACCATTTATCAAAACGATGAAAGTAGTCCTTTTGAGCCACGTTAACCTCCTTAGCATCCTTCAACCCATTACGGCCTGACATATAACGCTCCCATGGGAAGCTAAACGTAGTGTAGAAATCAGTCATGGACATCTTATTATAGTTGCGTTCACTATCACGCATCTCTAACATAGTGTAAAGGATCTTCGAAAGACTCTTTTCAGTGCCATACACCTGCTCCGCAATAGCTTTAGCATCTTCTTCACTAGCCCCTACAAGAGAGAATAGCTTAGTCATATAGGTATGGTAGTCTGCTTGTTGCTTAGCAAAGCTATCGTCATCACCATAATAATCTGGTCCGCCCATGATCAAGCTAGCCTGAGATAACTGTAGGATATTCTCTGAGCTATTCTTTTCATCTGGTGCCACATAGAAGCTAAAGAAATGAGAATCTCCATAGTTTCCCTCCTTCGCAATGTAGTCCACCAGCTCTTCTTTGCTTGAAATCTTATCAACTTCAGCAAGATAAGGCAGGATAGGAGTAGCACCATCAGCATCAAGTTTTTCAGCATCGATGCTCATTTCATACAACTTGTAAGCTTTCTCTTCATCGCTACCTGCTGCGTAATTATCTTTCAGATCTAAAATGATCTCGTGAGCCGATGCCTCAGCTTTTTCACGGAGGACGTCAAAGCTACCATAGCGTGAATATTCAGCTGGGAGAGGATTGGCAGCCATCCAACCACCATTTGCAAATTGATAAAAGTCCTCCCGTGGAGATACAGATTGGTCTAGAGCAAGTGTGTCAATAGCTGGAACCTCTTCGGCTGTAGAGCCTTGGTCCTTTGACTTTTTATCACAACTCACAGCTCCTAGAGTCATTGATGTGACTGCAAGAAACATAAGAAATTTTTTATTCATAAGTATTCTAAATTGTTATTATATATAGTTTATTTATCACTTTTTCATTTACATACATTAGAGGTCAAAAAAACCTCCCTCCATAAGCGAGTAGCTCACGGACGATAAACTGCAACAAAGGAATTCACCCTTGATCATCAATTCACACGATGAATCACCACAATGATATACTTCTATTATTACGATACCATTCAATAATCTATGATGATACAGATTATGCTCGGCACCCATTAATATCAGCTCATTTTCATTGTCGGTGACTACCTTCTGCACAAATATAAATTTTCTTTTCGTAATGGGGCTAGTTTTAGATGAATAAATACAGATCAGAAGTATCAACACGAGCTCATCCTAAGCCTTCTCTTTATTATTCCTGAGACAATAATCTCATACATGTATGCTTGGTAGTCCTTAATGATAATAGAAGAAATGCACCTATTCGATGGGGAATAGGAAAATAGGTGAAAAAGAGTTACTTTTGTAGTAGAATACACTTTGAATAAAGGATATAAATGGATAGAAAAATAAATGGATGTCAGCCTGATTCGACCACAATAAAAGCAGAGGGTTGCTGTGGCTGTCATACAAGAAAATTAAATACATTTGATTACCTAAGCGATTTGCCCAAAGGATGTAATACTGAGGCTTTCGTGGAGGTGCAATTTAAAAATACCCGCAAAGGATACTACCTCAATAGTCTTAACCTAGACCTCCACAAAGGGGATATGGTGGCGGTGGAGTCTTCTCCTGGCCATGATATCGGTCAGGTAACTCTAACTGGCAAGCTGGTAGAGAGACAAATGAAAAAGAGCAAGTATCGCCATCCGAACAATGAGCCTAGGAGGGTATATCGATTGGCTAAGGCTTCTGACCTCGAGAAGTACAGAGAGGTTAAGGCTCTTGAAGATGACACCATGATCCGAAGCCGAAAAATTGCTGAGAGCTTGGGGCTAGAGATGAAGATTGGGGATGTTGAATATCAAGGGGATGGTCAGAAAGCTATTTTTTACTACATCGCAGAAGGGCGTGTGGACTTCAGACAACTCATAAAAAAGCTTGCAGAAGCCTTTCGGATCCGAGTGGAGATGAAGCAAATAGGGGTTCGTCAGGAAGCTGGTAGGATTGGCGGCATAGGACCGTGTGGTCGACAGCTCTGCTGCTCAGGCTGGATGACCAACTTTGTATCCGTTGGGACGAATGCGGCTCGACTTCAGGATTTGTCTCTAAATCCTTACAAACTAGCGGGACAGTGCGGTAAGCTTAAGTGTTGCCTTAATTATGAGGTAGATACTTACTTTGAGGCTCAGCACAAGGTTCCATCAAGATCGATAGAGCTTAAGACCAAGGATGGAAACTATAGCTTTTTCAAAAATGATATATTAGGAGGAACTGTAAGTTACCTTCTGAAGACTGGTGATAGAAGGTCACAAGTAGAACCAATCACGATTAGTAATCAAAGAGCATTTGAAATCATTGAGCTGAATAAGCGAGGTGAATACCCCGAATCTCTATTGCCTGGAGAGGAGATAAAGATTAGAGAGACTCAGAATAATCGCAACTTGGACATTCTTGCTAATGAGAGTGTTACACGCTTTGACAATGACAAGCCTAGATCTCACAGACGTAGAAACGACCGAAATAGACGACAAGGGAAGCCTCAAGAGCAAGACAAAGACAAGGTAGAAAAGGCTCAACGTGCTGCAAAAGTTGGAAATAAAAGAAGGAGAGGTCATCGAAACGAAGTAAGGAATAATAGCTCTACGGCAGAACAGAAGTCGGAGACGCCTAACAGTGATTCTACACGGAAGCGGACTAGGCCAAAGCATGGACGAGCTAAAATATCAGGAAATAGAAGAGGGAAAGAGAATAAACCTGAAAAAGAACAATAATACAAAACGCTATGCTGAGGTGTATCTCCATTAAATGGCATAATGGGACTGCATACTACATACGTATGGTAGTAGCATGTACCGTAATGCTTTTTGGCTTTTTGTCCTGTATGCCTCATCATGATTACTATGCGTATTACGAAGAGATTGATAAGGATGGGTGGAAACAGAGCGACGAACTCTTTTTTTCAGTTCCCACACTATCAACAAAGACAGATTACACCGTATCTGTCGCTCTAAGGCTGGATCGCTCTATTAGATATCAAGAGATACCTATAGGACTAGTTATTGAAGCTCCTGATAGATCGATTAACACCCAGATTGTAAAGATTTCGACGACCATGGACAAGGTTCATACAGGGGGCTATAACTTTATTGAGAAGACCTACCCCCTGTCAACCTCTATACGCTACGATGAGGATGGGATTTACTCCTATAGTATCAGACATTTATCTACCGACTCTATCCTCAAGGGGATTATAGAAGTAGGTATCATCATTGAGCCAACATCTAAGTAAAAAAAAGAGTCTTATGGGAGTAGTCTTCAGACAAAGTGCAAAGGGAACCATCATCACATTGATTGGAGCACTAATAGGCTTTGTCAGCACCTTCTTCATCATCACCAAACTTCTTAGTCCAGAAGAGATAGGTCTCACAAGAGTCCTAGTAGAAGCGGCGACTATGATTGGGGGTTTTGCACTCCTAGCGACTCAGTCATCAAGCGTCCGTTATTATCCAGCCTTCCGGACAGATGATGGTAAGGACGGAGGATTCTTTAAGCTATTGGTGACCATTCCATTAGTTGGTTTTTTTCTATTTGCATGCATTTACTTGATCTTTAAAGAACCGATCAGCAATTATTTTGCTGCAAGCGATGGAAAGGAAAGCCTCTTCATTAAGTATTATTACTTAGTGATCCCATTGATGCTCTTCATCATGTACCAAACCCTGATGGAGGTCTATTGTACTCTTAAGCAGAGGGTTTTTATACCCAAAGCCATTAGGGAGGTCCTATTACGGCTGCTACTAATCCTTTGCTACTTGCTTTACGGACTAAGACACCTGTCCTTTACTACTTTTATGGGGCTGTTTGTAGCAGCTTATGGTATTGTAGCATTTTTATCCTATGCTTATGCTATATATCTATCACCAAATACTCTAAAGTCCAAAATTCAGCCTATAGAGCCAGAACTGAAAAAGGACTTCACTAACTACACCCTCTTCACGGTGCTGAGTGCCTTAGGGGGATCCATCATTAGTCGGTTTGACATCTTTATGGTTTCTTCCCAAATGGGACTTAACTTCAGCGGTATTTACACGATTGCTTTCTTTATCGTAGCTGTGATAGAGATGCCCTCCCGATCCATATTAGCGATGACCTCCCCACTCGTCTCTGATGCCTTGTATCAAGGAGATCTGAATAAGACTGAAGAGCTTTTCAGAAAAGTATCAAGCCAGCAGCTATTGATTGGCTCGCTTCTCTTCATGTTGATTTGGCTTAATATTGACTTTATCTTTTCCATCATCCCTAATAGTGAGACGTATGCCACAGGCAAGTGGGTCGTCTTTTTTTTAGGATTAGCTAAGTTAGTTGATCTTTCATTTAACTTTGGAAATGCAATCCTAAGATACTCGCGATACTACCCATGGACGTTAGCCTACACCATCATCGTCATGGCTCTTACAATCGTCCTTAATTACTATCTCATCAAACGTCTTGGCATCACAGGAGCCGCAATTGCCACGTTGATCACCTTTGTAGTTAGTTATGCCTTCCAACAAATTGTTATTGGAGCAAAGCTAAAAATCAGAGTGCTGAATAGGGAGATGTTATGGATCATTCTGACGCTCGCGGTAGCCTTAGCTCTTAATAACTTCTTACCATCACTCCATAACTTGGTATTGGATGCAATATATAGGAGCCTAATATGTGGTGTGCTATCGGTAGCTTTGCTCTATCGGCTTGATAGCTTTCAATCTATCTTAAATGAAATAAAAATGATAATTCGTAAATAAATAGGCAATATGGATTCGGAGAAAAAAGACAAGAGAGAGGGACTGATCACCATCATCCCTTCGGGAAGTTTAGGAAAAAGGATACGAGTAATAGCCTCTATGATTCAGGTCGCACTCAGATATCACCGCCCATTAGAAATCATATGGTTCACGAGCAATAGCATCCCATGTGCTTCGGATCGTCTATTCACTTTAGTGCCACAATTATCACAAGAGGGCATCAGCATACGGCAGGGAACGTGGAAGGACTACATCCTTAATATGCCACCATCCCGAGATAACTTATTTGTATCCCTCCCTTTCGTCCTCAGTCGCTATGATCGAATCATTGGAATTAAGAAGTTTCACTCTATGCTTGAGGGCCAACAGGCAGAGCTGAAGGACCTACTAAATAGGGATAGAGAAAGAATACTTATACGCACATCAGAACGTATCAACTCTTACCCCAACATGTATATTTCACTCGAAGCGACTGTAGAGGTAAATAACGTTCGTCGCTCTAGAATGTCAGGATGGGGTCAGAATGTAGTGGGGATTCACATCAATCGGAAAGATAGTGGAGCTTCCTTCCATGAGAGTCCGACAGAGCTCTTCATAAAACGTATGCAAAAAATGATTGAGGAGGATGATTCGGTACAATTCTTTATTGCAACGACATCAAAAGATGAGAAGGAAAGACTCTCTACCATATTTCGCAGTCGCATTTTCGTTCCCTATAGTACTACTGACATATACAGTGTTAAAGGGGCCATTCAAAACATGGGCGAACTATTAGCTTTATCATATACAAGACTGATATTAACGACCCCAGGTTCATCATTTTCTGAAGTAGCTGCCGAGATTAGGCAGATTCCTTTAGAAACATTAAGTATATTTGCAAATACTAAAGTTCAGAAATAACATTTTATCATCATGGAACTACTATACAACCATAAGGAGCTACTAGAACACCTCCATAATTTTCACTATGAGCCACTCATCAAAGAGGATACACCAGAGGATAAGTGTGCTATAGTGATAGCTCACTTCGGCTCAACTGAAAAAAGAGCTCGTGAATGTGCCATAGAACCTCTAAATGATGCTGTAAGAACAAGGTATCCAAAGCTTGAGGTGCGAGAAGCCTATACCTCACGAATCATTATGAAACGCCTAAGAGATAGAGGTATGCCTAAGAAATCGCTACCAGAGGTCCTTCACGACCTAGCGAACGAAGGATACCAAGCTGTATTGGTACAGCCGAGTATGGTCATAGATGGTGTTGAAATAGAATCCATCATGAGGGATATTCATGAAATCAGACCTCTCTTTAAGGAGATTAGGATCAGCACCCCACTCCTATACCATCCGATTGACTTCTATGCCCTCAGCGATAAACTACCTAATGACTTTGATGGAACCATAGTGTACGTGGGACATGGCACTTATGATTCCTCTACAGCTCAGTACTGTATGCTACAACACATCATGGATAAGCAGGGGCAAGATAATGTAATTATTAGTACTATAGAGGGCTACCCCGACCTTGATGACTTGAAAGATAGACTTGCACAGAAAGAGAGCAAGGATGTCCTCCTACGCCCTCTCATGTTTGTAGCTGGCATCCATGCCAGAGAGGATATTTCTGAAGATTGGTATGAAGCACTAACAGAAGAGGGATATAAGGTCACCGTAGAAACCTTAGGTCTAGGTGAAAGGCCAGCTGTGCGTGAATTATATCTCAATAAAATTGACTTCAGTATGAACTATAAAGCTTGGGACATTCAAGAGAAGAAAAAGATTTATCGTTCAACAGGAGAAAAACTTTAAACGAATTATTTTATTAGAATCCATTTCTATCATCATTATGAGACGACTACTAGTTTCCTTATCGTTATTACTACCGTTCGTAGCAATGCCGGCAAGTGCTATGCACATCATGGAAGGCTTTTTGCCTGCTCAATGGTGCGTTATCTGGTATCTAGCTGCCTTGCCATTCGTATTCATGAGCTTTCGATTTATCTCGAAAAGCATCAAAAAGGACCCAAAGAGTAGGATCAAACTTGCCTTCTCCGCAGCCTATATATTTATTTTATCAGCTCTAAAGCTCCCATCCGTTACAGGAAGTAGCTCACACCTGACAGGGACTTCGTTTGGAGCCTTAACCTTTGGTCCCCGTTCCATCCCCCTACTAGGAGCGATCGTTTTACTATTCCAAGCCCTCTTATTGGCTCATGGAGGTATCACCACGCTCGGAGCCAATATTTTCTCAATGGCGATTGTAGGGCCATGGATTGCTTATTGGATCTTTATGTTATTAAAGAAGATGAAGGCATCAGATACCGTGAGTATCTTCACCGCTACTTTTTTAGGATCATTAAGCACCTATGTCTGTACGAGCATACAGCTGGCTATCGCTTTCCCTGACCCAGTAGGTGGCTTCTTCGCTTCCGTGACTAAGTTTCTATCCATATTCGCCATCACTCAGGTACCTCTATCTATCATAGAAGGAGTACTGACCGTTTTGGTCATCAGACTCTTATCAGGATATAAAGCCTTCCATCTAATCACAAAAAAACCTATTCAAGACATAAAAGCATGAAAAAACGTACTAAAAATATCATTCTTGCGATTATCCTTATGCTCTGCATAGCTGTTCCCGTCATTGGGATATTCTTTGACTTCGGTGGTGGTACTGACGATGCTGCATCGGGTGTAGTACAGTCTATTACTGGACAGGAACAGGTGCTTGACGTTCCGCAAATAGGATACGAACCATCAGAAGCTACTGAGCCGTGGCTGTTCGTACTCCAAATAGCGATAGGAATTGGGATATTCGTTATCGCTTACATAGCTCTAAACAAACTTGAGGAGAAGAACGCATAAACTAGACTATGCGAGCACGATACTATCCATTATTATTACTAATTCTTGGCCTAGTCATCACGTCAATCTGGCAGCAAGGAGTCCTATTTGTACTCCTTGTTACCATATTATTGTGGACCAATAGGAAAAAGTACTTTACCAGGAAGCGACGTATAGCTTTCTTCAGTATCCTAGGCTTTATTGCACTAGGGACATTTCCACTTTTAATCTCTCAAATTGAAGGGGAGAGCCGAATTATTCTCCAGATTAGCCACTCATGGGCGATCACATCAGATTCGCTTCGCTTATTCCTATTAATTTTCTTACGATGTCTTAATGGATATCTCTCCATTCTGCTATTCACTAGCCTCACTCCGCTCTATAAATTGGTAATTGAGCTTAGAGAGTCAAGGCTCCCAATGGTGATTACTGAGCTAATAGAGATGATCTACCGATTTGTTTACATTCTGATTGAAAAAGCAGAGCAGGTCCTTACAGCTCAAAAAAGCAGATTGGGATACCTCAAATACAATCAAAGACTAGCTCATAGCGGAATGCTTCTCTCTCGGACCCTCGTGTTGGCTGCTCAAGATAGCGATACTCTATACGATAGTATGCTCGCAAAGGGTCTTGAAGAGGGTGAGCCTGAAGAGGAGAGAATAATATCTAGACCCATCGTGGTTGAAGGAGAGGGAGTGCCTCTACTTAAAGTAGATAATCTTAATTTCAAATACGAGGAAAACTGCCGGCTTATCCTTCAGAACCTGAATCTTGAGATAAATAAAGGCGAAAGGATAGCCTTAATGGGAGCTAATGGTTCAGGTAAATCGACCTTGATGAGGATTTTATCGGGGCTAGCAAAGCCACAAAGTGGGACACTTCATCTCTCTGGGAATCAAGTCGATTTTTCGAAAAAAGGGATGAAGCAACTAAGACAAAGTATCGGCATCCTTTTCCAAAATGCAGATCTACAGCTATTTTGCCCTACGGTGTGGGAAGAGATTGCTTTTGGACTTAGAAATTTAGGATATACGGGGGATGAACTGAATACAAAGGTCGAACAAACTCTTGAGGACTTTGGACTAAAGGATGTGGCTGAGTTTCCACCTCATCACTTGAGTGGTGGACAAAAAAGATGGGTGACCCTTGCTGCCGTCGATGCGATGTCTCCATTGGTGATACTACTAGACGAACCCTTTACAGGACTAGATGGATATTACATAGAGCGTCTCAAACAACTTTTAGACTGCTGGAGTGCACAAGGTAAAACCTTACTCATAAGCATACACAATAGCGACTTCGCAAGACAGTGGTGTAGCAGGATTCTTTTGCTAGATGAGAAAAAGATCATGATTGATGATACACCGAACGCATTCTTTGATCACACGGATATTTTATCCAAGGCTCACATCTCTATACCGCTCAATAATCTAACACAGAAGGGGACTGCTGATAGTCAGAATTTCTTACCTTTATTCCTGCCGGCAAAAAAGATACGCGGTGTAATCGTAGGTGGAGGATTGGGTGCATATCGCAAAGCTGTCTTGCTCCAAAAGCTTGGCGTCTCATTTGATATAATATCACCTGACATCAATCCTGATTTAGAAGCACTCATCCAGAAGGATAACCGTCACACACACTTAATCAAAACTTATGAATGTGGAGACCTGAAATCATACACCATAGCCATCCTCGCTACTGGAGACCTGGAGCAAGAGCAGGTGATGATGGACGAGTGCGAACGCTACAGAGTACATTATAATTGTATCACAGACCCAGCCTTAAGCACCTTCCAATTTGGTGCTACTGGTGTAGATAAAGGGATTGAGGTCTCTATCCACACACAATATAAGATTCCACACTTAGCACAAATACTTCGTAAACGAACACTTAATAATGTTATCCACCCTCTTGATGAGGAAAAGCTAATACAATTAGCAGAAGCTAGACGTCAGATGGTGACCGCTAGAAGATTGGGGAGCATTGATTACGAGGAACTAAAAGAGAAATACGAAAGATTAAAAACAGAAATATGAAAGCGCAAGAAGAGAAGGGGAACACGTTAGTCTCCATCGTTGGAGCGGGACCAGGCGACCCACAACTACTTACCATAAAGGCGAAAGAGTGTCTTAAAAAAGCCGATGCCATCTTTTATGATGCTCTAGTCAATCCTATTATCCTTAGTTACTGTCGTGAAGGGATCGAGCGTATCCCAGTAGGAAAGCGAGCAGGACGGCACTCTCATGAACAGGATTCCATCAATGACTTATTAGTCCAAAGAGCCCTTAAGGGAGGACACATCGTAAGACTAAAGGGAGGCGACCCATTCATCTTTGGCAGAGGGGGCGAGGAGATCCAAGCTCTCAATGAACATAACATCCCCTTTGAGGTCATTCCAGGACTATCTGCAGGGATTACCGTCCCCACTTATGCTGGTATTCCAATGACGCACAGAGGTGTATCTCGGAGTGTAACTTTAATAACTGCATCCAGTAAAGCCTCTAGTGACTACCACTTACCATGGGAGGCATTGGCTAACCTTAATGGCTCTATTGCGTTTTATATGGGTTGCCGACTGATTCCAGAAATCTCTAAAAACCTTATCAAAGCTGGTATGTCACCCGATACCCCTGCAGCAATTATCTCCAATGGAACGCTCCCACATCAACGCAAGATGATTGCGACATTATCCACCTTCCAACCAGGCTATACAGACTATGCCAGTTGGTCTCCGGGGCTTTATATAGTGGGGGAGGTTGTTCGTTTCCACGATGAGTTTGATTTCTTCTTCACCTCAGAGGTGAGCCAACGCAGAGTATTATGTGTTACCACAGATAGAGAACGCTCCAACCTCACAGATTTATTAGAAGGGAAGGTTGCGTATGTGCATACCATGAACATGGTTGACCGTCAGCCCTTAGATGATCATGATACGATTAACGTCGAGAAGATTATTAATGCTCAGAATCTATTATTCATCACCCCTTCAGCAGTAGATGCCACCATCCAAATATTGAATAAAAAGGGACTGGATACACGTGCCATCAAGGGTAGCATCCTATCAGGTGGACATACGACCACTAAGAAACTAATGAGTTATGGATTACTTTCTGACAAAGTACTTTCCCTTAGCCATTTGCAAGCTCCAATAGAAAGTGAAGAGCACGAAGTCCTCCTCCTCTGTGCTGATCTTGATTCAGCCAATTCATGGAGTCAGTCATTGAGTAATAAAGGGTGGAAACCTGAGAAGATGGTCCTATACCATGAGCTGCAGAAGCATTATTCAGAGGATGATATTTCTTTCCTAAAAGCAATACAATTCACTCATATCGTATTCAGTAGTACTAGGTCTATAGAACAATTCGGAAAGTTACTAGAGAAGCACCAGCTACATGAGATGCTTGACGGAGCCACCCTGCTTACCTACGGAAAGACCACCTATAAGGCCCTAAAAGAGATTGGATATGAGTCCATCACAGCTCCAGAAGGGGAGTTCTGGCGTAATCCAGATATTGCTCGCATCATTCTTAACGAGAGTAAATAAGTGGACAATCCCTCATAATAAAGCCCCCTAGATTAAAGTAAATCTAAGGGGCTTTGTTGAATCAAAGAGCCGTTACTCTCTTAGTACCACACCTTCCTCACATCAAGCGATGTGTGTATTAAAAAGATATCCAACGAGTGCCGTAATGCCCATAGCAATGGTTCCCCAAAAAGTGATCCTCAGGATGGCCTTAGTTACATTAGACCCACCTGCTTTAGCCGCTAATGCTCCTAGAAGAATTAAGAAACACATAGAGCAACCATACAGTGAATATTCCATCATAGGTACAGGGGTCAATAAAATGACGACAAAAGGTAATAACCCTCCGACCATAAATGCAGCACACGACGCTAAAGCGGCCTGGATAGGATTAGCCTTATTGATCTCATTAATACCTAATTCGTCTCTAACATGAGCTGCTAATGCGTCATTCTCGGTCAGCTCCTTAGCTACAATCATAGCAGTTTCCTTTTTGAGCCCCTTTCGTACATAAATTTCACTCAAAAGTTCTAGCTCATTTTCAGGCATTGTTTCTAACTCTATCCTCTCCCTTTCGATGTCCGCCTTCTCCACATCGGTCTGAGAACTCACCGAGACATATTCACCTGCTGCCATAGAGAGTGCTCCTGCCACTAACCCCGCCAAAGTAGCTAATATAATAGGCTCCTTAGTATTACTTGCGGCAGCCACTCCAATAGCTATACTTGCTGTAGATAAGATTCCATCATTAGCACCCAGTACTGCAGCTCGCAGCCAATTACTTCTGTGAATATAATGATTATCCAAATAATTGTCAATCGTTCTTTTACCCTCTTCCATAACACTCATTCTCATCATTATTAATCAAACCAAATTGTTCAAACTCTTAGTCGAATCGCAACACTCTATAATATCACTTCATCTACTCATGAGTCCTACTCAATATCTCTAGATGACTTCTGTATAAAAGACGAGCAGAAGTACACCTACTGGACTCCTGCTCGTCACTACCTATAGATAAGGATCAAATGCGATCAAGCACTAGCTTGATAAGTCCATCTATACTACCCTTATAATCTGTATTCATAGTCTCACTCTTGCGACCGGCTATAATCATGCAGACGGTCAGTGTCTTATGACCCAAGATAGCACCCAACCCAGCCAAAGCCGAGCTCTCCATCTCGAAGTTAGTCAAGGTCTCACCCTTGTACTCAAACTTCTGAATCTTTGCATTTAACTCAGGGTCTGCCAACTTACCACGCAAGCGACGCCCTTGTACTCCATAAAATCCATTACAAGCAATCGTAGCACCCTTAATGACATGACCACCCTCCATGATACGGTTCACAAGGTCATCAGGAGCTTTGACCACATACGGCTTAAGTCCATCTATCTTCCAGTCCAACTGTTTCATCAACTCGGCTTCAAACTCATGGTCACAAACTTTTTTATGATCATCATAGAAGTATAGCACACCATCAAAGCCAATAGCATAATTTGCAGCAACGTACGATCCTATAGGAGTATGCTCCTGCAAGCCTCCTGAAGTCCCCACCCGTATAATGGTTAGCTCACGATGCTCATCCTTAGCTGTACGAGTCTCGAAGTCAATATTAGCCAAAGCATCCAGCTCATTCATCACAATATCAATATTATCACTACCGATACCATGAGAGAGTGCAGTAATACGCTCACCCTTATACTGACCAGTGATGGTATGAAACTCTCGACTGGTGACATTGACCTCTTGGGTATCAAAATGTGAAGCAATCATATCAACGCGTGAAGGGTCACCACACACAATGATCTTATCAGCTATATCTTCAGGTTTTATATGTAAGTGAAAAATAGAACCATCCTCATTAATGATCAATTCGGATGATGGGATAATAAATTTACTCATATTACAAAATCAATTATATATATTATTTCTTAGAATGTTTATCTCTCGAATCTTTATTTGAGTTTAAAGAGTCATCACGCACCGGCTTGGAGATAGAGTCTCTCATAGCAGTGTCAGCTTGGATATTCTTCATCTGAAAATAATCCATCACACCTAAGTTGCCACTACGGAATGCCTCTGCCATAGCCAATGGTACCTCAGCCTCAGCCTCAATAACCTTAGCACGAGCTTGCTGAGCAAGAGCACGCATCTCTTGTTCTTGAGCCACTGCCATTGCACGGCGTTCCTCAGCCTTAGCCTGAGCGATATTCTTATCTGCTTGAGCTTGATCCATCTGAAGAACAGCACCGATGTTACGACCTATGTCAATATCTGCAATATCAATCGAAAGGATCTCAAATGCAGTCCCTGCATCCAAGCCTTTCTTTAAGACCAACTTAGAGATAGAGTCAGGATTCTCCAAAACCACAGAGTGCCTTTCAGAAGAACCGATAGAACTCACAATCCCTTCGCCAACACGAGCTAAGATAGTCTCTTCACCAGCACCCCCTACCAATCTCTGTATATTAGCACGTACAGTCACACGAGCCTTTGCAATCAACTGAATACCATCCTTAGCCACGGCCGTAACAGGAGGAGTATCAATCACCCTCGGATTGACAGACATCTGAACAGCTTGGAACACATCACGACCAGCAAGGTCTATAGCGGCAGCCATCTTGAAGGTAAGATCTATATTGGCTTTATTTGCAGATACAAGAGCATGCACCACCTGCTCCACATGTCCACCAGCCAAGTAGTGAGCCTCCAATTCATCTCTAGTCAAAGCGAGGTCAGCTTTCTGTGCCTCTACCATAGCCTTCGCTATAACATTAGGGGGTACATTACGGATACGCATCAGGAAGAGCTGTATGAGTGAAATCTTCACTCCAGATGCTCTTACCGAAATCCATAATAGGATAGGAAAATAAAGTAAAAAGAGGGCGATTAAGATTATCGCTACTACAGCGAGCACGCCCCACCAAATCATAAAATCATACATGTTATTTATCTTTAATTATTCTCATTCATTCTTCTACTCGCTTCACAAAAATTCTATCCTTACGAATCCGTGAAATATACACTGGTTCCCCCTCATTAATAAATCCACTCTCGGACTCTGCCTCATACCTCTTTCCATCAATCTGAACTTCTCCCGAAAGCGTTAGACGACTAACGGTCACCCCCCTCGCTCCTTCACGCCACTCTTCAGGTAGCTTAACCGCTACTTCATTGACAGAGTCAGTGAGTGCTACTTTTTTGATGAATTTGTTACGACTAAGCAGTACGAAACCCAATACGAACAGAAGTACACAGACCGCTCCGAATATAATTGCAATAGTGTACTCGCCTAAAGAAATAAGGTAAGCCCCTACACCTAGAAAACCCAGTACACCAACAATCCCTAAGAGGCCAATACCGGGGATAAAAAAAATCTCGCCAAGCAAAAGCCCTACAATCACAATTGCCCCCAAGATCATTAAAATTATTTCAAGTGTTTCCATATTACTTATTGTTTTTTATAATACCTTATCTAGTCTGCCCCTCTAACTTAATCACCTCATTACATAGAGCTTTGGACTGTGCTCTAAGCACTTCAACTCGCTCCTCAAGAGCTTTGACCTCACTCCTCCATTGGTTCATAATCTTTGGATTTTCGGACATTTGACGTCTAAGAACTCCCAGCTTATCCTTCAGTTGTAGCAGTGATTCTGCACTTTGAAGATATTGGGAAAATATATTCTTAGCATTCGGATTCTTTAGATCATCTTTCCCACGAATAGGGCGGTTTTGAATCCAAAAATAGACCTTGTCATCAGCTGGCGTAACCGCTTGATTAGCCATACCTTTGAGATTCATACCACTAGAGCTAACCTCTGGATTTTTTAATAAAGCTATATCCCCTATCTCGTCTCCTTCATATCGCTTCACGCTACTCAACTTAAACGTATAAAGCCAAGCTCTATTCCCTTTCAGCCCTCTTGAAGTAACCAGCCAACCTATATCACTAGCTTCATCTGTAAGATAGATCAAGTCATCGGACATGCTATTAAAAGGCATAGGCAGTAATTGCGGGACCAATAATACCCCCGCATCTCTATCATACCTACTCACATAGATATCCTTACCGCCCAATCCATCCTCAGCGATAAATCCCTGCTCTTCTACAGCAAAATAAAGAGTATTACCATCAGACATTAAGCGTGGATAATAAATCTTCGAATCCTCGTGAAGTCCTCGAACTTCCACCATATCAGCATGATCATAATCCCAAGTACCATCACCCAATTGGTGTACAACTGAAAAAGCAGGTACCCCATCATCTGTTGATGAGACCATCCACTTAGTCAAACCATCAGGAGTCACATACTCCTTCTCTCTCACACTCCCCAAATGAGCAGTAGTAGATTGGACCTTGTCCATTATCATATCCAGAGACCCACTGACTGTATCAAGGACCTCAATTGCTCGGACATTCTTCAGTAGTCGTTCGACCTGAGCATATAGGTTCCCCACCGCTTCTCTACTGTCTTGACTCCTCTCATCCTTCAAACGAATCCTAGACAATTGCTTTAGACGTTTATCCGCCTCATCCAACTGATATTCACTAATCGAAATCAATGTCCCCCATAGGAGATTTTCGAATCGTCTCTGATCCCGTGATGACAACTCACTAAACCATTCATCTGCAACATTATGACGACCATCTCTCACAGCCAATAAAGCCTCTATCCTCACCAGATGAGTACTATCAGCACCAGAGCTGTAGGCCATATCCAATGAATCAATAAGGTCTTGCTTAGCTCCGTATAGAGCAAGCCATTCCAGCTCCTCAAGTTGCTCTTTGCTCTGAGCAAAGGCATCACCATAAGAAGCCATAAGCCCCATCACAAATAAGGCAGCAATATATAAGTATCGTTTCAGTCTTTTCATCAACCCAAAGATAATTATAATCGCCATAAGTACCCAACAAATGATACACATATTACAGATAGGACTTACAAAGCTTTATTCTTACAATCCTCTTGAAAATCTGGATCGGATTAAAAAAAACAGTAAGTTGAAAGTCGAAAAGAATGAAAATGCAGGTAATAAGTCAATATTGTTAGCCATCTCCTAACAACGAAAGCACTACTATCAGTCTTCAACACATGTTTCTGACAAAATGTATCCAATAAATCTCTCTGGCTTTCACTCAACAGATAATTTTTTGGCCTATAAGATAACAGATAACAAAATGATAGGTATAACCCCCGAAACAAAACGGCTCCCGAAGTGGAAACGAAATAGCTTTTTTCTTTATTGATTGAATGGGTGGAGTAAAAAAACGAAATGGCTCTCTTGATTGGCCTGCACGCACGGCAAATGGCAAAAAAAAGAAGGAAGGTGCCATGCACCTCCCTTCCGACAAAAACATGTACTCTTCTAAAGAAAGAAGATCTACACGTAAATAATAAGCGTCTCCGCTTCAGTGGTTTGAAAGCAATTCACAATCGTTGTGACAACATAAAGTACACTAAATCACCGAAAAGTAGGTTTGTTGTCTTAGCTAAGCGGTACACAGTAATACCCTTATCATCCATTTACCGCTTAATCTTTTCTATGATCTGATCTCTTGTCATCTTTCAGCTACTTCTATAATGAAGTCCATGTTAATTGAACTTAAAGCGTGCTTGTAAATTCGCTTTCTTTCGTCTTATCAAAGGAGGTTATAATTCATCAATAGAGACATGATTTCTATCGCCTTTTAACATTTCATTGTGTTATATATAATGTGAGATTGCTCAAGAAGTGAAAGACAGGGTAAATAATGTCGTAAAATATATCATAATGTGTCAAAAATAGGCTCTTTAATTGTTAAAGCATGTTATACAAGCACCACTAATGGTTAAAATAGCAGGCTTAAAATCGTGGAATATCTTACATTATATATTGACTATCAATCGAATATATTGTGTTTTGATCTAATTTAGCATATACATTGTGCGTGCGTGTTTGTTTGCGAGAATGATTTATTTACTTACATTTGCAATGAAATCGCAATCCTGCGTTCCTCTGGTTCGAAAAACAGAAAGAATGTAGAAAGTAAAACCCCCGCCCTCCTACAGGTGGGGGCTTTTGCATACGGAAACGCCGTAAGCAAAATAGAACCAGAGGAGATAGCCTCTAATAGTAGGAGAAAGGAGGTTATTATGCAGGATAGCGATTTCAAAAATTCGAAGGGCAAAAAACTTGTTTACTGTAGATACATAACAAAGAACGGTAAAAGGATTTATCCAAAGAACGGGACATGTTTTCGTTTTTACGTAAATGTAGGTAAGTAACCCTTAGAGGGGATGGTGTAGGAGCCGTCCCCTCGCTTTTTATGCGTATGCTGTCAAATATGTTTCGTACACATTACTCCCATAAATCCTTGATACAGGAAACATATTTTCTTATCATAAGAAAAATATTTTTTTGATATATAAAAGATTTCTATTTTATATAACTAAAATTTCGTCTCTCCTTAATTAACAAAAAGCACTAACAATAAAACTTTTACCTGTACGATACCCCCTTTTAATTCAATACATTACGACCTCTCATATATTTTTCAGAAAAAGATTCTAATATTACTTTGAAGAATGACTTACGATTGGTAGGAAGTTCCCAGCCCAGATCAACTAGCTCTAAGAACGAGTGCATGCTTATGTGGGTTACCCATGATATATAAATTTATTTGTATACCCACCTAGAGATAAAATATCTACAGTGTAAAGCACATCAGTTTTTAATTAATTTCTGTGCACTTTTTTCAGGAATAGCATACGGCACTCTCAAAATATTCTTACTCAATCCTAAAATGCGTTCGTAGTTGCTGATTTGTGTGATTATGGCTTTTTTCTTACCTTCGTGTAGTAACAGATTTATGAGTGTCGTATGGAGAAAAAGATATTGATACTGTGTACTGGGAATAGCTGTCGTAGCCAAATGGCTGAGGGATACCTTCGGGAGATGGTCGGCGATAAAGCCGAAGTATATAGTGCTGGAATTGAGATACATGGGGTCAATCCTCGTGCCGTTAAGATTATGAGGGAGGATGGCATTGACCTCTCGTCACACACCTCTAATCATATAGATGAATATACAGCCCTTAACTTTGATTACGTCATAACTGTCTGTGACCATGCTAGAGAGCATTGCCCATACTTCCCAACTAAAGCCAAGCTTTTGCACCACAATTTTCCTGACCCTGCAAAAGCTACTGGCACTGAAGAAGAAATGATGGCTCAATTTCGTCACGTGAGAGAGCTGATTAAAAACTACTGTCAGAAATTTGTCACAGACTATTTTATGTAATAGCTGCCACAAAGATAGTGGTCTAAATTATTGAATACACAACAGACATTCAGGAGTACTTCATAGATGCTCTAACGAGTCATAAAGTCAGCCTCTAAAGCAAGGCTATATCGCAGGAAAAAATATCTTTAGAAAAACAAATTATTCCTATCCCATAAGTGAATACCACCTACGCAATAAAGGTAAATGCTCTGGAAAATCTCATATCTATGGCAGAGCAGTTATGAACAATGCTTCTTAAGAAGTAAAGGGCAATCATTAAGAAAATCTAGAATAATCTGGCCCATATTTAAACGTTGCTTTTCGTACCAAGTCCATTAGAGACCCCCTTTTCATTCATCGTTATCATCTGAACTTATCAAACAAGTGTCAAAGGATGGCTAGCATTATCTGCTTTTTGGGTAAATTTGCAGAACGATGAGAATTGATATACTAAGTGTCATACCTGAGATGCTGGACTCTTTTGTCCAAACCTCTATCCTCAAACGGGCTCAAGATAAGGGGCTTGCTGAGATTCATGTGCATAATCTCAGAGATTATACTAAGGACAAATGGAGACGTGTAGATGATTACCCCTTTGGGGGTGATGCTGGTATGGTGATGCAGATAGAGCCTGTGGATAATGCAATCTCTGCTCTAAAGGCTGAACGGGATTATGACGAAGTCATATATACATCGCCCGACGGAGAATTGCTTTCTCAATCAGTGGCTAATGGGATGTCGCTATACAATAATATTATCATCCTCTGCGGACACTATAAGGGCATTGATCAGCGTATCCGTGAACACTTAATCACACGGGAAATCTCAATAGGTGATTATGTGCTGACCGGTGGAGAGCTACCAGCTGCAGTAATCACGGATGCTATAGTCCGCCTCATCCCTGGTGTGCTCGGTGATGAGCAGAGTGCCCTATCCGATTCATTCCAGGACAATCTTTTGGCTCCACCCATATACACACGCCCCTCGGACTATAAAGGCTGGAAGGTACCAGATATTCTTCTATCGGGACACCAAGCTAAAATTGAAGCATGGAAGATGGACCAAGCCTTAGAACGCACCAAGCAGCTACGCCCAGATCTACTTAAGAATAAAGACAATTGATAAATCATTATAGATATTAACCATGCTAGATAAAATAATAATCCTCGACTTCGGATCACAGACGACCCAGTTAATAGCTCGTCGTATAAGAGACCTCGGTGTCTATTGTGAGGTTCACCCTTACCATACACTACCCGAAGCAGAGCCTTCTCTAAAGGGTATTATCCTCTCGGGAAGTCCCTACTCCGTCTCTCAGCCCGAAGCCTTTAAGATTGACTATTCCAAATTACCAGATGTCCCTGTACTTGGTATTTGCTACGGAGCACAATTTACTGCCACTGTATTCGGAGGTAAAGTAAGTCCATCTGCGACTCGCGAATATGGTAGAGCGGAACTGAATGTGGTAAGTGATGACCCTTTGTTCAAAGGATTTTCCAAATCCAGCACTATCTGGATGTCACATAGTGATACTATTTCTGAGCTTCCCATGGGTGGTAAGCTCTTGGCCTCAACTGAGAACATCACGAATGCGGCTTATCGCATCATTGATAGGGAGATATGGGGGGTGCAGTTTCACCCAGAGGTGGCTCACACTGAGGAGGGCACCAAGCTTTTAGAAAACTTCCTAGATATCTGCAAGGCTAAGAAAGATTGGTCTCCAGCCTCTTTCGTCTCCAGCACAGTAAATAGTCTGAAAGAACAATTAGGGGATGATAAAGTGTTACTCGCTCTTAGTGGTGGGGTGGACTCTAGTGTTGCTGCCGTGCTATTGAATAAAGCGATTGGCAAGAACCTATACTGTATCTTCGTCAACCATGGCTTGTTACGCAAGAATGAGTTTGAGGATGTCCTGAGAATGTACGAGGGATTGGGCTTGAATGTCAAGGGGGTCGATGCGAGTGCATATTTCTATGAGAAGCTTGCTGGCGTAGATGACCCTGAGAAGAAACGTAAGATAATCGGTTCTGGTTTTATAGATGTCTTTGATGAAGAGGCGGCTAAGGTAACAGATGTAAAATGGCTTGGCCAGGGGACCATCTACCCCGATGTAATCGAGTCTATCTCTATTACAGGACAGGTCATTAAGAGTCACCATAACGTGGGTGGACTACCTGAGAAAATGAACCTCAAACTTGTAGAACCTCTTCGCCTACTCTTCAAGGATGAAGTTCGTAAGGTAGGCCTAGAGCTAGGGATGGCTAAGGAGATGATATTCCGCCATCCATTCCCAGGACCAGGGTTAGGCATCCGCATCCTTGGCGACATCACTCCAGAGAAAGTACGTATTCTACAGGATGCTGACCACATCTACACCTCAATGCTTCGTGAGTGGGGCTTGTACGACAAGGTATGGCAAGCTGGGGCTATCCTACTCCCGATACGTTCAGTGGGTGTTATGGGTGATGAACGTACCTATGAGAACGTGGTGGCATTGCGTGCGGTAACCTCTATTGATGCGATGACAGCAGACTGGAGCAGACTTCCTCACGACTTCCTGGCCAAGGTCTCCAACGACATCATCAACAAAGTCCCTGGGGTGAATCGTGTCGTGTACGACATCTCCTCAAAACCACCAGCAACTATTGAGTGGGAGTAATAGCACGCTCCTATCTCCAATATAAGGACAGCTCTAACTTTCAATCGAAGTTAGAGCTGTTTTTGTACCCAACACTTGCTACTAATCATTCATAATTATCAATATGTCTTAAAACCACTACGATAGTCCTAACTAAATTCCATATTGTTCGATCATTAAAGTCTATGGAAAACAAAGTAAAAAATAGGTAGGTTTGTAATTAAAACACGCATTCTCGCGTACACACTATTTGGAATACTACCTGTTCTATAGCATTCTTAGCAACGACACGATCAAACTGAATAGAGAAATCATAGATAATATAAAATAATTCTAGTATATTTTCATCATAAAAGTGGTGTTTTATTTGCTTGTAATTAATAGATAGTCAATTACTAAGACACAAATAACTCACCACTTTTCCTAATATCTTTCCCTTGATTTCTCACATCGGACTCACGTTACCATAACACAAATATTCTGGTAAGTATATTAAAAGACATAGGGTCTTGAACCATTTATTTGTTTACGACCCCCTGCCTATATTAAAGTGCTACAGAATGGTCATCTACTACGTTGATTTCGACGTTCTGACTAGGTCTATATACATTGAATTCTCCCTTCGGCATCAGCCCTAGCACCTTGTATCTCATCCCTCGTGCAATATTCTCACACAACTGGTTCTTTAAAAACACTTCTAACTTAAAATAGTCATCATAGCCTTTACTACAGCTAGTAAGTATCAAAATCACTTACCATATCTCTTTTAGAGCAGTCACAGACCCCTGAACGGTTAGAATCGGACCGTCCACCTTCTTGGTCACTGGATCATATAGATAGACACCACTCTCCTTCTTATTATTACTACCCCATGCAATTTTATTTTGATAGGTACATATCGCTATAGCGTGGGGGTTAGTAGGAAGTATTCCATTTATCCTTGTTATTGTCTTTGCTGACAAATCTATTTCCGTAGCTATAAGGGTCCTATCCAAATATGGATTTTCCCCATTAGGTGCAAGAGCAGCTACGGAAATGTACGAATAGAGCTTGCCGTGTCCATAATATACTGAGCTTGCAAAATAATTACCCTTTGCTGGTACACCCTTAATATCTGTGTCAGCCAAAGAAATACTCCAGTTTGGATCAAAGGTATCAGCACCCTTCTTGATACGTAGAATACCAGAAGGATAGTCTGGAATAAAGCCAAACGATCCCATGCACACCACATATATATCACCTTTTTCATCTACAAAGATACTATTCGGTTCGATTGGACGTGTAGCTGCACTAAGCTTTGTATCTTCTGAAACAATTTTCTTAAGCACTTTGTCACTTTTAATATCAATTACAGCTAATTCCACAGAATGCTTAGTAGGCATAAATTGAGCATTATACTGACCTAAGCCTATGTATAACTTGCCATCTCTTATGACCATAGCCCCAGGTGACACTTTTACATTATCAGAATGTGCATAGGTGTTAAGATCTATTTCGCCAATCTTCTGAAGCGTGGTAGGATTAAATATCAACACCTTCCCATGACCCATAAGGGAAATATATCCTTTGTCTTTAGACGCGATAACCATACTGGCACCATTTGATCCAGTGGGGAAAGGCAATCTGCTAGCAAAGTGCTGAAGGCTTCCATCATCCTTAATAGTGTATCTATTCACCTCACTTACACCAGTACTATTGAAGTCAGGCATCACATATACTTCCCTACCAAACATGGTAGGAACTGTCCCAAATCCATACGGCACCCCATTTTTATTATCTATGCTTTTCGTCTGCTCAGGGTCTATCATCTGAGCATAAGCACGACCATTATTCCCTTGCTCATTAACTACAGTTACCCCTACCAGCAAAGCATGCTCTAGCTTATCATTAGGAGTAGGAGCTTCTTTTCCTTTGTTATCGCAGCTAGTAGCAGTCAATAATAATAGGACTATGCTTAACATTACATTCAATTTAATTCGTTCCATTTTCATAACAAATACAATATCTTTTTATTTTAATACATATCTTAGCTTTACGTAGTATGCACGCCCAGGAAGAGGATTATTCAGCTCGGATATCAACCTTCTGTTGGATAGATTATTAATCTTAAGTGATAGAGTCCACTTATCATGCTGGAAACTATGTTCAAAGGCTAAATCTTGTGTAAATGAGGTGGGTATCACTCTATCTTGGTATTTACTTACATAGAAGTCATAGTAGTACTGATGAATATATGATAAATCCAGTATCACTCTAGTATTTTGTCCTTCTCCACCAAACAGGTTCTCCTTATGAAATTCCACCCCACCATTACCCATTAAGTATGGGACATTAGGCATACGGCTTCCGAAGGTAGGGTTAGGATTATCCGAGTTAAATTCTTTCTTCCTTCTATCACGTAAGTCCTGCCATGTGACATTAAGGTACGTGTACAGCTCTGGCAATATATCCCACTTTACCTCAGCCTCCACACCTATTGTTCTCATTTTACCAAAGTTCATGTAAATGGCTTGAGTAGGAAGCATACCAGGCTGAAAGCGTATCATATCATTAATCTGAGCCATATAAGTACTCAGTTCGATCTCTAAAACATTCCCATTGCCTTTCTCCAGCCTATATAAAAAGCCGAGATTAGCATTCTTACTATGCTCAGGATTGAGGAATGGAGAAGCAACAACTGAGTAACCGTTACCAAGTAGCTCCTCCTTATTAGGCATCCTGACCTCATTCGCTAGTGCCATTTTCACTAAAAATTCTGGTGTGAAACTATAGCGTAATGCCACACTTCCACCCCAATAATTCTTGCGGACAGATTGCTCAATGGGTTCATTAATCCACGCATTAGGTAGTGCTTTTGTATCAGCCGAATAATGAAAGTACTTACCCACGACCGAGGCTTGTAGTTTTTCATCAAGAAGCGTCAGGTCATACGCTAGCCCTAACGTCAGGCTATGCATTTCTCCAGGGAAGGAGGCCTTACGCCCAATCGCCTTATCCATCAATTCATCCTTCGGGTTAAAGTCATTATAGCTAGAATAGACATTAAGATTAACACTCTGATGGCGGTCTATCACGTAGTTTAGGTTCAACTTATTATCAAGATTCAGCGAACGATTATCACCATCAGCGGGAAATAGTCCAGTCTCACCTCCCATTGGAGAAGTAGGAGGTAGAATTGCTCCATCCCAGCCATACCTATGCTTGGCCTTGTCCTCCATACCATAGTGGGAAAACATTAATGCTAAAGTATAATCAAAGTCCAAGCCCTCAACAAAGAATTCTTGCTTCTTAAATCTAATTCCCCCAGCATAGCCCTTATTATAATTCCTCGCCTCACGCACATCTACATCTAATCCTTGGATCTGCTTATCAATATTATTCCAAAATAACTCTACCTTAATAGAGTCAAACCACCACTTCAGAGCTTCTATACTTCCCCCCAACATTACTTTCCCAAAGCGATCGTGATTTCTGCGTACCAACATCTTCTCCCTATAACTCGGCAGTTGCATTAGGTAATCATTCTTGGAATATGTATGCCCCCCTCCTAGCCCAAATTGTAAGCCACTCTCTTTATCTGTATACTTATACACAATACTACTCTGCGTAGTACCAAAGGAGCCACCCTCAATCGAGACATCAAAATATTTTGGTGGATACTCCTTAGTGACGATATTTATAGCCCCTCCTAGAGCATTTCCTCCTAGCTTCTGTGGAACAATACCCTTGTATATTTCCACTCGCTCTATCATATCCACTGGTACATCATCTAAGTTGAAAAAATCAGTACTTCCCCCCATAGGAGTCTCATCTATGTATAGAGATACACGTTTGCCCTCTAGTCCCCGAACGGAATACCTTGAAGGGCTTCCTAATCCACCCGTTTTTCGCACCGTAATCCCCGCAGTACGCTCTATTACCTGATCAATACTTGATGCCGTTCCCTGTAACTGATGACTAGATAATACTGAGATAGGCATCGCACTCTCCTTAAGCTGTCGTTCCTCGCTCTTACCAACCACTGTGAGTTCATCAAGCATCTCCTCACTAGGTTCTAACCTAATATTCAGTATCTTAGTTTCACCATCAGAAAGCTGTACACTCTTACTAACCGTCTTATATCCAATAAAACTATAGCAAACATTATACTTCTGCCTGGGCACCAATGACAATACGTAGCAGCCATCATCCCCTGACACCGTACCTATAGAAGAATCTTTTACTCGTACATAGGCATGAGAGATAGTATCACCATCATTGGAAGTAATTACACCTTTTAGTTCAGTTGTTTTTTGAGCGAAAGCAGACGAACTTAAAAACGCAAAAATAGCACATAATAGATTTGTTCTTAACTTATCGAAGGATTTCATAAAATATGTTTTTAGACTTAAGTTTTCAGCCTCAAAGATATAAGAAATAAAAGAATGAGAACATACCCAAAATATGGTATTTTTAAAGTGTCACGAACCTTTCACCTCATAAAACTTAAAGCAACTGAACTTCATGTTCGGATATTCAAAAAAAACAGCCTAGCCCCTATACTATCATCTCATTATACATTTCATATATTAACGTGAACTCCATTTAAGCAACTGTAGCAAGAGCCTCTTTATCTATAATTTCAAGGGTAAAGATAGGCTTTTTAAGCATCAAGTTGTACGCACGTAACCCAAAGATTAGATTGACTACGAAGTTATTGAGACTGCGATGTCTCGTGTGTTCTATATGACATGTGAAAAAGTATAAGTATCGTCATGATTTCACTGTCAAAAGACGTGATTTTTTTATTTCTCCTCTTATAATCTCCTTATTCCATAACATTATCTGCAAAAAAAAACACGATCAAATCAAATAGAGAAATCATCTATAAGACATAAATAATTCACCCCTTTCCATAATACATTTTCCTCTAGTTCATACGTCAAACTCACGTTATTATATGTATATGGTCACAAAAAGCATTTATTGAATGGGAATAAAAAGAGACATATTCACTTCAAATATGAATTGTTTTCACTATATTTGATTGTAATAAACATGCACATTAAGAAACACAACAAGAAGATGAAAAATACAACTATTAATATTCATGCCAATGATGGCTTACCATTACACACCTATATATGGATGCCTGATAATGAAACTGATCTTAGGGCCATGCTCTTGATAGTACATGGTTCCGTAGAACATGCTAAGAGATATGAGCGATTTGCTAAGTTTTTAACTAAAAATGGAATTGGCGTATATGCATTTGATTTACGTGGACATGGTAAAACAACAGATGTAAATAGTCCCGAATTTGCTCATATAGCCTACAAGACTGGATGGGAACAAATACTACAAGACGTAGGAACAGTTCATGATAAAGTTAAGAGTGACTATCCAGACAAACCCAGGTTTTTATTCGGTCATAGTATGGGGTCCTTTGTGGTTAGGGATTATATTTCTAACTACTCTTCAGACTTTAACGGGTTGATATTAAGTGGCACAACTCTTGGGGCTATAGGTACCACTAAAATGCTCGTAAAGCTGACAGAATTTATGAATATATTCCACAAACAAACCTATAAGAGTAAGTTTATTCATAATCAAGTATATGGCAATCTTACTAAGTCTGTGGAAACCCCCCAAACGCCTGTTGACTTCATATCTACAGATAAGGAGGAAGTTCAAAAATACATGGATGATGAGCTGTCAGGTGCAGGTATATCGCTAGGTTATGCACATGAGATGGGGAAAGGGCTACTTATTGCTAGTGACAATAATACTATCAATAAGATACCTAAGGACTTACCTATACTAATTGCTTCTGGGCAAAAAGACCCTGTAGGAGGTAAAGATGGTGACCAGGTGATAGCTCTATATAATAAGTTCAAAGAAGTGGGGCTGAAAAATGTCACATTCAAACTTTATGAGGGGGTACGTCATGAAATACTAAACGAGGTCAATCGTGATGAGGTCATGAATGACATGCTGAAGTGGATGAACGAGAACATGTAAGCAGCACCACACAGTAAGGACCTCCGTTTTCTGATAGGTCTTATTGGCTATTTATTTAAAAGCAATGCTATAAATAGCCAATAAGACCTCTATTTTCACTCAGCTCTCCATCACGTCTGTCACCGCGTTTGTAAGATTTTTTCAACATACATTTATGTAAGTCTCACGTTTGTCTATCTTTCGTTTGTTTGACTATCGAAGATAACACTCGTGGGACTTACACACTTTTTGGGGTATGGATACAAAAAGTTTGAAAAAATCATATCCACTTATTGCGTATAGAAGAGGGATGATTTTTTATTCATCTCCAAACCTTAAAAGAAAGAATTCACCACCCTTTTCATGCCCTATAATATATTGATCATCATAAGAAACAGCAATAGCATCTAGCCCTTTTTCTAAGTCATATGAGCAAACCACATTTCCCTTCCAGTCTAACTTATATATTCGGCACTTTGCTCTCTGATCATTTACAGCCGCCACCATTTCATTATATTTAATTCCCCAATGCAAAGCGTAAATGTAGTCTTTGTTAGAAGTGAAAAACTGGAATTGGGTTGGATTCAAACTCCATATATCTGCTTCTTCAAATGTAGTAGTGTCAATATTAGATTTAGTTATAGTCACGGCCTTACATTCTTGTTTTTCAAGATCATATATGTGTATTGTAGGGAATAACTGAAATCCAAATGCCGCTTTGTTTCGTTCAGGATTATAGACCAAACGACCATGGTTTATTGCCCAAAATGGATATTTACTATCGTAAATAATCCTCTGTACCTCTGTTATTACAGTAGAGTCCCCTTCGTTATTTGATAAGTATATACCTTGATAGCTGTCTTTGGGTCCTCGACCTATAAAATAATACTGTCGTGGAGATTTATAAAATGCTTGCTTTGCTTCTTGAACCATCTCACGGGGAACTTTTGCACTTAAAGAGATCAAGGCATCATTTGTTTTAATAAGCGAATCCTCAACAATTCTGTATATATATGGATTGCTCCGTTCGTATGCGAACATATTATCCTCATCATCCCAAAAGGCTATTGGGTCATACAAATAACGGTAATTATCATCCTTTATAAAGTAGCTCTTTTCATATGTTAATTGATGAGTACTTGTATCTATACCATATCTACGAAATTCCTTAGTGCCAACACTACCTGAGTAGCTATAAGACATATAAAGTTTCCCCGAATTGATATGGAAAGCATCTAAGAATCCTATATTAGGGATAGAATCTACACTGAGCGGTATAAGCACTACATGCTGGGGATCTGATTTCTGACAACAGCTTAACCCCAATATAGACCCCAATATTGGTATCAAAAGAAATCTAAAAAAAGTATTTTTGCTCATAATCTCAACATCTTATTACTAAAACAATTCGCATTCTTGACAATATTACTCATCACTACTCCTCTATTATAAAATTCTAATAAGAGAGCATAAATTTCTGCTTTCCTTATATTAGATATACATATTACTAAATTCACACACCATTCATTATAAGTAAGAAGGGCTATAATATTTCTATCGGGTCGAATTCATATACTTGATCGTCATTAGACCTTGGTCTAAAAACACCATCAGCACCACGCACGTTCACTCTAGTACCTGCTGAATGTAAAAAAGAATAGGGAGTGGTCATCATCCTTTTAATTACTTTGTCGGCTTCTTTAGGAGTACACTTTTGCTCTTTATCATATTTATACCTATAAATGCCCGACTTAGACGCAGTAAAGCTTGCTAACTCCCAAATAAACATTTTATCGGCATCCTCAATCTTGAGAATTAAGCCAGGGAGTCCTCCGCTAAACTTATATGGTCCATATTGAAGAGGAATATCTAGCGTATACCAAGCAGTATATTCTCGTCCTCCAAACCTTGTCGTCGCTTTATTACACATATAACCATACATATTCTCTTCGTCATCTGTCGAAAACTCCCACTTTAAACGAGGTATATCAGATGAATAGCAAAGCGTGCCTGCATTAAGAAAAAGCCTATACTGTATATCACACTTTTTAGTTACATAGTTATTGAAAATCTCAAATGGATAAGGAGTTTCTGTATTACTAGATGTTGCTAATCCTTTTTCATAGTTAACGGTGGCAATTGAATCATAGTGGTAAATAGACTCACTGAAATCTTTAACCACCTTTCTACCTATCTGTACTACTCGAATATCCTCTTGATACTCCTGTTGCTTATAATGTCTCTTATACTTAAATGTATAAGTAGCCTTATACGTTGAAGTATCCAATTTCTCTTTATCCAACAGACTCTGAGGAGCTGGGGAAAAGCCCGATGCTAATTGAGCAGTGGAAGTAATACTAAAAACGAAGAATAAGAGACATATGCCCATTCCTCTCTTCAAACAATAAAAAATATTTTCCATCATAATATTGTTCTCTTATAAAACAAATAATAATTACACTTAAATGATTCTATACCTTACCTTTACCATAAGGCTTCGTGGGCGTATTCGATAGTCATATCTACTTTCTGTCAATGCCGTGCTTGCTCCATATAGATAACTTTTCTGATTAAAAAGATTATCAAGAGATAAAGTAAACATCCACTTCTCATAATTATATTTGGCATAAACCTCACCTAATAAAAAATTTCGATTAGCGGTGTTGAAGCTATTATAAAAGTGAGAAAATGATACTCCTAATGAAATATCAAGTGGCAACGAGAGGTCAATAGCTAAGGAGTTTTTCATAGTATGTAGAGCAGGCATGGAGATACCGTTGTTCACTTTCCCTGAAGATTGGAAATAACTACCATCATAGCTCACAAAGAGCCAAGGAACTGGAGCTAAGCTAATATCCCAATCCAACAGAAGAGACTTTCCAAAATATCTCATTACCTCCTCCTGCCTCAATATCGGATTACTGATATAGCTATATCTCGCGAGCACTTCAAGTTTTAAACGCTTCCAATAATAACTTTGACTCGCACGCAATGAGACTGAAAAAATATCCAGTCGTTCATCAGTCTCCTGACTATTTATACGCTCTAGAATTCCATCAAAAACACTCCCATAAAGTACCTCTGGATACTCTCGAGTCCACTTAATATCTCCTCCTAGAAATAACATAGAGGCAATATTTTTGTGATCATAAGAAAGAGAATAGCTTTCTAATCGAGATTGATTCAATGTAATATGATCATAGGCTGTAAGTTGGCGATAAGAGGTCAGTACAGACTCGCTGTACAAGTTCTCCATAGCTGGCTTAGAATATCCCCAATAGCCATTAAATCTCAATTCGTCAGTTCCTCCAATGTCATACTTAAGAAACAATGTAGGCTCCAATATAACCCTGTGCTTCACCTCGGTTTTTTCCCTTATATTATCCAAAGAGAAATATCTATAATCACAAGAAAGAGATAATCGAGCGTAAAATCTTCTGATACTAGCACTAAAATTTAAGTCCACTCCTCCATTGAATTCACTAAGAGTTAAATCATTCTGATAAGTTTCTAACAACGTTTGAAGACTATTTTTGTTGTAATTCGCATAAATAGCAGGATGAATTTGAAGCCGTCCCCAGACAATTGCAGCGAGAAAATTGAGTCGATTTTCAAGGGAAATATTATTTCGCCACACCTCCTGAAGTATTGTTTGTCCTGAAAGTGCATTAGGAAATAAATTGGGTCTCACGGTCAATTGATGAGGTCGCTTTTCAAAGTTGGCTTTTGATATAAAGTCTATACCTTTATCAGACGTTGTACGCTTAACAAGATGAAAATAGTTACTTAATCGATAATTCTCGTTGTTACTTTGTTGATGAATATTCTGACCTGCGAAAATACTGCTCTTAGCTTCCTCCTTATTGTAATCAAACCTTAGCTGCTCTTTAATATAAGTTGTCTTTTCATTTAAGAGATATGTAGCAATGCCATAAAGCATATTACTTCGGCTCTCTCCACTAAAAAGCTCTTCTAATTGTACGACACTCTTATCTGGGAGCTGATTGAGGACTTTTGAATGACGCTCTCTATTATAGAAATTATTTAGATATGCTAAGTTGAATCCCAGTTCACCCTTCTGTCCAACCCTAAAAATATTATTATATGTCCCTGAATGTGACCTATTCATATAATGATATTTCTTCTTAATATTTGGAGGACCAGGCATTTCGATCTGTGTAAGTATTGGTGTTTTTGATAAATCATAACCATCAAATGATCGAAGTTCTTGCATCAAATCAACTCCAGAGTTATTTCCCTTATACGTGGCGAGTAATTGACTATTACGATTAAAGGAAGTCGCAATTAACTCATTCTCCCATAACGCTTTTTTATCATATCCTACTCCTAAGGTTCCTATTAGATTAAAAACCCCTTTCACTCCACTTTTCAATTTTAAATTAATAGAAGCCCGTTCCTCTGGAAGTAGGTCTTTTAAGGCCTCGACATCTTGATGATTTTCAAGCAATTGAATAGAAGCAATACTATTAGGATCTATGCTATTAGTAGCTATCCCATATCTCCCTTTCATCAAATCCAATCCCTCAATATAGAAATTCTTAATAGGTAATCCCTTATAAAAAATTTGCCCTAACTCAGAAACAGAGATCCCAGGAATACGGCCTAACACTTGTCCAATAGAGATGTCGGTTTTATTCTGAAATGCAGGTACACTGTAATTAATTGTATCACCACGAGAGTATATCTTATCAGCCCTAATGACTACCTCTGGTAACTCCTGTGCTTTCTCTTCAACAACAATATCTTGATTCATTGAACGATTAGGAAAAACGATAGACTTGGGTGTAATGCCAATACCGGTAAGATTAATAAGAATACTATCGGATTCAACAGCAAATGTCAGCACAAAAGAGCCATCTAAATCCGAAAGACTATGTGAGATTACTTTATACTTATTATTTGTATGTGATGCAAAAACATTTACATCAGAAATACCTTCTCCAGATGCTGACACAATACGTCCAGAAATTGTATGAGACTCATTACTTTGTGCTAAAGCAGTATTAAAAACACAGCATAACAAGGCTAATTGTACGAAACAAGCCTTCAAGATACAGTCTAGAGCAAAAAAAGATATGGATAGGAGTTTTTTATCTATCAGAACCCTACCGAAACACAGCTCTTTTTCTCTGCTATTTTTGTATTCACACATATTTTCATAGATTAGCTTTTAACCTCATAAAAAGTGCATTTCGTATCAAATTACGCTATGAAATATATACAAAATATAAATATTAACAAAAAAAAAGCCTCTTGCTTTTTATTTTTTTAACATTCAAAAGAATTTTCAATAGATTTATGACCTCTCAGTAAGAAATACGCGATATCTTTTTAACCTACTCTTCACTTTCTTCTGGATTCACAGCATCAACAGAATCAAATGAATGGAGTAATCATGAATTTAATGAGTATAAATAACAGGTTGTATGTATTGTATTCAAAAGAGAGGAGCAGCAAGACGAAAACTGAGAGGAAAGCGAGGAGAATTAAGATAAATGATTTAACTTTGTAGAGTTATAAATCATAGGTGGGGACAGCCCCACGTTTTTTTATTTACTATTATGAATAACAAGGCGAAAGGATACCTCTATGGGCTTCTTTCTTCTAGTTCGTTTGGCTTAATACCGCTATTTACCGTTCCTCTTCTAATAGGAGGGATGACAACGCCTACCGTGCTGTTATACCGATTTGGTCTAGCATCGATATTGGTGGCTATAGTTCTTAAAATGCGTGGGCAGAGCTTTAAAATAGCTCGCAAGAACATTAAATGGGTAATGGTTCTTGGAATACAGTACTTCTGCACTGCTTTCCTATTACAAATAGGCTATAAGTATATGACCACAGGAGCCGCTACCGTATTACACTTCATGTACCCCATATTCACGGCTCTCTTAATGTTTATCTTCTTCAAACAGAGACTAGGCTACCTAGGACAGATAGCTATCATAATGGCCATTTTAGGTGTAGGCTTGATGTCAGGACTTAACAATGCCAGCGTGAACTCCTTTAATGGAGTCCTCATCGTCCTTCTGAGTGCCTTAGGCTATGCAGTATATATAGTGGTAGTCAATAAGAGTAGCGTTGGAGAGGTACCGCCATTGGTCTTGAACTTTTATGTTCTCACCGTTGCAGCACTTTGCTATGTCGGATATGCTTCAGCCTCCGGAGGTTTTAGACTGCCTTACAACGCTTATGAATGGACTAATGCGATACTTCTCGCAGCTATTCCAACGGTCTTATCCAACCTTTTTCTAGTCAAAGCCATCCCTATCATAGGCTCTACACCTACCTCTATCATGGGCGCATTAGAACCACTTACAGCAGTGGTCGTAGGTGTTATTGCATTTGGAGAACCGCTGACAAAAACTAGTATTATAGGGATTTTTCTGGTGATTAATGCGGTGGTGTTACTGGTCCTTAGCCAGAAACTAGCTAAGCGTTCATCCATTCATTCGTCCCAGAAGTCATCGAAATCCCAGCTATCCTCATCCTCAGGCTCATCCAAATAACTCTCCTCCCACCAATCCGCAGATTGTTTGGAATGGATGAACTGCTCTAAGTCACGACGATCTTTTTTGGTAGGTCTCCCTAACCCTTTAGGACGACCTTGATAGCCAGATAATTTTTGGAGTTCAAGGATCTCATATTCACTAGCAGGAGTAACATTCTTGAGATATTTCTCCACCAGCTTAGCCCCTACTCTATTATTAACCAAATCAATAATCTCAAAAGAAAAAGTAATTGGTGGTTTACGCACTCGTATCACGTCTCCAACCTCCACCATTGAGGAGGGTTTGAGCGTACGATCACCTTTCATAACCCGTCCTTTCTTACAAGCATCAGCTGCAATAGAGCGAGTCTTAAATACTCTAGTAGCCCAGAGCCACTTATCAATCCTTTGTTGATTCGCCATCTTCTCTTTTAATCTCGATAGGTTTTGTCTTTTTCTTCGGTGCAGTCTTATTAAATTGGTTCATAGCGATATTGATGCCAGCCAGACAAAAAGTTTCGATAATCTTTGCACCTGTCTTGCACAATTCAGGTAATGCTTCCATCTCCTCCTGATCGAACGGCTCTAAGACATAAGCTACCTGAGCTCCCTTAGGAAAATCATTACCGATCCCAACTCGAAGTCGTGCATATGCTTGTGTACCTAGAGTGGTTTGAATATGTTTCAGCCCATTATGCCCGCCATCACTTCCTTTGCCTTTCAGACGTAATTGGCCAAAAGGCAAAGCCAGCTCGTCCACAATCACAAGGAGATTCTCGAGAGGTATATTCTCTTCCTTCATCCAATAACGCACGGCATTACCACTAAGGTTCATAAAGGTAGAGGGTTTGACCACTACGAGCTCTTTATTTTTAAGACGAATACGGGCTACGGAAGCGTATCTCTTTGGCTCGAACATTGCACGATCGCCCACTAATTCATCAACCACCATAAAGCCAGCATTATGTCTGGTACCCTCGTACTCTGGACCTATATTACCTAAGCCGACAATCAAAAATTTATTTTCGTTCATCTCCTTTTTCCTTATTCCTAAAGTACTCTTCAGCCTCTTCCAAAAGTTTGCCATACCATTCCTCTCCATACGCTCTGATTAATGGAGCTTCTAAAAAACGATACAATCGGATGCCGTTGCGTTTCCCGTTCTCTCTAGCAGGCTCGCAAATGGGCCGCCAACGGACATAATTAAGTGCCTGACCTGTATGCAACTGCTGTACTCTAACAGGAAATAGATGACAGGATATAGGCTTATATAGCGTATCATTCCGTCCTTCACTACAAGCTTTTTCAAAAGCACATCTAGCACTTCCATCTTTCTCGAAAGTAGTAAAGACGCACTCTTTGCCCTCAATGATATTGGTAACCATATCTCCATCAAGGTCAGTGTACATCAAGCCTCTATCTTCTATATAGGATTTATTCTTCTGGGAAAGATAGGATTCAATACTAGGATAAGCTTTGCAAATAAGCTGCTCCTCCACCTCTAGTATAGGAGCCCCTGACTCTCCCTCAACACAACAAGCACCTTTGCAAGCCTCGAGGTCACACTCAAAGTAAGTCTCTAGTACATCAGTACTAACGATTACGTCATCTATTATTATCATCTATTCTCTATAATATAAAAACAGTGGGCAAGACGCCTTAGCGACTGCCCACTGATGTAAGTCAAATTCTCAATCGCTTTATCTGCGAATGTGACAAGTCGATTACTCTTCAGTCTTCTCTTCTTCGCCTTCAGTTTCCTCTTCCTCATCAACACTACCAACTGCACCGATTGCAGCACGAGTAGCTCTAACAGCTGCAACAACAGCGTTCTTAGCGTTAAGGATCTCAAGGTTTTCAAAAGATAGGGCTCCAATTTGGATAGTCTTACCAAGTTGTAGCTTATTCACATCTATCTTCAGGCGCTCAGGAATATCTTTATAAAGACCCTTCACGCGAATCTTACGCATATCCATGGTAAGCTTACCACCAGCACGAACACCTACAGGGAATCCGTCAAGCTGAACAGGTACTTCAATAACCATTGGTTTGTCTGGGAATACTTCCAAGAAATCAATATGTAGAAGCTTGTCTGTTACAGGGTGAAACTGCATCTCCTGTACGATACAACGTTTCTCTTCGCCTCCTAGATTCATCTCTACAAGGAAAATATCTGGGGTATAGATAAGATCCCTAAGGTCTTTGTCTATAACGGTGATAGAAATATTCTTTTCACCACCATAAATTACTCCAGGTACCAAGCCTTCTTTACGAAGTCCCTTCACGGCCTTTTTGCCTGACACTGTACGAACTTCAGCGTTAAGTTTGAATGTTTTCATTTTTTAATGTCTTAATTGTGTTACTCAAAATTAGCCTCTTCACTAATTCCCCATCACACGACGGATAGGCTTTTCATTGAAAAAGCGATGCAAAGTTACCCATTTTTCCCTGAAACACAAAGGTTCACTTACTGCTTACCCACTCAATTGCCTCAGATGTCTTATGGAGAAGAGGTTGTATTGATATAGAACTTCCTACAGCATGCTTCATCCATAGCTGAGGAATAATCTTACCATATGTGTACATTCGAGTAAATTCATCTGCCAGATTGTTACCACGAACCGCCTCCTCTATCTGGAAGCTAATAAGATGTCCAAATGGATAATTAGGGAGATACAGTGGATAATTGACCATGTGAGAATAGACAGCCAATAAGGGTTCATCCTTACCGCCTAACACCTCCGCAAAGTATTTATTCCAGACCTCTTTTGCTATTTCAAGAACTGCTTCTCTCAAATCAGCTGAAGTGGCATTTGGATGGTCATACATCCACTCCCATACAGCAATATCTACGAGGGAAACTCCCATAATCTCGCATGTATTCCAGAACATTGAAAGGGCTTCCCAATGAACGTCCTCATCGGACTCCTTCGATACCCCCAATAGCTCTAGGTCTCTATTTTGGAATAGAAAGGCAGCTCCCTCAGTAAAAGAAGTATTAGGAACACCATTCAATATATAATAGTCCACATCATTCATAGATATAGTTTGCTCAACATTATGACCAAATTCATGAACGGCGATATTATATCCTTTATAATCCATTCCTTCTGGTTTGATGCGGGTACGAAGGTGTGCTTTCTCTCCTCTCATAGAGGCTCCCCAAGCATGACCTGCACCACGAGCTGGATCAACTGCTACAAGAGAGCAAATTTCATCGGCTTTCTCACGCGACCATCCCAACTTCACTAGAATGTTTGGAAGATCTTCCCAGACGGCTTCAGGATTAGGATACTTAGTCATGGTCATCTTATCAAGTTGTGATTCTGGAATAGACTCTCCAGCGGAAAAGCCATTATACCATATATCAAACGGTTCAAGAGAACGACCCAATCGTTGGGAAATAATAGAGGCCACCTCCTTTAACTGTGGAGATGAAAGTAACTCGTCAAATAATTTAACTACATCCTCCTGAGGTATTTCCATGGTCCCTTCAAAAGTCCTGTCCAACTGCGTTGGCATCTGTGGATAATAAGGGTCAAGCTTACTATATGTTTTGTACAATGATGATAAAATGGTATATCTTACATCCTCTTCACGTGGTGCGTTCTCGACCACTTGACCATCTTTATACAGAACATTAGAATATGGATTCCAAGTTACTTGATCGTTATTAATCACCTCTGCGGGTATATCCTGCTTTACAATATGCTTAATCACCTCATAAACCGTACGTTGCTTTTCAAGTCCACGCTCAGGATCTCCATAATTAGACTTTATTTCATCGCGTAAACCCCAGTGACTAATCAGACGCATGCCGTCAGGGAAAAGCTGTTCGCCAGCCTCGTTACGCAACTGATCCATACAGATATTATATTCAGCGATGTAAGAATCAGCTTTGGTCAAAATCTTAGAGACTTCTAGATTTAATGCCGCTGGGACTCTCGCAACAAACATATCTCCCATACGAGCATAAGCCCACTCTTCACGACTCCAAGATTCTCCCTTAGTAGTTTTTTCAGACAATGTATATGGTGGAAAGTTTAAGGCGGTTACAAATGCTAACTTACTCGAATACATATCATCTGAAAAGTGAGCAGACACATCATATCCTCCTATCATCTGATCCACGTCCGTTAAGGCATCCCCTCGTAAATGCAATGGTTCTTTTAGCTTTAGATCCATCTTATTATAATGACCTAATAGCACCTCAAAAGCACGTTCCAACTTATTAAACAATTGACGGCGAGCAATAGGATCTGATTCATAATGTGTCTTGCAAAAGCTCTTGAAGGCTTCGACATCTCCGTCACTTTCTCTCCATAAGTTAGCTACCTGAGCAACTCCTCTTTGCAATAAATCCACCTGTTCCGCACTGTACGCTTCACTCTGAATCTCACTTACAGTCTCCTTTTGTACAGTATCAGAAATATTTGACACTTCTAACTGCTCCGATTGTCTCATATCGTTTTCACTCGATTTATCACAAGAAGAATACATTAGCATTGCAGCTAATAGCATTAATCCCCAGAGGGGGCTTTTCAGCAAAAGATTTCTCATAACTCTAGATTTTATTTTTTAGAATAAATGAATTACATTTCAAGAACGTATGTGTCATCATCATAATTACAAAAGACACCGTTACATAGAATATGAAGAAGGCTCGACACCTTATGATCGAGCCTTCTGAACTCATAAAATACTCTCCATATCAACCGAAGTCATCGAAGAATATATTATCCTTACTTACACCCAAGTTATCTAGCATACTCAATACAGCTGAAGCCATAGGGCCAGGACCACACATATAGTACTCTATATCTTCCGGAGCTGGATGATCCTTAAGATAATGATCAAATATAACTTGGTGGATAAATCCAGTGTACCCTGTCCAATTATCTTCTGGAAGAGCAGCTGATAGAGCAATATTAAATTGGAAGTTAGGGAACTCCCTCTCTAACTTTCGGAAATCTTCCTCATAGAAAATCTCTACCCTAGACCTAGCTCCATACCAGTAAGATACCTTTCTGCCAGTCTTAAGCGTATTAAATAGGTGCAAAATCTGTGCACGAAGAGGTGCCATACCCGCACCACCACCAATATATAGCATCTCTGCATCGGTATCCTGAATATGGAAGTCTCCATAAGGTCCACTCATAGTTACTTTATCTCCAGGTTTGAGATTGAAGATATAAGTAGATGCTATACCAGGATTGACACCAGCCTTCCATGTTCCAGTCTTTGGATCAAATGGAGGAGTAGCAATACGAACATTCAGTGTGATGATATTACCTTCAGCTGGATAGTTCGCCATAGAGTATGCTCTTACAGTCTCCTCTGTATTCTTACCGACGAGACCCCAAAGCTTGAACTTATCCCACTCCTTATCAAAAGGAGCTTGCACTTCCATATCCTTATACTTAATTTCATACTTAGGGATCTTAATCTGAGCATAAGATCCTGCCTTGAAATCTAGGTTTTCACCCTCAGGTAGTCTTACTACAAACTCCTTAATGAAGGATGCCACGTTTTTATTAGATACTACGGTACACTCCCATTCCTTTACACCAAAGACATCCTCAGGAACAATAACCTTCAGATCTTCTTTTACTTTCACTTGACAGGAAAGTCGATAATTAGCGTTAACTTCTTTGCGTGAAAAATGAGGTTTCTCTGTAGAAAGAATCTCACCTCCTCCGTCAACGACCCTACATCTACACTGTCCACAAGTTCCTTGTCCACCGCATGCACTACTTAGGAATACACCTGAGTTTTGTAGTGTTGTTAAAAGTGAGTCTCCTTGACCTACCTCTAAATCTTTTTCATCGTTAAGATTAATATTCACATTTCCAGATGGGACAAGCTTCTTCTTTGCCAAAAGTAGTACGATCACAAGTAGCAAAATAATCAGCGAAAAGACCACTGTACTTCCCCAAATGGTTGTCATTGATATTGCGTTAATAAACATCTTATCTTTATTCTATAAAGTCTCTTAATCTATATGATCACTCTCGGCATTAAATATTAAGTCCAGAGAAGCATTGAAATGCTAGTCCCATAAGAGCAGTTAATATAAAAGCCATCCCTAGACCACGAAGTGGTTTTGGAATATCGTGATACATCAAACGCTCACGAATAGCAGCCAAACCTATAATCGCTAATAACCAACCAATACCAGACCCAAAAGCATAAGTGGCTGCAAGGCCAATATTTTCAAATGCTTTCTGCTGCATAAATAGAGAACCACCAAGGATTGAACAGTTCACAGCAATCAAAGGTAGAAATATACCCAATGAGTTATATAAAGATGGACTAAAGCGCTCAATTACCATCTCTAGAATTTGCACAAATGCAGCAATAACAGAGATAAAGATTAGTAAGCTTAGGAAACTCAAGTCGATCGAAGCAAAACTGGGATGAATCCATGCTAAAGCACCTTCCGATAATACATAATTCTCGAGTAGGTAGTTGAGAGGTAGAGTTAAGGTTAGGACCACTACTACAGCAATTCCTAATCCTAATGAAGTCTTTACGTTCTTCGAAATAGCTAGGAATGAACACATTCCCAAGAAGTAAGCGAAGACCATATTGTCCACAAAGATGGACTTGACGAATAGACTTAGATATTCTTGCATAATATTTTATTGTCTTTAAATTTCTTTTCTTGTCTAATAATCATTCACCTACATCAGGCCTCTTCTTGTAGCTCTGGCTTCCAAGAACGATGTACCCATATAATCACAGCTACAATAATCAAAGCCATAGGAGGAAGGATAAACAATCCATTATTAACATATCCCGCCTCATATAGACTATCTGGAATTACCTGATAACCCAATAATGTTCCAGAGCCAAAGAGTTCACGAAAGAAGCCAACAATTACAAGGATCAACCCGTAACCCAATCCATTACCAAGACCATCAAGAAAAGAAGGCCAAGGCTTGTTAGTCATCGCGAATGCTTCAAGACGTCCCATCACAATACAGTTAGTAATGATCAGTCCAACGAAGACGCTCAACTGCTTATTCAAATCAAAAGCAAAAGCTTCCAGAAACTCGCTCACAAGAGTCACTAGGGTAGCGGTAACAACCAACTGCACAATAACACGAATATTATTAGGAATGGTTTTCCTCAAAAGTGAAATAATAACGTTGGCAAATGCGATCACAACGGTCACTGAAAGTGCCATCACAATAGAAGGTTCCAACTTAGAAGTAACCGCAAGAGCTGAACAGATACCTAGCACCTGTACCACTACAGGGTTATTCTTACTAATCGGATCTAAAAAGGTCTCTTTATTTTTCTTATCAAATAGTGCCATCTCTATTACTTCTTCAGTTTATTTAAATAAGGTTCATAAAGCTTCAGTGAGTTGTAAAGCATTTGATCAACACCTTGAGAAGTAAGAGTACCTCCAGAAATGCCATCAACATAATCTTTCCCACTAACGCTTTTTCCCGGTTTAACGACTGCAATACTCTTAAACTCTCCCTCGACAAAGATATGTTTGCCAGGGAACTGCTTCAAGAATTTATCCGAAGTGATTTCAGCTCCCAGTCCTGGAGTCTCACCTTCATGGCTCATAGTAGTCCCATACACTGTATCTGCATCAGCGTCCATAGCAAGGTAGCCCCAAATTGGTCCCCATAGACCTGCACCATACATTCCTAGGACGTACTTCTTCTCACCATCTATCTCTGCAACAAACACAGGATATTTAGGTGCAGAATAGAGGTCTTGAAGACGAGTCGTAAATGCTTGATCATTTACGGTCACCCCCTCTGATCCTGGAATCACATTACCTTCAGCATCCACTACAAATGCTTCTTGGATAGTATTTGCATATACGCTCTCAGTATTACTCTCATCGGTCGTAATATGTAGCGAACTTAATATCTGCCTCATTGTATCAATGTTGGCATTAGATTTCTGACGATCCTTCAGCAGCTCCGAAGTAAATGCAAGCCCTATAGCCACAATTACTACCATCACTACAGAGTAGAGGATCACATAAGTATTACTATTCTTATTCATCTTTATACTGTCTCTTTATTGTCCAATATTAAGCTTTCCTCTCTCATTTATTATTTGCTACTATAGCTTTCGCACGCTTCACACGTTTCTGGATGTTAGCATCCAAGACGTAGAAGTCAATTAGCGGAGCAAAGGCATTCATCAATAAAATCGCCAACATCATACCCTCTGGATAACCAGGGTTGAGTGTACGGATGGCGATAGCAAAGAAACCTATCAAAAATCCGTAAATCCACTTACCTTTCTCTGTACGAGAAGCAGTGACAGGGTCTGTTGCCATAAACACAGCACCGAAAGCAAAACCTCCTAGTAATATATGATCAATTGCTGGAAGCATCATCGCTCCTGTAGTACCTATCGCATTAAAAAGGGCTGCTGTTAAGAAACCTCCAGTAAAGACGGAAAGCATTATTTTCCAGCTACCAATTCCTGTAACAATAAGGATTAAGGCACCTATCAGTATAGCCAATGTAGAGGTCTCCCCAATGGATCCAGGGATCAAACCCAGAAAGAAGTCCATGGTATTAAGTGGATTGCCTACAGCGTCAGTGATAGTAGGAACACTTGAGTCAACCAAACCCACCTGACCTAGAGGGGTTGCTCCAGTGTATGTATCGACCAAGCTCTCAGCACCTAATCCCCAGTGCTTACCGGTACGAATAAAGACAGCGTCTCCAGACATCTGACCTGGGTAAGAGAAGAATAGGAAAGCACGAGTCACAAGAGCGACGTTGAAAATATTATACCCTGTACCACCAAAGACCTCTTTTGCGAAGATCACAGCAAATGCGACCGCCACAATGACTTGCCATAAAGGAGTCTCAATAGGTAATATCATAGGAATCAGCAAACCAGATACCAAGTATCCCTCTGCGATTTCCTCACCTTTTGCTTGTGCCACGGCAAACTCGATTCCCAAACCAATCAAATAACTCACAATGATCTTTGGGAGCATTGCTAAAAATCCGTAGAAGAATGTCGCCCAAAAGCCTGCATCTACTCCATTCACTAGATAGTGTTGGTATCCGATATTATACATACCGAATAGAAGTGCTGGAAGTAGGGCAAAAATAACCACAGTCATGGTGCGTTTAGAATCCATGGCATCATGAATATGCACCCCACGCTTACTAGTCTCATTTGGGACAAAGAGGAAGGTTTCAAAACCTTCAAAAACCGATTGTAGCTTGGAGAACTTACCTCCCGGCATGAAATTCGGTTTGATCTTGTCTATATGTTTTCTTAAAGATTTCAAAGTAGTAAGTATCTATTATATCTGTAAATAATCAATCCTTTTGATGAATCAATAATTAATTCATCTCTTTATAGAGCTCATCAAGCCCTTTACGAATAATATACTGAAGCTCTAGTTTGGAAGTGTCCACAAACTCACAGAGAGCAAAGTCCTCAGGTGCTACCTCATAGATCCCAAGCTCTTCCATCTTATCTATATTGAATGCAATAGTGGCTTTCACCAGTTGCTCAGGATAAATATCAAGAGGGAACACCTTATCATACTCGTTACTAACGATAATAGCACGAGTTCCACCTTTCAGTCGAGCATCAATATCATATTTTCTACTCTTTCCGAATAAGAATGTTGGGTATGATCGGTTCACACTGTATTTTTTCATACCTAAGGCAGCCCACCCAAATAACTCATTCACATCATCACCCTCAGGAATAGCAGAAATGATGTTAGAGAATGGGCTCATATACCTATAATCCTCCGTTAATTTAGTCCCGGTAAGGACATCACCATCAATAATCCGGACTGACCTCTTTCCATCCTCAATTTTCCCAGCTGTCAGGTCATTGACTTCTGAGCCACTCCTTACGGTAGCATATCCTGCACTCTCGAAGCAACTACCAGCAAACACGACTTTGCGACTCATATCCACACGGCCTGTAGCTAAGAAGCGACCTATAAGAGCCAACTCTGTCAAGCCTATAGCCCACACATTTTCGCCTCTATTTAACGGTTTTGTGTGATTAATGAAGACACTAGCATTACCAGCTGGATGGGGACCATCAATTTCGTATACCTTGCAGTTCTTAACCTCTAGTGGAGTTCCCTTCTTAACGCCCATATAGACATCCCCCTTCGTGAGCTTACCAATAACATCAATAGCATTTTGAAGATACTTAAGATCATCTTTCACTAGGGAGATCACGTCTGGCATCAGAGGAGCACTCAAGTAACCAGTCACATAAATATCACGAGGAGTCACTTTAGGATCCACGATCATATCATAAGGACGATTACGGAAAAGAGCTAATAAACCACTCTCCCCTAGAAGGTTCAGTATATCTTCTCTGCTTTTCATTTTAGCATTAGCGACATCGAACTCCTTATAATCAATAGTTGACTCTGGCTTAATTTGCACATAAAGAATCTTTCGCTTAGCACCACGTTTCACCTCTACGATCTCCCCACTAACCGGAGCGGTCAGCTTTAGCATTGGCTCATTTTTATGATAAATTACCGCATCCCCAGCCTGCACATGGTCACCCTCCTTTACGGAAAGACGCGGTATGATCCCTGAAAAATGATCAGGAACCACTCCATAAGAACGTACTGGACTAGCAAGGACCTCCACTTTAGGAGCTTCACCTACAAGATTGATATCCAGTCCTTTCTTTGTTTTAATAACATTAGCCATAATCTTTCAATTAAGAAATATTTATTTTATGATACTTGCGGACAAACTTACCTATTATTTTGCATATATTAATCTTATTGAGTCAAATAATCGTGAATAATTTTTATTAACACAAGGATTGATCTCCTACCTATACCCAACAGAGATTCAATGAATAATATCGTCCACTCTTATTCAATTTACGCACAACGACTTGCTAATTAGAAAAAACGTGAGGAAAAAGATAAATGACCATTTACCTAAATTCCCCCATTCGAAAATAAAGGTAGTCCATCCAAAACTCAGTACCACTTAAATATAGACAAGTGATACAGCCATTATGATCATTCCAATAATAAGTCCCACAATGGAATGGTGGTGATGCCCATACTTTTGAGCTGTTGGTAACAACTCATCTAATGAGATATAAACCATGACGCCTGCTATGGCCGCATTAATCACTCCAAACAAAGTATCATTTAGGAACGGGGCCAAAATTAAATACCCTATAAGTGCACCCACTGGCTCAGCTAAGCCGCTCGAAAAAGATATCCAAAAGGCTTTCTTCCTATTCCCTGTTGCATAATAAATAGGAACAGAGACAGAAATTCCCTCGGGTATATTGTGAATCGCGATGGCAATGGCAATAGGCAGAGCCAAGGTAGGATTTTCGAGAGCCGAGAGAAAGGTCACCATACCTTCTGGAAAGTTATGAATAGCCATAACTAACGCCGAGACTAGACCAGCTCGCATCAGTGCAGAGGTCTTTTTCTTCTGATCAATCTCATTCCTAAGTTCTTCCGTCATCTCCCCCTTAATGTCCTTCATCTCCATAATTTCATGTGGATTGAGATCCTCTGGAATTAAGAAATCAATCATCATGATCAGAAAGACACCACCAAAGAATGACAGTATAGAATATAACTGACCATTTTTCTCACCATACATCTCTGACATCATATCAATAGAACCACTTAATAGCTCCACAAATGAGATGTAAATCATCACTCCAGCAGACAAACCAAGAGCTACCGAAAGAAACTTTGTATTAGTTTTCTTTGTGAAAAATGCAATCGCACTACCGATACCAGTAGAGAGCCCTGCAAAAAGCGTTATCACTAAAGCAAATAGTACATTCTCTGACATTACGTTATCCTATTTTTCTATTTAGATTGATTATACCAAAATGAAGCCCCACCCTTTCCACTTCTACATGCTGATGCCTCTATCAAGGGCTCGCATCTCTCGAGAGCCATTCCTCGTGAACCTTTTATTAGAATAATGGATTCATCTGGTATTTCTAAATTCTTTAGAAACTCTTGTAACAAGTCACTTTGATCAAAATAAAGAGTCGTATTTCGCTCACCTTCAACCGCTGGATCATAGTTCAGAGCTTTTCCAAATTCATGACCCACGAGAATAGGAACTATTTCGGGATGCTGTCTTAACCAATTAATGACCTGTGCATGCTCTTTCTCACTATCTTCGCCCAACTCCAGCATATCCCCAAGCACAACCATTTTATGAATTTTCCTAGTCCCTTCGATATTTTGGAGTGCAGCCATCATACTAGACGGATTAGCATTGTAACAGTCCAATATGATGTCAATGCCACGGTTCATTTTCACCAATTGAGACCTATTATTTGATGGAACATAATCTTTCATCGCTAAAGCAATATCCCCCATCGTGATACCAAGTTTAATTCCTACGGCCACAGCAGCTAATACGTTGCTAGCGTTATACTTTCCTATCAAATTGGTACCAATTTTTTGATGTTCACCTTTGGCTATCACTTCAAGCGACAAATAAGGATCCTCCTCTAAGTGAATCCCTCTTACAAAGTGATCGTGGCCCTCTATTAATCCGACCCCATAAGTCAATGCTTCAGAGTGATACCAGTGCTCACGAAGCAATGGGTCATCACCATTCAGGAGATAAACTCCATTCGAATGCTCTAAATATTCAAATAGTTCGCTCTTAGCACGCAAAATGCCTTTTTGAGAGCCAAAGCCTTGTAGATGAGCTTTTCCTATATTAGTAATAACCCCTATAGTAGGCTGAGCGATATCCGAAAGTAGTCTTATCTCTCCCTCTGCACTGGCTCCCATCTCAATAATGGCTACCTCATGTTCAGAAGTTATCTTTAGGATGGTCAAAGGCACCCCTATGTGATTATTGAGATTACCCTCTGTCGCTAGGACTCTATATTTTCGACTAAGAACTGCACATGTTAGTTCCTTAGTCGTTGTTTTCCCATTGGTTCCTGTAATACAAATTACCGGTATATTCAATGATGCTCTGTGCGAGCGTGCGAGGTCTTGTAGTGCCTCAAGAGTATCTTTTACTAATAGACATCTGGGATCTGCCTCTGCTAAATCGGGACGAGAGACCACTGCATAGGCAGCACCGAGCTCTAATGACTTTAGGGCAAAGTCATTTCCATCAAATGAAGGGCCCTTTAGAGCAACAAACAGATCTCCTCGCTTTAGCTTTCTGCTATCTGTACAAACTGAGGGATGCTCTAAAAAAGACTTGTACAATGTTTCCTGATTAATATATATAGGATTACTCATCATTACTACGACATAGTTTTTTCATTTACCAACAAAAGTACCTCAATTTCAGCATTTCTCCACTAACATATTATAGGGATATTTCTCTTTGTGCTCCAAATGAAAACAATTTAGTCACACCACCATGATTCGAAAGAGGTTAGAGCTACCTCAGAGGATATTAAGTGCTATGTGTGCACAGGCTATAGCATCTGCCAACGCATGGTGATGATCTCTAAGATCGTATCCACATTGAGCTGATACCGTATGAAGTTGATGATTAGGAAGCTGTTTCCCAAAATAGCGTCGAGCAGCTTGATAGGTACAGAAAAAGCGATACTCTAGCGGATAGTTCATCTTATACTTGTGAAAGACTGCTTTGAGACAGCTCTGATCAAAAGCCGAATTATGAGCGACAAATGGAAGTCCTATAGGCAGGCGAGCAGTGATTTTCTCCCAAACCTCAGGAAAATATGGTGCCTCATCGGTATCCATAGCAGTCAGTCCGTGTATAGAAGTACATGCCGGTAAATAGTAATTGGGGGACGGATGTATGAGTTCATACAATTGATCAGTAATTTCCCCCTCTTGTACAGTTACAATACCCACACTGCACACACTACTGCGGCAGTAATTAGCCGTCTCAAAGTCAATAGCGATAAAGTCTTTCATTGTAAATTGATATAATGACACTTATCCCTCTACCCACCCTCAAAGTTAATCTATTTTCAAATCGCAAACAACAGCAGGCTGTCATTTGCATATAAACACTAACCCACGAAGAACAGGTCACCCTAAAAAATTAAGCACGAAAAAGGTCCTATTCTCAATAAGCACATTACACAATGCCTACATCAAGAATTCCTAAAGGCTTTTTCATTGCATCAGGTTATCTTAATATCATTAGCACTATAATTTTTATGCTTAATTTCAAGGTGTAAGGAAGTAACTTACACACCCACTTCTCACTTACAACAAGTAAGATTAGTTAACAAAAAAGTAAGGGCTAAGTGCAAATAAAATATTACATTTGTAAGGGTTGATAAGATAAAAAAAATCCCAATCAAAGGAGATTCATCTGCTTTATGGCCTCCGCGAAATAAAGCATAATGCTGTGAGACCTTTACTTTTGGGATTTGCTTGACATGATTTCTTCTAAGTCATCAACTGTAGAGGCCACTGATTTGGGGCTATATAGAAGTCTTCAACTCCCTTTAGATGATAATGACAAAACACTTTAAAAAAGAACCACGATAAAAAAGTACATTTATGGCAGAACTACATTTGACGGATGCTGACCTAGAGCAACTGGAACAGAAAGGCATTTCCAAGCAAGAATTAGAGTCGCAAATAAGACGATTTGAGAAGGGATATCCTTACCTATCTATCGTCCGATCTGCGGATGAAGAACATGGCATTATCTCCATGACAGAGGAGGAAATAGAGGAAGTACTGAAGCTATGGGAAGACAAACTTCTATCTCCCTCAAGTGAAGTTGTGAAGTTCGTCCCTGCCTCTGGAGCAGCCTCTAGGATGTTTAAGGATCTCTACTCTTTCCTCAATGAGGGGAAAATGAATGAGTCCGTCAAGGAAGTACTGGCACACATTAAGGATTTTGCATTCTTCGATGCCCTGAATAGAGCGTGTATGCTTGGAGAGGGTGGTAAAGGCTGTGAAAAATTGATTCAAATGGGAGCTGAGAAAACAGTCATAGAGTACCTCTTAGAACCTAAGGGGCTCAATTATGGAAAGCTCCCCAAAGCACTTTTACTATTCCACAGATACTCAGATGGCTCTCGAACAGCTGCAGAGGAGCACTTGACGGAAGGTGCTAAATATGCTCGAAACAGTGACGGGACGGTAAAGATACATTTCACTCTTTCCCCTGAACATATTGAGCCCTTTGAGAATCTAATGCAGAAGCGTAAAGCTGAACTTGAGGATAGATATTCTGTCGTCTATGATATCTCTCACAGCATCCAAAAGGGCGAAACAGATACCATTGCTGTAGATATGCAGAATAACCCCATACGTAATGAAGACGGTAGCCTGCTCTTCCGTCCTGGGGGACATGGGGCTCTAATTTGGAACCTAAATGAAATAGACGCTGACATCATCTTTATCAAAAACATTGATAATGTAGTGCCTGAATTGCTATCATGTGACACGATTATCCACAAGAAGATAATTGGGGGTTATCTCATCAAGCTTCAGGATAAGGTATTCAAGTATATGTCACAGTTATCTTCAGAAAAGAAAGCCAATACAGGACTTATCTCTGAGATCCGAGAGTTCCTTGAGGAGTCTTTCTGTATTGACACAAGTTACTTGGAAGATACAAACTTGGAAGAGCAAATCATCGAACTTCGCAGGCTTCTCAATCGCCCTACCCGTGTTTGCGGAATGGTACGTAATGAGGGGGAACCTGGAGGTGGGCCCTATATCGTAAGGTCTGAAGATGGATCTACAGGATTACAGATCTTAGAAAGTAGCCAGATAGATAAGGAGAACGAAGAGGACCTAGAAGAGTTTCGAAAGAGTCGATTCTTTAATCCTGTGGATTTAGTTTGTGGGGTTAAGGACTATCGAGGACATAAGTTTGACCTTCTCTCCTTCGTTGATGAGTCCACAGGATTCATCAGCAAAAAGAGTCAGAAGGGCGTAGAGCTGAAGGCTCTTGAGCTACCAGGACTATGGAATGGTGCCATGAGTAACTGGAACACAGCTTTTGTAGAAGTTCCGGCCACTACATTTAATCCCGTGAAGATCGTGAATGATCTTCTGAGACCTATACATACAACAAAAATAAATTTTTAAATCAAATAATAACATTTACAAATGAAAGACGTAATTAAGAACAGACTTCAGGCACTTCGTAAGGTGATGAAGCAAGAAAATATTGATGCATATATCATACCTAGCTCCGATCATCACCTGAGCGAATACACCCCTGAGTGCTGGAAGAATAGAGAGTGGATAAGTGGATTTAATGGATCTGCGGGTACTGCAGTAGTTGCACTAGACGAAGCGGGATTATGGACAGATTCACGCTACTTCCTCCAAGGTGCTGAGCAACTAGAGGGAACCACGATCACTCTTCGCAAGGAGGGACTACCAGAGACACCTAGTATAGCAGACTATCTTAGGAAGAAACCTGGTGTTAAGAGAATCGGATTCTTGGATAAAGCCATCAGCACTACAGAAGCACTGGGATATAAGAAAGCGATGGACATCGCTGGTATCGAAATTGTCTCCGACAAAGACCTCATCGGTATGGCTCGTGAGGACATGCCTGAAATTCCTCGCAACCCGTTCTTCGTACAACCCATTCAGTATGCTGGTGTATCTACAGCTGATAAAATTAAGCAAGTGAGATCCTCCCTAGAGGATATGGGTGCAAATACCTATATCATAACCATGCTTGACGAGATTGCTTGGTTCTTCAATATCCGTAGCAATGACGTAGCTTACAATCCCGTAGGCATCGCATACGGACTCATCACGCCTCGTGAGGTTATCCTTTATACTTTCCCCGAAAAGCTTCCTACGGAAGTCAAAGAGCATCTAAAGGAAAATGGCGTTACGATAAAAGAATACAACGAAGTATATACAGATGTAGCTAACCTAAAGGATAGCGATGTACTCTGCCTTGATCCCATCCGGACCAACTACGCCTTCTACCGTGCTGTACCTAGCCACGTAACTAAGATACAGCAGCTTAGTCCTATCACATTCCATAAGGCCGTGAAGAATGAAGCTGAATATAAGGGATATTACACCGTAATGAATCGTGACGGAGCTGCTCTAACTCGTTTCTTCATGTGGTTAGAAAAGACTCTAGCTGAGGGCAATAACCCAACTGAGTATGAAATTGGAGAGAAACTCTCTGGCTTCCGTGCTCAGGATGAGAAGTATGTGAGTGATAGCTTTGGGACCATCGCTGGATATAACGATCACGGTGCGATTGTTCACTATAGTGCTACCCCTGAAAGTGCCTATAAGCTGGAGCCTAAGGGGATGTTGCTTTTAGATTCAGGGGGTCAGTACTATGATGGTACCACCGACATCACTCGTACTATTTCACTAGATGGTAAACCTAGCCAAAAGCAGAAAGATGACTACACACGTGTACTAAAGGGGCATATTCAGTTAGCGACAGCTATCTTCCCTCAAGGAACTCGTGGCTCTCAATTAGATATCCTTGCTCGTAAGGCTCTTTGGGACAACTGTCAGAACTATGGTCACGGTACAGGTCATGGTGTAGGTCATTTCCTAAATGTCCACGAAGGTCCTCAAAACATTCGTATGAATGAGAATCCTACAGAGCTAGTACCTGGTATGGTTACCTCTAACGAACCTGGCATTTACATCACAGGCGAATATGGTATCCGTATCGAGAACCTTATCCGCACCATACCATTTAAGAAGTCAGTAGATGGGGCTTTCTATGCCTTTGAGACCTTAACGGTCTGCTATATGGATAATAGCTTAGTCAATGTAGATCTGATGGAGCCTAACGAAATCAAGTGGTACAACGACTACCAAGCAACCGTTTATGAGAGAATATCTCCATTGCTCAGTAAGGAAGAGGCTGCTTGGCTTAAAGCTAAGACAGCTCCTCTTAAGAAGTAATGAGTATAAAGTAAGATTATTAATGGGTAGAGACAGAGGCATGCCTTTGTCTCTACTATTTAATTAAAGAAAAGAATTTATGGCAATCATTCAAAGCGTAAGGGGCTTTACCCCAAAGATTGAAGATAATGTCTTCCTCGCTGCTAACTGTGTAGTGGTAGGAGATGTAGAGATTGGAGAAGGCTCAAGCATCTGGTTCAATGCTGTAGTCCGTGGTGATGTTAATAGCATCCGCATCGGAAAGAATGTGAATGTACAGGATGGAGCTGTCCTTCATACGCTTTACCAGAAGTCTGTTACCATCCTTGAGGATAATGTATCCATCGGGCACAATGCCATCATTCATGGAGCTAAAGTCGAAGAAGGAGCTTTAGTTGGCATGGGTGCTATTGTTATGGACAATGCCGTTGTCGGCAAAGGAGCTATCATTGCTGGCGGTGCTGTGGTGCTGAGTAACACCATCATAGAGCCAGGAGCTCTATATGCTGGAGTACCAGCCAAGTTTGTTAAGATGGTTGATCCCGAACAATCGCAAACGATTAACAAACGAATCTCCGACAATTACCAGATGTATGCTTCGTGGTACCCGCCTCAAGAGTGAGGATGTGGGAAAAACCCTAAGGCTATAACTTCCTGAGATAGAGACGTCCCTCTGGACCTAGGTTCAGCAAGAGATCCAATGAGGACAGATAGGGAGTGAAGCCAAATTTATGTTCAAAGACCTGCCAGTACCGTGAAGGGATTGGCAGGTTCTTTTTATATTGTGGCGTGATCACTTCTGGGTAAGACGTATCGTTCGGGCTAATTTCATCTACCACTTTGGGCATTTCTAATTCCCAAGACTTACAGAGTAGCTCTAGCCACCTTTGATTGAATTCCACAAGAGAGATAATCCTCTCATCTGTGACAAGCTCCAGCACCATAGGCCCATAATGAAACCAGTATGGGCTATTCGTGTAGTTGCTAATCAGTAAATGTCCTAATTGGTGTTGCCAATGACCATGAGGTGATATCATCACCTGTGATGTCGGTGGTGAAGGGTAGCCGATCTTCTGCACCGGTATAGAAAAACTCACCACACCATTAGATGAGAGGAAATCGGTACGATTTCGATAGCTCTGCTTTTGATACATCTCCCCCACATATATAGCACACTCGCCATGCATGAGCATAGAGAGATAATGATAGTCAGGCAAAAAGGCTGTCGGTAAAAGTCTCATATTTTTCTGTCATCTAAGGCAGCTTAATCTGCCCTACTACCGTTCCGTGAACTTGCTCTCTAAGAATCCAGATATCAGAAGTGCCTATATCTACTAAGAGCTCTTGTCTTGGATGGACCGAGCTACTCTGAATGAGCCGTGCTGGGAGTAGTTGTCGGTTCCCCTCATCATCATAGAGTGTTACCACTAGTAAGTCATTACTCGCCGCCGGCTCGTTCTGTAAAGCCACCAAGAGAAGGCTCTTATGACGAACCCCATCAGGAAGTTCTCCATGCATACCTACATAGTAAGTATTGATGACGAACATCCTAAATAAGATGATAAATAATAGCAAAAGAGCACCCCCACCCAATAGGCGGATTACTCCTTTGCTATTACCTTTCTCCCGACTCATCTTAGGATTACTTTGGCAGCTTAAAGAAACGATTCCATCGGACGCCTTGCTTATCCTTATCCCATGAGAGCCATACAAATAGAGGTGTCCCAACAATATGATCCTCAGGTACAAATCCCCAAGCTCTAGAGTCGGCTGAGCGATGACGGTTATCACCTAGCATGAAATAATAGTCCATGGCAAAGGTATAGGTATCACTCTGTACCCCATCGATAAATACTTTACCATCCTTGATCTCTAAATTATGCCTTTCGAAGTTACGAATACATCTGTCATAGATCTCCAGATTTTCAGGAGTAAGCGTAATCGTCGCGCCCTTCTTAGGTATCCATATAGGTCCATAATTATCACGAGTCCACCCAGTATCTAAGTTCAATGGGTAGGTAGGGAAAGATTTAACATCAGGAGTCGGCTCTATGACGATCTTCTTAACGGCACTATGTTTGCTCAATTCTGTCTTCATCTCCTCCGTCAAAGGCATGTGATATACAGCACCATATCCACTATTATTCACACTATCTAACTTCAGATAACTCTGATACAAATATGAGAATCGTGGATCTTGACCCGAGAAAAACAACACATCATCATTACTCACGCCCAATTGCTGCAACTCCTCGTTAGTGAAAAAGGCACCATTGGTCTGAACGTAATAATTAAGCTGCATCTCTTTGGGTCTTTCTTGCTTAACCCCATTCAGATAGAGGTCATTGTCAATAACGGCAAGAGAATCTCCAGGCATACCTGCCAGGCGCTTCACATAATGGTCCCTCATGTCCACTGGACGATACTGTATCTCACCATAGGTCTGCTTATCGTTCCAAACCCTGTCCCTACCATCCATGTGTACGGTGGTATAATAGTCTGGATTCAACTTTTTTGTACAAATCGTATCACCAGCAGGAAAATTAAAGACGACGATATCATACAGCTTTATCTCTCGCAGTCCTTTCAATCTCTTGTACTCCCACTGTGGCTTCTCAGAATAGGTCTTGCCGCCCCAAGGGAACTGATTATGAAAAAGTGGGAAAGCCAGCGGAGTCATAGGTACCCTCGGTCCGTATGACAGCTTACTAACATATAGATAGTCTCCGACTAAGTAAGTCTTCTCGAGTGAAGAACTTGGGATCTTGAAGTTCTGAAAAATAAAAAGATTCAGCATGTGCACCACAATAAGCACCACGACTAAGTCTTCAATCAACTTCATAAAGCTTTTTAAGGCCTTACTATTGGACTTTTCCCACCAACGCCACGGTATAATGTGCGTAATACAGATGTCGAAAAGAAATGGGAATACGATAATAAAGACCCATACATTACGAGTCCATATCGCCATGCCTATGGTCAGGATCGCATAGATTGTGACCCAAATCCAGCTGTGAAGGGGTACCTTCTTATAGTCAAAGTTAATTTTTTTCATGAAACCGCCTTACTTGATATTTACAAGGTCTTCCATCCCAAAGACACCTTTTTTACCTTGAATAAACTCTGCAGCCAGGACAGCCCCACGAGCCAAACCTGCACGTCCCTTCGCCTCATGCTTTATCTCTATCACATCCTCTTCACTCTCATAACGAATCGTATGTGTCCCGGGAACCTCGCCCTCTCGAACAGAACGTATCAATAATTGCTCTGGTGTAGCATCAGGTTTTGCATCGGTTGCTAGGTAGGGCTTAGACTCTGTCTTTACAGCGAGCTGTTCAATGACCTCATCAGCTAGAGTCAAAGCCGTCCCACTAGGATAGTCCAATTTATGAATATGGTGGATCTCCTCCATAGACGCATCATATTCAGGAAAGAAGTTCATCATCTTCGCCAAATGCTTATTAAGCTGACGGAACAGGTAAATTCCGATGCTAAAATTAGAGGCATAAAAGAAACTCCCCTCATGACGATCAACCTCAGTGAGGATATCATCATACTTTTTAAGCCAACCTGTAGTTCCTGATACGATCGGTACCCCTTGCTTTATAGCCTTACTTATATTCTCAAATGCTGTTTCTGGCGTCGTAAATTCGATAGCCACATCACATTCAGGGAGTGTATCCCACTGGGCATCCAACTTTCCGACCACTTCATGACCACGACTTAGAGCGATTCGCTCCACCTCGTGCCCCATCTTACCATATCCTATTATACAAATCTTCATCTTACTCAATTTTATTGCTTTACGCACAAAGTTACTCAAAAATAAGATACCCCAAATAGGACCATTTCACATCCGATTGAGTCTATAGAGTAGAGGCCTAATGGGGTATTAGGTCAATGGATTAACCAGCATGGTATCTTCAGGCAAAATATCCTCAGCAAGCGGATAACTCATCCATCCCACCTGCTTAGGCGTAAACGGCACCCATTTCTGAGGGAAGCGACAGGAGCTCCCCTTGCTATACGTAAGTTCCTCAAACTGTGCATCCAGCTCTGCAGCACTATCCATATAGCATTCAGCATCTAATCCCGGGCGAATGACGGGATATGCCTCTTTAGGTGCCTTCATAAAGATAGAGCCCGACATCAACCTCATATCCAATCGCTCGTAATAGGCAATCAGATCAGTATCCGCAGGGACTAAAATAGCAAAGTCATACCCTTTCGCTCTTAGCTCTCCATTAAATAAATCCCGCATGAGTTTAGTCATAATCCCTGTACCTCGGTGACTCTCTGCAGTACAGATAGCATAGAGATATGCACACCTTCGAAGCCCTAGCGATGACGACAACTTAGCATCGTATGAGACCACCTGAATATGAGCTACGATCTCTCCCTTATCCGCTAATAGTATGGTACTATCAGCTGAGGCTAAGGCCTCAAGATGTAGTTCGTAATAATGCAGATACTGATGACCAAAAGCCTCACAGAGCAAGCGAAGAATTGAGCGATGTTGCTCTTTATCACTTCGAGAAAAAAGAACTCTCTCCATCATTATAATAAACTCATTTTCACTCTTCAGGATATCTTAGAGCTACGGTGAATTTTTCCATGATTAATTTAGGCTTATAAGATAGCTTTGCCTTCCGAAGTCCCTCTATCCCCAAGTCCTCTTCTCGATTGACCGATTCAAACTCCTCAGGGATTCTCTTCGCAAACTCTTGATTAATGATAGCAAAAGAGCCCTCATAATTGATGTCAGCTTTCTCCACATGAACACCAAAGCAACAGTTACTAATAGGCATTCCTAAGGTAAAAGCAATTATCTTACCATCCACTCGGATGCAACCTCCACTCAACCCAATCTCCTCAAACTCACTCAAGGCAGTACGAACCATTCTACGCTCCTCTTGGATATCCTCGGTACGATCAGAGACAGCATACCAAGCATCCTCAACAGCCAAGCACTCCTTAGCATTTTCTTGGTTAATCTCTTCATATTGGTAGTCAGGATACATCCGCTTGAATTTATTCACATGATTTCGCTTACTCTGTAATTTCTTACCAGAGAGCGTAGCGAGCTTCTCTCTTAGATAGATATAATCTGCATAATCACGATTCTCTATGATGTGTAGGTTCTCTGGGCGTGTCATTTGAAGTAACTCAACCCCTTTCTCTATAACAGACATAAGGACCAAAGGACCTCCCTCTGTCTGTTCCATTGTATATTCCATATCCATTAGGACATCGGCAAAGTCGCCATCCCCAATAGGCATCAAATAGGCAGTCCGTGTATCATCTTCATATCGAAAACGAACCACCATCATATCTTTATGAAAAGCAATCTCTGTCTTATAAAAAAAGCCCCAATTGTACAGATTCCCGAAGGAGTAATCGCAATTACAATATGGATTCAACTTTCTATATTCTTCCACCCTAGTCCTATCGTCAAGGGTTACTCTATGAAACTCTATTAACTCAGCCATCTATATTTAGTCTTTGGTAAATTCACCAATATTGTATAACATCCTAGGGCAAAGTTACTAAAAATAAAGGCTCTAACCTTGCTCCTAGACTAGAATAGTAGGTCTACCAAAACCCTTACTCACGACACTAAAGTATCTTCTCTAATGTCATGACCGTGGAGGATATGCTTTTGAATAATAGAAAAACGAAAAGCAACGAAATGAAAGTGGCGTTTTAAAAAATAGCCCCTGTAGGGGCAGTAAAATCGTCCTATAGGAAGAAGAACTTCTTCCTATAGGAAAAAATCATGCATCCTATAGGAAACATTTTTCTTTCATATAACTAACGCGAGTTCGATTTAAGAAACTATAGCAAGAGCCTCTTTATCAATAATTTCAAGATTTAAGGAAGGCTTTTTAGGCATCAAGTTGTACGCAAGTAATCCTGAAACCAGATTGACTACGAAATTATTGACACTGCGATGTCTCGTATGTTCTATTTGGCATACATTCTTTAAGAGATCATTGACGGTTTCTATGATGGCTCTTTTTCGAAGGAGAATTTTATCATGAATATGCATTAGAGCATTCTTCATATTCTTCTTAAGTTTTGTAATCAAGTGTATATCATCAATAAAGAGCTTGTCAAATAGACTCTTTGAGATATATCCTCTATCCGCAATGAGCTTACCAAAGAGTTTCTTAGAGAAAGAGTCATCCTTTAGTGGAGCTCTGTCATCTGTATTACCAGGCGTGATCTGATAGGTGATAATCTCTCCTTTGTCATTGATAACAAGATGCAGTTTAAAGCCATAGAACCAACCCATTGTGGAGCGACCTTTCTGTGCCCAACCTTTCATAGTCTTATGGGTTCTTTCCCGTTTGATATGACAAGATCTTAGAGGAGTAGAGTCAATAAAAGAAACACCTGTACACTTTCCTAAGCAGCACATATTGAGAAACATAACAAGCTTTAGCCCCACTTTAGTTTGAAGTTCCACAAAACGATTATAGGAGACTGTTTGAGGAAATTCACTTTTAAGATGAACCTGAACATATTTGAGATAGAAGGACTTGAGGTCTCTATATCTTGACATATGAAAAAGTATGAGTATTGTCATGACCTCACTGTCAGAAAGACGTGATTTTCTATTTCTTCTCTTCTTACCTCCTTGTTCTATAGCATTCTCAGCAACAACACGATCAAACTGAATAGAGAAATCGTCGATAATACAAAATGATTCTAGTATATTTGTTGTCATAAAAGTGGTGTTTTATTTTCTTGTAATTAGCTGGTAATCAATTACTAAGATACAAATAATTCACCACTTTTCCTAGTGTTTTTACTCCTGTTTCTTATCCCGAACTCACGTTAACTAAAATTTCGTCTGGGTTGGGGTCACAAAGTGGCAATTATGTATTACGTTTTGTCACCTCCTATTTTTCATTATAAATCAGCATATTAGACACTATCTCCTGCTACTCTTAGTTGCTGTAGGTCCTGTAATATCCGAAAGCTCTTACAAATCGTCAAGTCAAGGATTCTCCAACTATTGTCTCACTCACAATGATGGTTCTCGCAGTAGTGTAAGCAAATCAGTATGACTTTCCTTGATAAATGAGATACTAAGACGCCGTCTATATAGAAGGTAAATTACAAGAAGAGAACACACGCGAATATCGAAAGCTGAACGAAGTAAATTTCGACCGTGAAGCACTCTCAAAGATATAGGCTTCCTTTTTGTACCGACATCAGACATAGCCCCATTAACTAGAAAAATCATAAAGCAAAGACCAATTTATATTTTATTTAATAAAAAGAGTTACCTTTGCAGCGATTTGCAAGGCACATTGGAATTTGGTATAAAAAAGAGCCCATAGGCTAATATATTTTGAAGCCAAAGCTGTACCCGCAGCCGTAAGTCCTATAACATAACTCCATCTACTGGAGCTCATAGAGCTCCATACCACTGCTCCATTACGGAGTGGGAAGGTAAGAATGAGAGGGGATGAGCCGGAAGACCTACCTTGCAAATAGTATTGAAGTGAACTTGATCACTACCAACTTCACTCTACCTAGGCTTTCGGGAAAAAGAGCCCATAATACTTAGTCTTGTCACAAAATGCCCCATTTAGGGACGCGTTGTATCATGATGTAGTGTTTCTTTCTCCTAAGTCATCGCCTTGAAGAGTTGTTGGGATCAGTCCTAACTTCAACTGCAGAAACTATTTTATCACTTATCATTTAAAAATTTAAGAATGAGGCGAAAACTTTTTTGGGCAATCATCCCGTTACTAGTCATGGCTATGCCACTTACAGCAAGTGCGAAAGACGATAAGTCTAATAACATCAGCCAACCCACCACTAATGAACCTGACACAACTTACTACCTAACTAATGTTGATGTCTCAGCTAAACGGAGGGTGAAGATGTCTAAGCTAGATGTAGAGCTAAAAGACCTACCTCTAACCGTTAATAACATCTCACTACAGCCTCTTAAACTTAGAGGTATATTTGACTTCCAAGAAGCAACACGCTTTGCCCCATCTGTTAATACCAGGACCACATATGGAGCGTTTCAGCAAGTGAGTGTGAGGGGATTTGACTACTCTCCTGTAGAAATTGATGGTGTACGTGATGAGCGTACGACGTTCAATTCATATCCTCTCCCTGACCTTACAATGGTAGAGAGTATCGAAGTCAGCAAGGGTCCAGCTTCAGTCCTTAGTGGACACTCCTCTGTTGGTGGATCGATCAATATTGTTAGAAAATCTGCTACGAACGTACCACAACTAGAGCTTCTACTGATGAATGGCTCTTGGAACACCTACCAAGTCAGCGGTACTATTGGTGGAAAACTCGTTGATGGCATTAACACCTTATTTAACTTCAATAGATCTGGTGGTGACCAATGGAGAGACCTTGGGAACAGACGCTTCTCGGTGTATAACAATACAAACTTCAGACTCGCTCCTAAGCATATCTTAGACCTACGTCTTAGCTATAATAAAGACTTCTATGGTACAGAGGCAGGACTACCAGCAACAATGCCGGGAGACATCACAGTGGAAAAAACAGGCAAGGTTATATACAAAGAAGGCGATAGGCTTAGAGGACTCAATAGAGCTCAGAGATATAATAACAATAGCGACTTCATGTTCAATGAAAGTGCTAATGCTCTATTGAGATACACCTTCTACATGAACGAGGATTGGAAGTTATCTAACAAAGCTATGTATAGCTACGACGTTATTGATTACTTCTCTACTGAGTCTCTAAGCTATCCTGAAAGTTCGGATCCTATCTATCCATACTTTTATATGAGAGGTGACAAGAAGAAGTATATAGACCTCGATCATGTACAGCTGACATTCCCTCTACGATTCCAACACGTGGCTAAGACTTTTCAAGACCATTTAGACATCACTGGAAATTTCAATATAGGAACCATCAAAAATAGCATTCTGCTTGGCGGCTCATACACCATAATGGATCGGGTATCCTTCTCTGGTTATGGCGTAGCTGGCGAACCTCAGTCCGCTCACAACCCTGCAGATGACATCGATGTATGGGGACCAGGTGTAAACTCTGTCATTTCATCATACAACCCTGATAATTCAGCTCCGATGTTTGAAAGATTTAGTAAAGCATCTCCATCGGAAACACAGGTTATCGGTGTTTTCTTCCAAGACATGATGGACTTTTCCAAACACCTTAAGGGTTTTGTGGCACTGAGATACAATAACTATGGTATCAAGCACTTCACAAAGTCTGATGCTATTGATAGAAAAGCGAAATATGAGCGTGGTGAGCAAACAGCCAACTTGATTTATAATTCGCTCACTTATAGATTTGGACTGGTTTACCAACCCATTGAAGATCTATCAATATACACTAGCTATTCTAACTTCTTCGTTCCTGACCGTCGTGCAAGGTCCTTTAGTGAAAAACAAATCTTAGTGGATAAGAAGGGAAACACTATAGACCAAAGTAAATTAGATTTTAGCAAAGCTATTTTTGATCCAACTACTGGATACCAAGCTGAGATTGGAACTACATTTAATATCTCATCTAAACTTAATGGTAGTCTATCAGTTTACCACATCAAGCAAGAAAACCTCGTACGTACCATTGGTACCATCCCTGGTGTCATTGATGGAAAGCCTATAGACAAATCAGTAGTAGCTCAAGTTGGCACAGTATTATCTACTGGGGTAGAGTCTGAAATCAATTATAGCCCGCTAGAGAACTTATTCTTCAGCATCGGTTACGGGCTTACTCATGCACGCTACGGAGAGATCGCAAAGAATGAATATGACCTGAAGGGGGTTGACAAGGGAGATAGACTAAATTATATCCCAAGAAACACATTCTTCAGCTTTGGTAACTACACCTTCAATAAAGGACTCTTAAGTGGGCTTGACCTTAACTATAGCGTCACTTATACAGATAAGATTTACCGAAACTTTGGTAGAAATATCTATTACGACCCATACATGCTACTTAATCTCGGTGCTCGCTATACGATTGCCAATTCAGGTGTGTCTATAGGTCTGCAGGTAAATAACGTCTTAGACAAGCACTATGTGGCTCAGTCACTGGGCAACCAAGAAGTACCAGCGATGCCTCGTAACTTCAAGTTGATGATCAATTATAAGATTTGGTAATTCTCTATGAAGGTTTTCAAAGTCATCCATAAATGGCTAGGAGTCATCATGGCTCCACTGATGGTCATGTGGTTCATCTCTGGGTTCTTCATGATATTCAGTGGATTTCCTAGAGTAGAGAATAGCAGTAGATTCAGCTTGCTGGACACGCTGTCCTCTACTGACTCTTTACCACATGCCTCACAACTTAGGTCCTGGTATATCCAAAAGACTAAGAGTGGAGCGGAACTGACTGAAATAGGTATAGAAAAGAGTCCAAGAGGACTCTTTCTAAACCTATCTGGTACTGAGGGCAACGTAATGATTGAGGCCTCCAATGGAGAGGTAGCAAAGGTTATAAAGCCTAGCATTGAGGATATCGAGGAGATGACCTATAGGATCACTCAGCAATCCCCTATGCGTATCGATACGCTCAATAATCTTGAACAATGGATCCCGTTCTCAGCACAGAGAGCTGAATTTCCAATATACAAAGTAGCTGTAAACGATGGTCACGATACTCATCTGTATTTCTCAGGACAGAGCGGAAGATTGCTCCAACAGACAAATAGCAACAATCGCTTACTGGCATGCTTTGGAGCTATCCCCCATTGGCTTTATTTCTGGCCTATCAGACAGAACATAGACTTGTGGATAAATATTTTCATTGTCCTAGGTATTGTAGGATGTCTGATGATTATATCGGGGCTAGTAATGGGGATATTCCGAACCTCACAAGCCCGAAAAGGGAAGGGCAAAAAGTGGAGTCCGTACAAGAAACGGTGGTATTACTGGCACCACATTACAGGATTAATCTTTGGTATTTTTGTCCTCACTTGGATGTTCAGTGGATGGATGTCTCTTGATAAGTTACCGAGCTGGATGACTGGACCAACACCGGATAAAGAGTATTATACACTATCTAGAAGTTTGCCTATAACTTCGGGCATTAACCTAGACTTCGATAAAGCGATAGAAATATACCCAAATGCTAAGAGAATAACATACGGTAGTTATTTAGGCCAGGGTTATTACGTGATAGAAGATGGGACTAGTAAAGAGTATGTACAGATCGAAGACGGAATTGTCCAGCCGCTAAAGGTTTCAGAGGAGCAGGCCAAAACGTATCTGACTGCAGAACTTCCACAGGTAAAAATTGAGAGCTGTAGGACGTTGACAGACTACACGGCTAATTATCTCCCTCATCCAAAAGGGCGTCACAAGCCTCCACTACCTGTATTCGAAGTCAAAACAGATGACGGTACAACCTTATACATGGCTTCGACAGAACCCAGAGTACAAGTAACGAACAAAGCAACCGTACTCAACTCTTGGGCATATCAAAAGCTTCATGCCTTTAAGTTCCTATGGGCATACCACCATCCAGCCCTATGGATGGCTCTTATGCTGATACTACTATCAGGTGGTACTCTTGTGAGTATTACGGGAATTGTACTTGCTTGGAATGTGCTTCGCCGCCAGTTCAAAGGAAGAAAGAAAAACTCGTAACCACTAAGGCACTACATTTTCACCCCCAAATGATCTTAGATAACCTAGATTATTTGGGGGTTAATACATCTCGCACTTGTGTCTTCAAAAACATCCTATGAGTATCTTTATAGAATATACCAAATGAAGGGTAATAAAATGTATCAATGCAACTTTGGTATCAAAACTTTCATCGAAATTGACCTAATAATTAGAGCGAAGATTTACAGAGCATTATTGTAGGCAAGACAGCTCAATGATGTTCGAAATATTGGGTAAATTTGTCTATTATTCAAGCTAATTATTAATATTGTAGAGAAGGTCTCGATAGACCTTAGGATATAGTTTTTTATATCTATCATAGTATAACATTAGATATACGAAAGGAGAGTCTTGTTACTTGTATAAAGTATGATTCTCCATTAGAAGCCAACATCATTTGAATAAAGCACATTAAATAATTAATATATCATCTATTGATAACAAATAAAGAATTAACCACCATGTCAAAAAAATTACTTTTCATTTTTCTCACCACTCTGCTACCATTCTTAATCGGATGTAGTGGTGAAAGTAGCCAACAACAAAAAGAGGGCAAGGCTTCACCAGAAGCAATTGAGGACTTTGACTTTCCTGTGAAGGTTAAGTATGCAAAGGGCTTCACTGTTGAAAATCATGAAACCTACAAGGTTTTGCATATAAAAAATGCAGACCAAAAAGACTCAGAAGATACTTTCGTCCTATACTTAAAAGGCGAGGAGCGTCCTGAATATGATGGCATGGTCACTAACTATATCCCCATCCCAGTGTCTAAAATCATTACCACCTCTAGTGTACAGATCGGAGCCTTTCCAATACTCGAGGGCGAAGAGAGCATCATAGGCTCTACTTCATTTCAGTACATTAGCAATGAGACTATTCGCCAGCGTGCAGAGGATGGATTGATAAAAGAGGTCGGCATGGGGATGTCCAATAACTTTGAATTGATACTCTCTCTAGAGCCGGAAGTCCTTCTCCTTGATTACGTTGGCTCACCAGAGGAAGCTGAAAAATACAAAGCGTCTGGACTCGCATTGATGATTTTTAATTCGTGGAAAGATCAAAGCTTGCTTGGCCGTGCTGAATGGCTTAAGGTGATTGGATTGCTCTTGGGAAAGAATGAAAAAGCGGATGATGCATTCCAAGAGGTTGCAACCAACTATATGGCAGCAAAGAATCTTTTATCTGAGGATGACGAGTGGATCCCTATCATGTATGGACAGGACTATAAGGGGACATGGTATGTACCTGGCGAACTAAGTTATCCTGCGAATATGTTTAATGATGCAAAGCTGAGCTTTGACTTCATTGCTGGTGAGACGGATAGCCAACCTAGGAGCATAGAGGAGATTTTTGCAAAAAATCGTCACGCTTTATATTGGTTCTCATCGTTCTATGCAGACTGCGAAACGGTAGCCGATTTTGCAACAATAAACGAACGTTATAGAAATTTTGATGCCGTAAAAAAGGGGAAAGTCATCTCTGACCGTAAGAGAGTCAATGGATTTGGTGGAAATGATTACTGGGAAAGTGGACCTTATCGTCCCGATCTCTTACTAAAAGACTTGATCAAGATCACACGTCCAGAATTGTTACTAGATTATGAAACAACCTACTGGATGGAATTAAGGAGGGAGTAAAATCGGTATCATCAACTTCCATTTCGTCATTGATATGTAATTCGACAGAATACGGACAATGTTTGCAAAAGAGAACCTTAAATACATTAGCCCCATGGGGGATGAGATGTACGTCGAACACGATAGTCTCATTGTCCGACTCATGGGGCATAGAGGGATCGTCAGCAGCTCCAACCTCAATGGTGGATACCGTGAGGACGTGAAGTATATATACAATCATAGCTGTGCGAAAAATCCGTTTGTCTTAGCTAAGAAAGAGACGGAAATACAAGAAAGCACGCTCGATGAATACTTCGAGGAGCTAGCCCTTCATATTGGGCTACCAGTGGATTCTACGACGGGCATGGATACCGCGGCAAAGATTGAAAATCTCGCGATTTCTACCCGTCAAGTGCATGGGGTGAAGGTGATGGCGGTTGCTACAGCTGGGATTGATGTCAATGGTGGTAGAGCTGGGGATAAAGCCACTTACGATGAGTTCGCAAAAGAGGGGCTTCCCATTAAGTCTGGAACCATAAATATCCTCCTCTTCATTGATGCAAATCTTAACGCTGGGGTACTAACTCGTGCAATCGTCACAGCGACGGAAGCTAAATCTGCTGCTTTGCAAGAATTAATGGCCAATAGTATGTTCTCGGAAGGGATTGCTACTGGCTCTGGCACCGACTCTATCGTCATTGTAGCTAATAAGGACTCCAACACACCCCTCTACAGCTCAGGCAAGCACGTTCTACTTGGACAGATGATTGGCGAAAGCGTAAAGGAGGCGGTGTCAAAGGCTCTGGATAAGCAAACGGGGATGAATCCGCGTCGCCAAGCGTCTATTGAATGGCAGTCCAAACGATATGGTATCACAAAGGATAATATCCTAAACCACTTTTGCGACATCTCTAAACAACAATACGATATTGAACGCATCAGGAGACGAATTGACAAAATAGATACGGATGAATATATTTTGGCTTACGTCGCAGCCATCACTCACCTGTGTGATCAAAACAGATGGAATATCCTAAGTGATGACGTGCTCATAACTCTTGCCAACGAACTCATAAACGGGCTTATAAAAAAACATCATATCGATTTTATTGTTTCAATAGACAAGGAAGCAATGCCGAAAAGAAAAGGATACAAGCTAGTTATTGAACACACAATGATCGCTCTAGCTATCATTGCCTCTAATCCTCAATAATGTATCAATTGAAACACAATTGATCATGAGATACTTCAAGTGAGTTAACGAAACAATAATTCATCATGCTTGTTCTACAATAAAGAGTGAATAAATATTTATAAAACAGATTAAAGGACATTTTTTATGGAACAAGACAGAACAGAGTACCCAATGCCAAGAATTGGTGAGAAGGCACCATCATTTACTGCAAAAACGACTCAAGGAACGATTAACTTCCCTGAAGATTATACTGGAAAGTGGAAAATCTTATTTAGTCACCCAGCAGACTTTACACCAGTGTGTACTACCGAGTTCATGACTTTTGCATCACGTCAAAAGGAGTTTGACGACCTTAATTGCCAGTTAGTAGGTCTTTCTATAGATGGGCTTTTCAGCCATATAGCTTGGCTGCGGAATATACAGCATCTTGACTTCAATGGCATGAAGGACGTAGAGGTGAAGTTCCCACTTATTGAGGACATTACTATGGATGTCGCTAATAAGTACGGAATGGTTCATCCAAATGAAAATAGCACTGCAGCTGTACGTGCTGTATTCTTTATTGACCCAGATGATATTATCCGCACAATCCTCTATTATCCAGCTTCACTAGGTCGTAACTTTGATGAGATTGTACGTATATTGAAAGGTCTTCAGGTTGCTGCTGAGTTTGAAGTGGCCCTACCTGCCGATTGGAAGCCAGGTAAGGACGTTATCGTGCCTCCTGCTGGATCATGTGGCAGTGCTAAGGAAAGAATGGAATCAAAGGACAGCGATATACACTGTCATGACTGGTACCTCTGCACTAAGAAGCTCTCTGAAGAAGAGATCAATAAGAAAATCAGTGAAAAGTAATGTAGATGCCATTCGTTTAACGTTTTCGCTATAAGCATAACGAATCGATCTAATTAATAAAAGAGCTGGTGTGCACAACTGTTTCTGTTTACACGCCAGCTCTTTTATTATGCCAGCTTAAATATTATTGGTGTCCAATAAAAGTGTTAAATGCGAAGAAGAAAAGGGCTGATCCTAGTAATGGAATCAGCCCTATATGTTTAGTTTTGTAATTCGCTAAAAAAACAAACTAACTATGGACAAATGTACATATTTTGGGTAGTATCCCATGACATGTGTGTACGCCAGAATACGTCTTTTAATAGTCAACCTACATATTTTTTGGTGTCCGGTAAAAGTTTTTATCAAACACCAATAATTACCAATATAATAGGCAATTTTGAGGAGTGTTATACTGACAGCATTTTATAAATGTGTAACATTGAGAATATTACACTAACCTCAACCGTTCGGAAACGTATAAAAAAAGAGTGCCCGTGGAAAAACCACAGGCACTCAATACTATTTTAAATAATCTTACTTAATCAAGATTACTTAGCTGTCATGATAACAACACGGTTCCATGCGTTATTTTCGAATGGTTGCTCGCTATCACCATTGTACTCGATAGATACAAGGTTAGAAGGAACACCGTACTCATCTGTAAGAATACGAGCTACTTCACGTGCACGTCTCTCAGAGATATTCATGTTATAGTCAGCAGAACCAGTCTTAGCGTCAGCATAACCAACAACAACTACAGGAAGGTTATTAGCCTTTGCAAATTCTGCAACTGTAAAGATGTTAGCCATTTGGTTCTTATCTACGTTAGAGCTATCGATACGGAAGAATACGTGTCTTTCCATTTCCTTAACAGCAACTTCCTTAACAACTGGAGTTGTGTCACATGTTGGGCACTCTTTTGGACGCTTAGCAAGTTCCATGTTTTCAGCCTTAAGTCTGTTAACTTGGCTCTGAAGGTCGTTGATAAGAGCTTCGTCCATAGGAACAACAGCTTCCCAGTCTGGACGACCAGCGTCAAATGTAAGACCTAGACGAACTTGACCAACTAGGTCATTTGTTCTGTGGTTCATTGCTTCAGGTACTCTTAGCATGTTAGCAAATGTTACTTGTGGAGCAAGTACTAGGCTAACACGACGACCAAGACGGAACTGCATTTCGATACCAGCGTTACCTGATACAGAGTGGTTGAAGTTCTTATCATCCCAGTACTTTTGAGTAGCATCAGGAGTGTTCAAAATGATCTGGTTAAGCATATAACCAACACCTACGAAAGGAACAAAGCTGAACACACGACCTGGACGGTAAGTACCAAAGTAGTTGTTCATATTGAACATAAAGTCAAAGTGTGGGTTGATAGCGTGACCATATTGTGGCTTATCACCATCTAGACCTGCATAACCATCTTTGAAATAGTTATAGTCAATTGACAAACGAGTACCGAAGTAAGGGTTGTGCCACTTACCAATACCGATTGCACCAGTGTAACCAATACGATCCTTAAATTCTACATCCTTCTGAATTGAAGCGCTGCTAAAGCTTTCGATAATACTTGCACCACCCTGAAGAGAGATGAACCAGTTATCTGAAGCCTTGTTTGGTTTAAAACTAACATTCTTACCAGCCATGTTATCAACATTATTATTGACAACCTCTTGTGCTGATGCTGAGAGTGCTAGCGCACCTGCTAGTGCTAGTGCTAATGCTTTTACTTTCATAATTAAAATCTTTTTAATTCAACATTCTATATTTCACGATCCAAATTTTCTGTTTCGCCGGTAATTTGAGAAATACAACATAATTAGTACTCCTCATCAAACCACATGGCAAATATAGCAATAAATCACTTACCTCCCTGCTTTTTAAAAAAAAATAACTGATTTAAGGTTAAAAGGTCCTATTATTGATAACATTTACCTCTAATTATCTTTGTATTTTATGGACTCTTGTAACATCTGCATATATTCACTGCCTCTGTATGTCTGAAGTAAGGCTTCGATTTCATCAAAAGTGATCCAGCCTTGCTTATACGCTATTTCCTCCAAACAGGCCACTTGCAAGCCCTGTCTTTTCTCTATAGTCCTAATAAAATCACCTGCCTCATACAGTGACTCATGTGTCCCTGTATCCAACCATGCAAATCCTCGACCCAGAGGCTCTACGCTTAAGCGATCAGCCGATAGATAATGTTGATTGACAGACGTGATCTCAAGCTCACCTCTCGGCGATGGAGTCAGCCCCTTAGCTACATTTATAACGTCATTAGGGTAGAAGTACAGCCCAACTACAGCGTAATTACTTCGCGGGTTTGCAGGCTTCTCCTCTATAGATAGAGCCTTCTTGTTATGGTCAAACTCTACCACTCCATATCGTTCTGGATCTTTAACATAATATGAAAAGACCACAGCTTTCTTTTGAATCTCCACCTTTTTAATCGCTTGCTGTAAAATCTGAGTGAACGACTGTCCATAGAAAATATTGTCACCTAGGACTAATGCTACATCATCATGACCTATAAAGTCTTCGGCTAAGATAAAAGCCTGTGCGATACCTTCTGGACGAGGCTGGGCTATATATGAAATTCTCACTCCAAAGCGAGAGCCATCACTAAGCAACTTCTTAAAAAGTGGCTGATCGTCAGGTGTCGTAATAATACAAATATCACGAATACCGGCAAGCATAAGGACAGATATGGGATAATACACCAACGGCTTACCATAAACTGGTAGCAGTTGCTTAGAAAAAGCAATCGTTGAGGGATACAATCGTGTACCCGATCCACCTGCAAGAACAATTCCTTTCATTTAATTACACTGTTTCTGTATTTAGGTAATCTTCTAATTGGTCTGGGAAAAGATCTTTTAGGATCACATTTTTCTCAGAATCTAGCAAATAAAGCGTTGGAGATGCTTTGAGATCATAGAGACTTTTCTCTACGATCATCTTATTTTGGTCCATCCCTGCAGTTGCATAGTCAGGGATTTCATCTAGATTTTCTCTCCATAAGCTCTCATCGCCATCAGGATAGATACATAGCACACTAAGCTTTTTACTCTTCACTGCCTCCAAGACCCTTTCACTCTGGGATAAGTACTTTAAGACCTCCTTACAGGTATGGCAATCTGGATTATAAAAGACCACTAAGAGATCTCCCTCATGAGCGGTGGAATGGAGGGTATGACTCTTTCCATCAGGAGTCACATACGTAAAGTCCTCTGCTCTCGTCCCTACTCTATTTTTGAGAAAGAGCTTATAGCCTTCTTCGTAGCGTAGCTTTGCAGCAGGATCTAGCAAGCTCTCTTGATCGGCCACAGCCAGCACTTGATAGTACTGCTCGAGATTATAGATAGGGGAGTTAGGATGGCTAAGATAACTATCATTAAAAGCTAACACTATCGAGTCCATCGCTGGTGTTGCGATGGTGAAGAGGGTATTTAATGAGGCCTCAAATTTTTCATCACTAGCTATATCTCCAATCGCAAAGTAATCGACTAGAAAACGCTCCATCTCTTGAGCAGAAGGATAGTTAGCACTGTCTAAGAGGTCAATATCCTTCCATACTTGATCTACAATATAATTAGCCCTTGCTTCTGGCTCAGTAATCATCTCAGGAGGAACTGGAAACTCTGGCTTCACGAGCTGCTCATGCGAGTCACCTCTCTTTCCAGAACATGCCACAAGCAAAAGAAGAGCCGTAAGCATACAAAGATGCTTACCACTCTTCCTCATTATATATACAAAATTCATTTGTTAATTACTTAGCAAATTTACTCCAATCTACATTTTTCATCGTACCCTTTTCCTTAAACTGTCTGTGGTACTCAAAACAAGCTTCTAGATTATGGCGAGTCTGTCCTTCAGGAGATATTTTCAGATACTCGCGAAGGTTATCACGATAATCTGGGTGGACCACATTATTAATGATCTCTTCTGCTCTTTCACGTGGACACTTACCGCGTAGGTCAGCCACTCCATACTCACTGATGATGACATTAACAGAGTGCTCTGAGTGATCTTGGTGAGATACCATCGGAACAAAACAGCTGATATCTCCACCCTTAGCAGTAGATGGGGTGGTGAAGATTGAGATATATGCCCCACGAGTAAAGTCACCTGAGCCACCAATACCATTCATCATTTTGGTACCCAGTACGTGAGTAGAGTTTATATTACCATAAATATCAGCTTCGAGTGCAGTATTAATAGAGATAATACCCAAGCGACGAACTACCTCTGGATTATTAGAGTACTCTAGAGGTCTCAACAAGACCTTATCCTTAAAGAAATCAAGATCCTTATAAACCTCCAGAATTGTTTCCCTAGATACAGACAATGAACATCCACTCGCAAATTTCACTTTCCCCTTACGCATCAGTTCAATGACTGCGTCTTGGATCACTTCAGTATAGACCTCAAAAGCAGGAATTTCAGGATTGTCTCCCATTGATCCAAGCACCGCATTAGCCACGTTACCCACACCACTCTGTATTGGGAGGAAACTCTCAGGAATACGTCCTGCTCTCATCTCTGATACAAAGAAGTTGGCTACATTCGCTCCAATTTTCTTAGTAACGTCATCAAGTGGTGCAAAACCTGAATCATCATTAGGCTCGCTAGTCTTAACAACAGCCACGATCTTGCTAGGATCCACCTTGACACAATCAGATCCGATCCTATCATTCACATTACGGATCTTAATCTCATCACGATGAGGAGGGTCTTGCATCTCCACAATGTCGTGCATTCCTCGTATAGCCTTTGGATGACGATCATTGAGCTCCACGATAATTTTATCTGCTAGACGGCAGATGGTAGGTAAGATCCCCACCCCTGTTGTAGGTACTATTTCACCATCCTCTGTAACATCAGATGCCTCAACAACTGCTACATCTATTTTACCAAAAAAGCCATAACGTATTTCCTGTGCAAACATACTCAAGTGAAGGTCACAGTAAGAGGTCTGTCCTGAATTAATCAGTTGACGTAGATCCTTATTAGACTGATATGGGGCTCTCCATCTCACAGCATTTGCTCTAGCTAATTCACCATCCAATCTATCTCCTGTAGATGCTCCAGTGAAGACGCCTATCTTGAATTCTCGTCCAGCCTCATGCTCTACTCTTGCCTTTTCAGCAATCGCATGAGGAACTACTTTAGGACATCCAGCTGGCGTAAAGCCACTGAACCCGACATTATCATTATGTCTCACAAAATCCGCTGCTTCTTGAGCGGTCATAAACTTTAGTGCCATGTTTATATCTATTATATAATAAATAAGGTTGTTTTCTATTTTATGCAAATATAACTATTCTGTAACAATACCGCATCCCCTATTACAGACAGTTATCCCCTTTCTCACAACAAATTATTTTGGAGTACTTATCCAGCAGTTCGTGAAGCATTTTTTCATCCTTCTTCGGAGCGAGAAAAAGCATGTCATCCATATCGACGATCAAATAATCCTCTAGGCCAACAGCCACAACCCTCTTCTTTGGATCAGACTCTCTCACTAGCGTACCGGCACTGTCTTCTAAGATTATATTAGTATTAATGGGGCGTAATCCCTCAGGTAGTGATTCTGAATATTTTTGCAGACTGTTCCATGTCCCCAAGTCATCCCAACCAAAGTCTCCTACTGCAGTACATACATTATCTGCACGCTCCATTACGCCATAGTCGATAGAGATTGATGGACTCGCCATAAAAGCTTCATTTACCGATGACCGTTCACTCAACTGACCATAGGACTCAATCTCAGCAAAATGTACCGCAACCTCAGGAAGATACTCCTCCATCGCATCGATAATATCCCGAACCCTCCAAATAAACATTCCGGAGTTCCACAGATAGTCACCAGACTCTAATAGCTTCTTAGCCTCTTCTTCGTTGGGTTTTTCTTTGAATCGCTTTATTGGACCAATCCCATTAGCCTTAGTATCAGGTGTCATTTCTATATAACCGTAGCCTGTAGCTGGAAAGGTGGGTTTGACACCAATAGTCATCAGCACATTATGCTTTTTGACATAACGGATAGCCTCCTGCACTTTCTTACGAAAGGACGCAATCCCTAATATATTATGATCTGACGGAGTCACGATCATCAAAGCATCAGGATTATCCCACGCTATCTTATAGGCGGCATAAGCAATCGCAGGGGCTGTATTTCGGCGAATAGGCTCTGTCAACACCTGTGTGGGCTGTAAGGCAGGCAACTGACGTAAGACCTCTGGCTCAAACTTCTCGCCAGTCATCACTAAGAAATTGGTGGCTGGCAATAGGGATTCGAAACGGTCAAATGTCTCCTGAATCATCGTACGTCCAGACCCAGTTATATCAAGGAATTGTTTTGGTCTATCAATACGGCTCAGAGGCCAAAAGCGTGAACCGATTCCTCCCGCCATAATCACACAGTAAATATCCGCTGTACTATTCGTCATTATGAGTTAGTATAAAACAAACTGTTATCATTCATTTCCACAAAGATACCACTAAATATATCAACTTTCAGGGGTTAATACCCTACCACCACCTATTCAATGAAAATAAATCCTAAAATAGGTCAGATTAGCATCTCTATCAGTGTGTAGAGAGTAGCGAAAGTTATGCTGCTTGAGGACTTCTTGTGTAAAAAGCAATCCAATCCCTTGTCCCTGCGGCTTAGTACTAAAGAATGGGCTAAAGAGCTTAGCCTCAACCTCCGGAGGAATCCCGCTACCATTATCCTCAATCTCTAACATCCCTTCGGAGGCCGATGTACGGATATTAATTTGCCCGCCTGACATAGGAATACTCTCAATGGCATTCTTCACAACATTGATAAAGACCTGCTCCATCAAAGGAATATCCATCATCAAGTTAGGAAGATCGTCATCTAAGTTCAACTTTATCTGAATAGGCTTAGCACTTGTAAGGCTCTCTATGATAGGCATCTGATTTCGGATCAAAGCATTCAGATCACTACTCTTCAATACGGCCTTAGGAAGCTTCACTACTGCTGCAAAACGCGACACGAAGTCACTCATGGCATAACAGCGAGACATACAGATGGAGAGAGCATCAGCCAGCTCCTGATAACCTTCTTCACTAAGTTCTGAAGAGGTTGTATCTAAGATAGATGTAATCCCAGCTGTAGAGTTATTAACCTCGTGTGCCAGCATTCTAATCACCTGCTCGTAGGTCTCCTTCTCGGCTCTCCTCACTTCATCTGTCAAACGCTCAATAAGAAAGAAAGAGCGCTTAAACCCGCGATCCACAAAATAAGAGTGAGTACACTTATAGATACTACCATCAGCACGATTGAAGGTGTAAGTACCCCTCGTAGGTACCTCTGTCAAGTCCAGAGTAGCTTTCTTGGCAAAAACATTCAGTGGAATACCTTCGTAGTCATCATCATGCTTATGCAGTAAGATTTTACGTCCAGAGGGGTTTATTTCGGTGATATAATTATCATAGTCTAGGACCACAACACCCATAGGTGAAGCGTTAATCAACAAGTCCAAAAACTCATTTTTCTCCCGAAGCCTGAGACGCTCTTCCTTCAGCTGATCCATGAGGCTATTGAAGAGGTCCACCACTTCATCAGCATCTTTCTGACCGGTTTTCTTCAGTCGGCTGCTGAAGTCTTGACCCTTAAGTAATCCCATCCCATTGGAGATAATCCTCAATGGCTTAATAGCCCTACTATAAAAAAAGAAGAGCAAGACAATCAAGAGCAATATTAGCCCTATGAGGATATAATCAAGATTCATAATCCGTACTTATCCAATCTACGATACAAGGCAGCTCTCGAAAGTCCAAGCGACTTTGCTACCCGACTTAGATTGCCATTATGGAGGGCAATCTGTCTCTGTATCTCCATCTTCTCTATCTCATCTAGGGTCATCGCTTTACCTCCGCTTGTCAGTTGGGCGTCCGTCTCGATGTGTTGCTTCAACTGCTCCACCCCAATCTCATCAGTTGGAGATACTAATATCGACCGCTCTACCAAGTTCTTTAGTTCACGAATGTTTCCCGGAAATGGGTGACTCATAAGGAACTGCATCGCCTCATCAGTGAATGTGACATGCTCACAATTTTCGGAGAGCCCAGCAAAATGCCTTACCAGCAATGGGATATCATCAGGTCTCTCTCTTAGGGCTGGGATATGAAGGTGAATTAAATTGATTCGATAGAAGAGATCTTCCCTAAAGGTCCCATCCTGTACCATCGCTCTCAGATCAGCATTCGTAGCGGAGATAACACGTACATCCACCTTTTTAGGTTTACTATCCCCCAGTACTTCGAAGGTTTGATCTTGGAGCACCCTCAGCAGTTTCACTTGACAAGAAAGGTCTAACTCCCCTATCTCATCTAGGAAAATAGTCCCCTTATCTGCCATCGTGAAGCGTCCTTTTCGATCAGCATACGCATCAGTAAAAGCCCCCTTCTTATGTCCAAACATCTCACTCTCAAATAGGCTTTGAGAGATGCCACCCAAATTAACTTTCACGAAAGGCTCATCCACCCGCTTGCTATGCTCGTGGATAGCCTCCGCGATTAGTTCTTTTCCTGTGCCGCTCTCTCCCGTGATGAGGATAGGTGCAGTCGTCGTCGCCACTCGAGCTACGGTCGCTAGTAACTCCTGCATCGGCTTAGAGCGACCTATGATCTTAGGGAAGTCGGGATGACACTTAATATCGGCATTATTCTGTCGGGTTATTTCTATAGCATTCTCAATAGTCTTAAGTAGCTGTAGGTTATTCCACGGCTTCGTAATGAAGTCGAAAGCACCTAGCTTCATACCTTTTACCGCCAGTTCGATACTGCCCCACGCCGTCATCAGAATCACAGGAACACCAGGGGCATATATACTCATCCGCTGTAATAACTCCAGACCCTCTCTACCTGTAGTGGTCAAAGTAAAATTCATATCCATGATTACCACGGAAGGTTGCTCCTTCTGGACATGAGCCAAGGCTTGGTCAGGCCCTTCGGCACATTGCACGTCATACCCCTTACGCTTTAGCAAAAGCGTAAGAGATGTCCTCACGGTGGCATCGTCATCTACCACCAATATTTTATACCCCTTTTCCATATAGCTACAAATATACTTATATCTTTTCTGCAATCATAGTACTAAAAAAACGTCTGATGACTATCTGAATCATCATATCGGACTATTTAATCACACGTTGCCTAAAGTTACCTTTCTGTCAATTCGTAGGGGAGGTTAGAAAAGATAGATTAAAACTTCATCTAGTCATCATCGCAAGAGGCATAACATGCTGATAAACAGCAATGAATACACGACATTAAATCGCAACCTCGAGTTCATTTTTTAGGCATAAGTAGCAGGTGAAATTTTAGTTATATGAAAGAGAAAGGCTTCCTATAGGAAGGAAAAATTTTTCCTATGAGAAGGAGAACGGTTTCATATAGGAAGAATTTTCGCACCTCCTTGGATGTTTTTTTGTGTCAACACCTTTCATTCTGTCACTCTATAAATAACCACGGATCACACCATATCAACACAATAGTGATGGGCTGATACCTCCTGATACCAGCCCATCACTTCATAATGACCAAAGGACTCTCCTCTCTTACTTATCGATACCTACACGATTAAGGATAAAGGCGAACTCAAAGGCGGTATCCTTAATACCGTCATACCGTCCTGTAGCTCCACCGTGACCACTATCCATATTCATGTGAAGAAGGACAATATTATCATCCGTCTTCAATGAACGTAACTTAGCAATCCACTTTGTTGGCTCATGGAAAAGGACTTGCGAGTCGTTAATACCACCAGTAATTAGCATGTTGGGGTAATCCTGTGCCTTGACATTATCATATGGGGAGTACGAAAGCATATAATCATAGTACTCCTCCTCATTAGGATTTCCCCACTCCTCATATTCACCAGTAGTCAGTGGTAGAGTATCATCTAGCATTGTGCTGACCACATCAACAAAAGGCACCTGTGCCACAATGGTCTGATATAGATCGGGGCGCATATTGGCTACTGCACCCATCAGTAATCCTCCAGCACTACCACCCATTGCTGCCAATTTATTAGCGGAGGTGTACTTCTCATTAATCAACAGCTCGCTACATGCGATAAAGTCCGTGAAGGTATTCTTCTTCTTCAGTAGCTTACCATCCTCATACCACTGCTCACCCATATCACTACCTCCGCGAATCTGTGCTAAGCAATAGACAAACCCTCTATCAATCAAACTAAAGTTGCTGATGCTGAAGTACACATCTGAGCTCACACCATAGCTTCCGTATGAGTAAATGAGTGCTGGATGAGTTCCATCCTTCTTCAATCCCTTCTTATACACCACGGCCATAGGGATCTTAACTCCATCCTTCGCAGTTGCCCACAGACGCTCCACCTCGTAGTCATCAGGATTAAAGCCAGATGGGACCTCCTGCGTCTTCAGCACCACACTCTCTCCATTCGTAATATCATACTCATATAAGGTGGTAGGGCGATTGAGTGAAGTGTATGAATAGCGTATAGTAGTCACATCATACTCAGGGTTACCGCTTAGGGAAGCCGTGTACACAGGCTCTGGGAATGATATTTTCTTACTCTCACCACCATTGATAGGCTTTAATTCAATCTCAGAAAGCCCATTCTTTCGGTACTCAAGAGCGACATAATCCTTTAGAATATCTATCCCCTCTATGCGTACCTCGCTATCGTGAGGCACAAATTCCTTCCAAGTGCTCCTATCCTCATATCCTTGGAGAGGCATCTCATAGATTTTCCCATTGAGGTTCTCTTTGTCCTTATAGCGTACGAAGAACTTATCCTTATGTGCATAAACTGAGTACTCAACGCCCTGCTCACGGGGAATAAAGACCTTAAAGGTATCGTTAGGACGGTCGGCAGAGATTAACTGCTCATCCGAAGTTGTAGAGCTACCGCTATAGATATAGATATACTGATTATTCTTATCACCGCCTACACCAGTAACAAACTTGGGATCCTTCTCCTCATAAACCAACGTAGCTGATGATTCGTCTAGGGCCTGTCGATATATCTTAGATGGTCTTAAGGTGTGATCAATAGTAGCATAGAAGAGAGTCTTACTATCATTAGCCCAAGCTACGGAAGTAGCTCCATCTACAGTAAAGCCCACCTCCTCACGAGATGCTAAATCGACCACCTTAAGTGTAAATTCAGCATAAGAGCCTGTCTCGTTATAGAAGTATGCCACCTTGCTATTATCAGGACTTATATTATATCCACTAAAGATAAAAGCGGGTTTTCCCTCAGCTAGTTGATTGATATCCAACACTACCTCTTCAGGAGCCTCCATGGATCCCTTACGACGTAGATAAGTACGATATTGCTTACCCTTCTCTGAACGACTGTAATAGTAGTAGCCATTTCGATATGATGGATAGCTTTCATCATCCTCCTTCATTCGCCCTAATATCTCATTATAAATGGTCTGCTGAAGTGCCTCTGTTGAGGCCATAACCTCTTGGGTGTAAGCATTCTCAGCTTTGATATAGTCGATAACCTTAGGATTACTCTTATCTTTCATCCAAAAGTAATTATCGATACGATTATGCCCAAACTCTGTCATGGTATCTGGAATAACCTCTGCCAGAGGGGCCGCATGGAAATCTGATTGTTTCAAAATAGTAACTTTTTCATCTTTTGACTTACCTGTATTGCAGGATGCAAAAACAAGTAATGCCACCACAAAGAGTGGCAAATAATAAATTCGTTTCATAAAAATTAGTTCTAGTAGTTTGGTCGTTTTATTTTAGTGTAAAGATAAATACATTTTACCAAATTATTCAAAGGGTAGACTTTTTCTTCATAAATAGCATAAAGTTCTTTAATCTCTTCTACCCATACCGCTGAAATATTGTACCGTTACTTTCAAATTATTCTACCGGTATGCTATTCCTCAAAAATTTCACAGGTATTAATTAATAACTGATATTCATTATACGATGGAGATATTATCCCTAGAAGGGATTACGACTATTGTCATTCATCACAGACGTTCCACACAAGCCTGCCTAAAATCATTCATCGGGCGGACAAAACGTGTGTGTCATATAGTTAAATGGCACAAGAATGACTTAAATCATCATACATTTTTACCATCAGAATACATCTACTACACTCCAATTCTTTCCAATCCTTTGAGAATTGGAAAGAATTGAATACCTTTGAGACATATATTAATTTGAGAAAAAGGTAAAAATGATTGAGGAAGCACCAAAGTTTTCAGATGAAGAGATTATTAAACGTGCACTGGTGAAGGAACCTTTGTTAGAGGACCTAATCACTGCAGCAAACAATAACTATGAGTATTGGGACACCGTGAAGTATAAAAAAACTCCTAATGGATATACTGCTAAGGACTTATGGTTTTCTATAAAAGCATCAAGAATGATGCACGATCAGAAAGTATGGAAAAAATATGGCATCCACTTCAGTCTAACGAATAGGATGCAGGAGTTTTGTCACCAGTTTGATATGAATTTTGGTCCTTCGTTAGATTCTAATTCTTTAATCAAAGAAACTAAAGAAGAAAGATATCTTATCAGCTCATTAATGGAGGAAGCTATCTCATCAAGTCAGATGGAAGGTGCCTCTACCACGAGAAAGGTCGCAAAGGAGATGCTTAGGAAGAAAAGAACTCCCAAAGATAAATCACAACAAATGATTCATAACAATTATCAGACAATACAATATATCGTTGATAATAAAAGTGAACCATTGACTAGTGAAAGGCTGCTCAAGATACATCGTTTAATAACAGATAATACATTGGACGAAAGTGACACCGGGCGATTTCGAGAGGATGACAATGTCGTAGTAGAAAATGGGATAACACATGAAGTCGTGCATACGCCACCATCATATAAAGACATTCCTCAGTTTATCGAAGATCTATGTGATTTCTTTAATAACAAGAACCCTACTTTTTTTATTCATCCAGTCATTAAAGGAATTATTATTCATTTTATGATTGCCTATATGCATCCTTTTGTTGATGGTAATGGGCGAACAGCGAGAGCCATGTTTTATTGGTATATGCTGAAAGAAGAGTATTCGCTAACGGAATACCTCTCTATATCCAGAATTATTTCAAGGCGTAAAAAGAAATACGAAAAAACTTTTCTGTACTCAGAAGCAGACAACTTGGATATTGGGTACTTTATTACCTACAATTTATCAATTATAGAGACTGCTTTTGAAGAATTAAAAAAATACATCGAGAGAAAAATTGAAGAGAAAAATGCAGCCTACGATTTTTTAACCATTGGCAACATCAATGAACGTCAAGCTCAATTATTAAAGATGTATGCAGATGATCCTAAACTCTTGCTTACGGTCAAGGATTTAGAAATAAAATTTTCTATCAGTCCGACAACAGCAAAGTCAGACATAAATGGGTTACTAGACTTAGGGCTCCTGACAGAATTTTCTTTCAATAAAGTAAAAAAGGGCTACCGAAAAAGCGTAGAATTTGACGACATCATCAAAAACAAACTTACTCCCAGTCTCTAATTCTTTCCAATACTTTGAGAATTGGAAAGAATTAGAGAGTATAGTAAAGGACGAGTTAGTATCAACAATAGACTCTGACCAAAGCGAACTAGTGGAGGACTACGACCTAAACGATCTCTAAATTAGAAAAGGTATGCCAGTATCTGATGACCCTGGCATACCATCGACCTAACTGAAGTGGTATGAGCTCCAAATTAGGACTACAAAATAAACAAAGAACTACATTTGAAAATATTTATGTGATTTACTCATGAATCATACGATTGAAGTCCCTCTCTAGGTCACGATCATTTTGGTAATCATAGAGGGTCAGACTACGAATCTGATGGAAGTAATACCAGTATAGGAAAAGCTCATTGATGTACTTCGCACGTGCATTATCCTTTGAGAGTTGGGCATCGGCTAGGTCTAGGGTATTTATCTTCCCTATCAAGAAGCTCTCTACGGAGGTGCTGTATCTCTTCTGGGCGATTTCGTCAGAGGTCTTAGCGATAGCTAATTGCTCCGCTTGGTTATTGTACTTCTCTACGAGTAAGAAGAGGTCTTGATTGAAGTCGATTTGCTCTTTCTTTAACTGAGCTGACATCACCTCTCTATTGGACTCAGCCACTCTTACCTGCCCTTTTCTCTTTCCCCAATCTAGCAGGGGTATCTTAACCCCCACCTGTACCACTTGGTAGTCAATGAGATTTTGATATGCTGGACGGAACTGCAAGTCTTGTCCAGTATAGCCAACTGAAGCATAGAGCGAGATTTGTCTAAGGTTACCTTTCGCTTGTGCCACCTGATAGTCGGCCTCCAGCTGCCTTCGGCGGATGCTATGTAGGAGCGGATTATTGGCGTGTGCTTTATTCAGAACATCATCATAACTGATACTAGGATAGCCCACATCGGAAGGGACATCCACCATCACTTGCTCCTGCTCGTTCATTCCTAAAAAGCTAGTGAGTGCAAACATCGATGCCTTATGCTCAGACTGAGCCGAGGTAAAGCGGCTCTCCGCTTGAAGAGCCGAAAGCTCTAGTTGGAGCAACTCATTCTGTGAGATCTGCCCCATCTCTCGGCGTGCCTTAGCAACCTCGTGGATACGCTGTGCGTTCTTGAGGTTTTGCTCCGCTATCTTGAGGTTCTCTTGCGAGAGAAGCAGCGAGAAGTATAACTGGATGGCACGTAGTGTCACATTCTCTACATCATTGAGATATTGAGCCTGTGCTTCCTTGTACTTCACGGGTTCTATCTTCCGATCCCACTTGATATGATTGACCCCAAAAAGTGGTTGCTCTAGAGTAATCCCAACAGGGACACTGAGGAACTGACGATTTAGGCTCTTCGTCAAGGGGTCAAGATACTGTAAGGACGAACTAAGACGTACTTTACCACCTGTGAGCCATATATTCTGCTCGACAGACATCTCACCTGACAACTGCAGGGAGTTAGTCCGGACAAACTTATAGGAGCCATCCGACTCTTGATAAGGATTGTAGCTCCTTCGGAAGTCGGGTAGAGTGGCTGCAAAACTGACCTCTGGCAGTAGGTTAGCCTTGTAGGTCCTATGGGTCCAATAGGCTTTTTTAAGTTGATTGGATGCTACTTGAGCCTCCACCGAATTTCTATGTGCTCTGCTGATGGCTTCGTCTAGTGAGACCACCTGCTGCCCAAAGGCAGAGGTTGAACTCACTACGACGAGCATCATAGAAAAAAGTATTAATCGCTTCATCTTCATTTTTTATATTATGGTGTCGCAGGCACGAAGTGCCACGCTCACTTATTCTTCCCGCAGTGCTTCAGCAGGTGGGATACGCTTCGTCTTACGGGTCGGTAGCCATACCGCCAAGAGCACTGTGCCAAGCATCGTAAATATTGTAATGACTAACCCTCCAACGTATCTCTTAAGGTCCAATGGAATCAACTCCACGGATGGAATTTCGTAATGGAAGAGAAGCCACATCACGATAGCGGCTAAAAACACCCCTATCACCATCATCATCGTCGCCTCAAGCATAAAGAGCCTCTGGGTACCACTAGGAGTAGAACCATAGGAAATCCTAAGGCCAATCTGACTCCTACGCTTCACTGTACGGTACCAAAAGACCCCCGCAACACCCAATAGGATATTCGCCAGAAGGAATAGGAGTACAAAGAGCTCCGAAAAAGCCTCTAATCTTGCTTGCTCCCACTCCACCTGTTCAGCATCAGGATTGTATTCGATTGACTTAAACCTAAAGTTATTCAGCACCAGTTTTGGAGCCATTTCTTTTTTGAATCGTTCTTTGAATTGAGGAGTACATTCTGGCTTCACTCTTATTCCTACCTCTATAGCAAATACACTATTAATTGATAGGTCCAGAGGTTTGATATTAGTGATGAATACTGGCACGCTGCATTGAAATTTTGATTGTCGAATAGGCTTCACAGCCCCTTGAATGATTTGATCAGGGGTTTTAAACTCTTCATCCTGAAAGAGCGTATCTCCCAATTGAATGCCACGTTCTTGATAATCTTGCGTGATAATCAATTGGCCATTTTCCAAAATCTTTTTCAAATTCTCAATAGAATCACTTACGGGTTCGTATCTATATACCTGAAGAAAATCTGGGGTAATCTTTTTGAATGGGGCGAAATCTTTACTGATGAAGTTTCGAGCAAAAATATTCATCCCCATCATTGATCTGCTGTGGGGTCTCGCAGCGATAGAAAGAGATACGTACTCAACACCTGAAAACTCCTCAATCCTTTTCTTAATTTCTAATAAGTTATCAGCTCTCTGATCTGAAGTTACCCCTTCAATGAATTCTATATGATCAGGCTGTAACTCATCCAACTCCACATTGTATGTATTTGTGATATCATAGCCTTTAGGGCTACTATAGAGGCGGCCCCTACAATAAAGCATATCAGCGATGTACCACAATACGGTAGCAATAATAAAGAGCTCAATGACGATAATTGCATTTTGCTTACGCTCTTTCCAAACTATCTTAAATATATGCTTAATCATCTGGTACTATTCATCATAAAGGTTTTGTATTATATTACTCCTTGCATACCTGATAGCAGGAACAATGGCAGAAATTAAGTTAAGAAGCAAGCAGAAGAGGATTGCTAAAATCAAAACTCTTGGCTGCAAAAGATTCCAGAGGGAAATATTTAGCTCTCCAAAATTGTATCCTTTGAATAATATCTTGCTAAGCCCGAATACCCCCCATATAGACAATAGGAAGCCAAAGATTGAGCCAATAATCGTAAAGAGCAAACTCTCCCAAATAACTTGCCATAAAATATTATGGGTGGTAGCTCCATAAGCTCTCCTTACCCCGATCTCATGGGCACGCCGATTCATTCTCGAATTGGTCATCAAGCTTAGATTTATAGCTGGAACAACCAAAAACAAAAGAAGTAGAGCAAAAATTCTGCGATACATTGCTTTTGTTTTTGGCTCTTGATCGCTCCTTCTTAATTTTGATTCCCGATATGTATCAGGCTGTGAATATATATTCACTTCTGTATTAGGAGTATGTGATAAAAATTCATCAAGTTTTTCTTTGACTTCATTACGGATATCTTTGAAGTTACGTTTACTTTTTGCTAATAATATCACACTAAATCCTCCAGATATCTCATCTCGATCTTCTTGTGAAATAAGTGAAGTTGAAGTATGTGGAATCCACATCGAGGCTTGTGCATAAGTGGCTAGGCTTGAAGGTGTCTCTACTACTCCGCAGACTTCAAATTCCTCTCCTTTATGAATGTAAAACCTACGCCCCAACACATCTGCTGATCCAAAGAGTTTCAAAGCAAATGCTTTAGACAACACAGCTTTCTTTGCCATAGACTCCACATCACTATTGGTAAATGCAGACCCTGTTAAGAATCTAAATTCAAAGCACTTCCAATATTCTGAATTACACAAAAAAGCTAAAACATCGAGTGCCTCGTCCGAATCAGTAAGTTTAGCTTCACTATATTCGTATTGAAAGAATCCAATGGCTTCAGGTGTTTTCATTGGAACAAAAACTTTAGAAATCAATTGGTATCCCAATGGTCCAGTGTTTGTATTAGTTGTGGTTATAGTCTTAGTGGACCCATCTTGATCAGGCTCCGAAGTACTTTGTGTCGTGGTCTTAACCGATGCTCTTTTTATGATTAGCATACGGTCTCTTTTGGTTTCGGGTGGTAGGTGCCCATACTTCACATTTTCTGTCATCACCTGCACCATGATCATGCAGATGGAGAGGGCTGTACCGAGTATCGTGATGATACTCAGCACAGGATTCTCCCGCAGGATCCGCCACGCTTGTTTAAAGTATTGCTTTATCATATCCTTGTTTTTATTCTTCTCTAAGTGCTACTGCAGGTGGTATTCGCTTGGTCTTGCGGGTAGGCATCCACACCGCCAAGAGCACTGCAATGTACATGATGATGGCCGTAATAATAAGGCCTCCAAAATAGCGACGAATATCCAGAGGGATAATATTTACAGATGGTATCTCCTGCACAAATGCTACAATCATGAGGAGGGCAGCTAATACCATGGCGATGCTCTGAATCAGTACTCCCTCAAGCAGGAAAACCCCTTGTGCTCCTCTTGGGCTGGACCCAAATGAGATACGCAATCCGATCTGGCTCCTACGGTACACGGTTCGGTACCAGAATACTCCAGCCACCCCCAATAGGATATTTGCCACTAGGAATAGGAGCATTAACCCTTCGGAGAGAAATTGATTTTTCATATTCTTTTCTTCCCACTCAAATTGGTCGGGATTGTAGAGAATATGCTGAAATCTGAAGTTTCCAATCTCCATCATCGGAGCCATTTCTTTTTCAAATCGCTCCGCAAAGCCCTCCATTGCTTCGGGGCGTACCCGAATACTGAATTCTAACCCGCTTAACCAACTCTGTACATAACCCCCTAAATCACCGTCTGGCACTTTCTTAACCAACACACCCATCCAAGCTGTTTGGTACTTAGAATATCGCACGGGTTTGATGAGTCCCTTTACTACTCCTATGCGATATTCTCGTTTACTATCGTAGTATAAGGTGTCGCCCAGTATGGTGTTATTATTCTTTTTTGCCAGCTCCTCAAATTCAGTACTCACCAATATATTATCTTCCTCGAGAGCTTTCACCATCTCATCTCTGGTCATCGAAATAGGCTCATACCTATACACGTTCACGAAACTTGGTGATACGTACTTTAATAGATAATTAACTGTCTCTTCAAATCTATAGGAATGGGCTGAAGGAGTGATATTACCCGGTGAGCCTGGTCGGGAAGCTAAGGAGATAGACGCTGCTTCAACCCCTGGGAAATTCTGAATTCGCCCATATATTTCCTTAACCGCCTCTACCTTCTTATCCGCATCAAAATCCTCTTGATAGTTAGGAGATATCAATGGTAGCTCCTTCAACTGCACCAAAAAGGTATTCTCAATATCAAAGCCTGTAGGGCTCAGGTAGTTCCTTGTGCGGCAATACATCTGATCCACTACACTCCAGAGGATGAGAGAGATCACGGTGAGCTCCAGAAGAATCACGATATTGTGCTTGCGTTCGTTCCAAAGAATCTTAAAAATATGCTTAATCATAACTCTTACCCTCCTTACTTCAGATTATTTACAATATTGCTTCTCGAAAACTTAACTGCTGGAATAATTGCCGATACCAAATTGAGTAGCAGGCAAAAGCCTATGGCGTAAAGAAAGACCCTTGGTTGCAGATAATTCCAAACGGACAAATTTAGTGAAGCAACATTCAATCCATTAAATAAGATTTCAGACAAACCAAACATTCCCCCTAAAGAGAGGAAAAAGCCCAGCACAGCCCCGATAATCGTAAAGAGCAGGCTCTCCCATATCACTTGTTGGAAAACTTGTGCGTTTCTTGCTCCATACGCTCTTCGCACTCCCAACTCATGGCGTCGCTGTAGCATCCTCGAAGAAGTCATCAATGCCAAGTTGATGGCAGGAATAAGCAGATAGAGGGCGTAATCCTTGAGTTTTCTGGTTCGCACCGCCTTCATATCTGGTACAGTATTATCAGAGAATCTATAATAGGAGACATAAAAGGTATCTGGCTGTCCCATGAAAGTAACATCCCAAGTCGGGTCATTGGCATTTCTGGCATCTACCTTTTCATTAAATTCCTCAATGATTTTCTTAAAGTCCTTAGGATTCTTTGCCAAAAGTATTGAACGGAATCCGCCTGGATAGCTCATCCCGTCATCTTGCAAATGTGCAGTATAGGGAATCCAGAGATTACTATTGGCGTGATGAGCCAAAGAGCTCATGGTCTTTACGACCCCACAGATGATATACTCTACATCATCAAGTAAGATACTCTTACCCACAACATCTGCAGTTTCGAAGATTTCTTTGGCCCATTTATCTCTGATCACCACCTTCTTGCTTCCCGCTTTCACATCCGCTTCTGTAAAAGGAGAGCCAAAGAGAAATTCATGCTCAAAGCAATCCCAATAATCCTCATTGGTCATTTTGCAGAATAAATCCTTCCCTTCGATCACTCCTGGTTTTCTTGCTGAGAAATTACCTGTGGAGTAGAATGCAGTCTTTTCGGGAGTCTGAAGTGGTAAAATGAGTTCATTGATGAGCTTTAGTCCCAACATGCTATAATTCGCATTACCTCCCTTCTTCTCCCCCATCCTGACACTCCTTACGGAGAGCATGCGATCACGTTTGGTCTCGGGGGCGAGGTTGCCAAACTTGACCTCATCCGCCATCACGCGCATCATGATCATACAGATGGAGAGGGCTGTACCGAGTATCGTGATGATACTCAGCACAGGATTCTCCCGCAGGATCCGCCACGCTTGTTTGAAATATTGCTTAATCATAACTTCAATCGCTCTATGATTAAGATATCTGTCGGCCGTCTAAGAAGCGTACAGTTCTCTGTGTTTCAGCAGCCTTGTCTTCGTCGTGTGTAACCATGACGATGGTCCGTCCATCCTCTTGATTGAGCTGGTGAAGCAATTGCATAATCTCAGCACCCATCGTTGAGTCTAGATTACCAGTAGGCTCGTCCGCAAGGATGATAGATGGATTACCAATTACTGCTCTAGCGATAGCTACTCTCTGGCACTGTCCTCCTGATAGCTGAGCTGGGAAGTGCTTCATACGATGAGATAGCCCCACGCGCTCTAGTACTTCCTTAGCCAGTTTGCGACGCTCGCTCTCACCCACCTTGCGGTACAGCAATGGAAGCTCTACATTATCCAGTACGTTAAGTGAATTGATGAGGTGGAAGCTCTGGAAGACAAAGCCCAGATTTTCATTTCTAAAGCGAGCCAATTCCTTATCCTTCATCCCATTGGTATCAAGTCCATCAATGAGTATTTGACCCTTGGTGGGCTGATCTAATAGCCCCATCACATTTAGGAGGGTGGACTTTCCACAACCAGAAGGTCCCATCACAGACATAAATTCACCCTCCATGACCTCTAGATTTACGTTTTCTAGTGCTACAGTTTCAATCTCTTCAGTACGGTAAATCTTATACACCTCCTGTAGTTCAATCATCTTTTTCATAATCATGTACTTTTATATTGTTTATAATCTTATATGTTTACTCATCTCTTAGTGCCTCTACAGGATTAACTCTTGCAGCTCTCCTCGCAGGTATCCAAGCACTCACGCCCACGATTACAGCCATCAATATATAGGTTATAACTACCGTTATTAGTCCCCTCAGCCATACCTTTTCTATTATATAATGTCCATTATCTATGTTCGAAAGACCTATTACCTCAATAATATCCAGATGAAGAATAACTGCTATAACCACCATCGCAGGGATAGCTGCAAGAGTGAGCAGTAGGATCGCCTCCGTGACAAACTGACGTAGCACCTCTTTCCGAGAACTACCCATTGACATCCGCACGCCTATCTCATTACGTCTCGCTTGATTTCTAAACCAAAATGTACCTATCACCCCAAGGGCGGTACTCAAGACAAAGAATAGCATCATAATCATTCTTAACTGTACCTCCATCGTAGTGCCATTTATCATCTCTAGCGTCTTTTTAACGTTATGATAACTAAGAATACTATAGGAGACATCTTCTCTAAATTTATCTATTGAGAAGTGATCATTGACTCGTAATGACAGCTCAGGCATCGTTACAGACTCCTCTTTGGCTGAAATAAAAAAGGTTGGTGTATATGTTTCATAGTCATACTTCTTCTGATTCCCTACCACATCGGTAACTATGTAAATATCATCCTGCCCCATATAGACAGCTTTACCTATGGGATCTTCATCGGCGAATAAACCTTTAGCCAAGTCCTCACTTAAAACAATTGATGATGAGTTGGAGAAATCAAGAGCTCCGGTCCTATCAGAATGTGTCACCGATCGAATCTCAAAAATAGAAAAATAATCGGGGGAGGTAACTCTCTTTATTTCAGCGCTCATAGAAATAGCATCACTATTTGTATCTCTCTTTAGTACTCTGGAAGAATATGAGGAGCTAAAGGGAGTCGTTCCTTCAAATTTATTAGATAGTGTGACCTTCTCAACTCCAGGATACTGCTTTACCTTTCGCACAAATTTTTCGAATTCGTCTTTTTTCTCCTCACTATTTATGTCATCATGATAGACTCTGTAAGTATTTTCAATATTGAACCCTCTCGGCAACAAACGATTATGGACCATCATAAAACTATAGTCAACAACATACCAAAAGAGGATAAATACAATAAGTAGCTCTAAATAAATCCAGCCGTTCTCGCCACGCTGTTTCCATATTTGCTTTAACACCTGCTTAATCATAATCTTCTACTTATTAATGTTTATGTTCTGAAAGTGAATCCACTATATTTCTCTTAGCGTATCTGTACGATGGGATTAAGGTAGAGAGCATATTGATAACGAAAACCGCAACCAATGCGACTAAGAACACCTCAAGATTCAGCATCATTCCAGATGTAATCCCTGCATTGTCGCTAAACGTACTATATACATCTGAGCTACTCACCATAATGAGAGGAGAGACCAACGTTGTAGAGATATACTGAAGTAAAAAATATGATATTATAAAACCGAGTAACCCTCCTAATACTGTCAATAGTAAGTTCTCAGTAATCAACTGCACCGTTAGCTGTCCTCGTGTTCCGCCAAAGGCCTTACGTACTCCAAACTCAGATGCCCTCTTCTCCATACGACTACTATTTAGTCCAGAAAGATTTAATAGTGGCACTAATGCAAATATCAACAGCATTATGGCAAATGTCCATTTAACCTTATTTATATTTAAAGCATAATTACCTATACGAAAAGCAGTAGTAAATGCGTCATCTGGCTGACCTTTTAAGTCAATATTATAGGACAGCCCTTCTTCATACCTCCGAAGATTATCCTCCACCTCCTTGCGTACTTCAGCAAAATGAGCAGCAGATGGTGCTACTACAATGACATTATAAAAACCCAATATACCCTCTCGGTCAAAAGGATCCTCATATTTTCCATTCGTCGTATATGGTACCCATGCATTAGCAAAAGTATCATTCAATAGGTAGGATCTATTTCTAACAACCCCTGTCACCTTGTATAGCTCACCATTAAGTATAAGTGACTCACCAATAGCTGAAGCACCATTGAAAAGCCTACGACTAGTCATTTCATCAATTACAATCTTCTTGTCTCCAGCAGAAAAAACGGCATCATCATAAGGGACACCTTCGATAAAATCAAAGCGAAAAGCCTTCCAATAGTTTGCATCAGTAAACTTTATGACCAAGGGTCTTTTCTTTGTATCGCCTACCCTCGAAACAGTATAATCTTCTCCAAAAGGGACAAGATAAGCCGTAACCACCTCAGCTGACTGCAATGGATAAAAAATCTCTCTAACAGTCTGAAGTGAAGAGAATGCTGATGAAGTCCCCTTATCAGCTCCGTCTTTCGAAATAATAGTTACACCCTGTGTATATAGTGATCTAGAGCGATTGACTTCTGGTTCTATATTTCCACACTTTATGTGGATAAATACGGATATAGCCATCACCATACAGATAGCTAATGCTGTACCTATGATATAGATGGTGCTATAGAGCTTATTCTCCTTCAGCAACCACCACGCTTGCTTGAAATACTTCTTAATCATAATTTTTTCTTGACCATTATATACATTTATTGTTCTTTATTAAAAGGCTGTACCATGGGTAAGAGACAACGCTCTGAAGGCGAAAAAAGCACTTTTAGTATGAAACCTAACTCGAATGCCCAAGGGTACGCCATAGGTTACCATCATGTACCCCTCTCCTATTACTTGCTAATCTTCAGTTTACTACGGTTTTTAAAGGAACTCATATCGGAGACAACGACCAGATCACCCTCTTTTAGTCCTGATACCACCTCTACATACTTATGGTTGGAGTCCCCTAGCTGCACCTCCCGCTTGAACAACTCCTCTCCATTTTTCACAAAAAGCTCATACTTCCCAGGCCCACTATAGTACGAGCCCTTATCTATCATCATCACATCCTCCTGAATAGCAGTCATCACATAGACATCAGTCTTTAATCCAGAACGAAGTTTCTCATGGTCATCCTCCTCTAACTGAACCGTAAACTGAATGACACCACCCTTAGATAATGGAGTGATATTGGAGACCACCCCCTTCAGTTCATCCCGACCTATTCGCACCAATGTACGAGCACCCGGATAGAGTCTATCTGCATAACTATCCGCTATCTGCCCCTCTACCCTGAAGTGAGATAGATCGGATATTATCGCCACTTGTGAACCCTGTGCGGCCTGTGACCCAATCTCATTACTGACAAAGGTCAGGACACCAGCTCGCGGAGCACGAATAGCCGCATCCTCCAGCGTACGTCTCACCTCCGATAATGTCTTTTGGAAGATTGCGAGGTCTAGCTCCTGTACCTTAATCTCCGCATCCGCTACAGCACGGTCGTTGTGATACTTCTTCGTCGCCTGTTCCTGCTCTAGCTGAGCCACATTGTACTTAAGCTCCGTCTCACGTACCTTATCCGTAGTCCCGGCACCGATACTATCCAGATAACGCTCATTACGTACCTCCACCTTCATCTTATCCAGCTGTAGTTCATTGACCTCTAGCTGCATCTTACTGTCGCTCAATTGGCTCTCACTCTTGATCCTAAGTTGCTCCAACTTATATTGACGCATCTGCAGCTCATCCAACTTCTTATTATAATCCGTCTGAATACTCTGCAAGTCCAGCTTAAGGATAGGAGTCCCCACCTCCACTGTATCACCCGGACGCTTTAGCACCTCCTCTATACGGCTATTGATAGGAGCAATCACAATCTCCTCAAAACTAGGCTTCACCTGCCCCGAGGCACTCACCGACACCTCTATAGTCCCCCTTATAACGGTCGAGATCTTCAAATTCATAGCCGAAATTGAAGGCCGAAGAAATATCAATATAACCGCTAATAAACCAATGCCTACCAATGCTATGGCACCAAACTTAATTAGCTTCTTGTTTTTCTCCTTGCGAAGCACCTCTTTAGGTATATTTCTATCCATTATGATAACGATACTTAATAGTAAATCTTTTTCTTACGTCATTAAAAGGGCAAGCTCTGTGCCAAAACATATAACTACCTGATAATCAGCAGGTGTAAAAAGTAAAGTGTTCATTTCCGAACAGTTTACTGTCCGCTAGCGAACACTTTTAGCGGACACATTACTTACTTTTAGGATTTTCAGAAGAAGACACGCTCAAGAAGGGCGAAAATTCTTCCTATAGGAAACATTTCTTCTTCTCATAGGGAAAAATATTTTTCCCTATGAGAAGCGTTTCTCTTTCATATAACTAATTTTTTGAGAGGTTTATGCTATTCCTGAAAAAAGTGCACAGAAATTAATTAAAAACTGATGTGCTTTATACTTTAAATTGTGACAAAAAAGAGACAGCTGATCCTTTCTATACAAATCATTGAAAGAGCAAAGTATAATCAGTATATTTGCGCTAATTTTGAGTAAAAAAATTTCTATTTAGTAACATATTTAATTGTATTCTATGCAATCTATCACACGCAAAGCAAGAAAGGGAAAAAGCACATGGCTGTTTTTTTTAAGTTTGACAATGATATTTTCACTCAATAGCTGCTCTGTTATCAAGCTCAAGTCTGATGCAAAAAGCAACAAGAACGCAAAAGAAGTGAATTTATCCGATTATGAAAAAGTTGTAGCCGATAGTACAGAGGTAGCAAAAGGGCTATTCAACGTATATCAAAGTGGCGACAAATATTATTTTGACATTCCCACTTCATATCTGGGTAGAGATCTACTTGTGGTCAATAGAATCCTACAGGTTCCGCCAGAGCTCAATGAAGCAGGAATTAATAAAGGTATCAATTATGAGAATACCTTAATTTCATTCTCTCTATCGCATGACAAGAAAAAACTATTAATAACCAACGTGAAACCTAAGCCAGAATTCCCTGAAGGTGATTTAATAGGTATCTCTATTGATGAGAATTTCCGATCCCCTCTAATGGCGAAACTTCCAGTACATGCATTCTCATCTGATTCGACATCAGTAATAGTGGAGATGACAAAGTTCTTTGATGGTTCTTCATCTCTACTTAACCACCTCTTTGATATGATTAGTATTGGAGGAAATCCTGAGAAAGAGCTATCATCGATAGTGAGAGTGTCAGCATTTCCAAACAACTTAACCGTTGTATCTGACTTTGGGACAAAAGTTAGTGAGGGTAGAGGGAATGTATATCTAACTGTACGTACAAGTTCATCCTTTGTTCTCCTTCCTGAACACCCTATGAGAGGTCGTGCATTAAGCCCACGCATCGGTTTTTTCACCGTGCCACAAACTTTTTACTCAGACAACCAAGTATCAGTAAAAAAAGAACAATACATTACTCGATGGAGACTTGAGCCTTCAGATCCTGAAGCATATTTACGTGGTGAGCTTGTGGAGCCCATTACCCCTATCATTTTTTATATAGATAGTAGTACTCCTAAAAAGTGGCGAAAATACATGAAGGAAGGCATAGAAGACTGGCAAGTAGCATTTGAGAAAGCTGGTTTTAAAAATGCCATCATAGCCAGAGAGGTAGATGAAGAGATAAACCATGATGACCTCTCTATCTCAAGTATCAACTACATCGCTAGTGATAAAATGAATGCCATGGGACCATCTGTCTTCGACCCTAGAAGTGGAGAGATCATCCAAGCAGATATTATTTGGTGGCATAATGTACTCACTATGCTACGTAATTGGATTGTACTTCAGACAGGTGCCACACAAGATGGAGCTGCTCAATGGAATATACCTGAGGAGCTTCTGGGTGATGCTATGCGATTTGTGGCATGCCATGAGGTAGGTCACTCGCTAGGGCTTAGACATAATATGATTGCTTCATCTGCATACAATGTCCAAGATTTACGCGACCCAGCTTTCACGGCTAAGAATGGGACCTCTGCAAGTATAATGGATTATGCACGCTTTAACTACGTTGCTCAACCAGGTGATGGGGTAAAGCACTTCTCTCCTCAGATAGGACCATACGACTTACTTGCTATTGAGTATGGGTATAGATGGTATGGAGATAATGTGACTAAAAAACAGGAAAATTCAAAGTTGCAAGCATTACTAAATAAGCATACTGGTAAATTATACAGATATAGCGAAGCACAAGACTCAAGAGCAGTAATAGACCCGAGGGCACAAACGGAAGATCTAACAAATGACCCTGTACTTGCCTCTGAGCTAGGAATTAAAAATCTTAAAAGGATATTACCAAAGCTAGAGCAAATCACGGCCAATGGAGATCCTTATCAAGGATATGATGAGCTTGGAGTTATGCTTAACACGCTCATTAATCAATGGAATACGTTTATTTACCATCCTCTTGGTTTAATTGGTGGATTAAATATTGAATTAACTGATAGGAGTATGCCAAATACCCCTACCTATTCATTCGTACCAAAAGAGGAACAAAAAAGAGCCTTAGAGTTCTTGATCCGTGAAACTATCACAGACATAGACTGGCTATTCAATGCGCCGGTATACAAAAAAACTTTCCCAATCAAGGAGTCTCCTGCTGGTTTAATAGAGCAAGCCCCATCTCTACTACTAAAAAATGCCCAGAGCTATATTTTTTGGGATCTGTTAGACGACAGACGGCTAATTAGGATGAGTGAAAATGAATGGCGTAATGGATCAAGTGCCTTTACACCTACAGATCTTACAAATAGACTTTTTGATGTCATCTTTGATAAAAGTGTGAAGGGGAAAGAACTAACAGTGGAAGAACGCTTAGTACAAAAGGGACTAGTAGATGCTCTTATACAAAGTGTATCAACTTCTAAAGTCACAAAAAAGAATAGTTTGACATCAATGACAAATATCTCGTATGACAGCAAATCATTGGATGTAATCAGAGATGTCAATTTTCACGGAAGTTTAGCAGACCGAATCTCTGATGCTATTTCAGTCAAAAGAGGTCTCTTAAATAAAATATATACAACTATTAAACCTCTTCAAAATAGAGGTTCTGAACAGATGAGAGGACACTATATTGACTTAGTGCTTCGTATCGAAAATGCAATTGAGAAGTAAACTAATAATAAACTCATATTGACTATACAACATTTCATTATGAAAAGAATATTATACATAGTCTCTATACTATTGAGTTCGTTGATAGCTATCAATGCACAAGAAGTAAGGACTATTAAAGGTAAAGTTACCGAAGCTGATACAAATATCCCATTGCCTGGAGCAACTGTTTTTATTGCTGAGGGACAGGGCGTTGACGACTATCAGCCTCAAGGGACAATAACAGACTATGATGGCAACTATCTCTTAACAATCCCGAAGAACGTAAAGAAAGTCATCGTTAGCTATTTAGGGTTTCAACCTCATACGATAAACCTAATAGATGGACAGTCTGTTTACGATGTGTCGATGGAAGAAGATAGAGCTGTACTAGACGAAGTCGTCGTTACAGGGTACCAAAAAATCGAACGCCGAAAATTGACTTCAGCCGTAAAAACACTTGATAGTAAGGAATTAGCACAGGTAGGAGTTCCTAGTGTTGATCAAATGCTATCTGGTCAAGTCGCAGGAGTGGTAGTGACACCCCTCTCTGGTGCTCCTGGTGCTTCAAGCCAAGTAAGAATTAGAGGTACTGTCTCTCTATCTGGTAGCTCCGAACCTCTTTGGGTACTTGATGGTATTCCATTGGATGGAGACCAAATCCCAAGTGACTTTAACTCTCAAAGTTCTCTTGATGAACTAAGAAACACCTCTATCGCAGGACTCAATCCAGCTGACATTGAAAATATCACAATCCTAAAGGATGCCGCAGCTACTGCTATTTACGGTGCACGTGCTGCGAATGGCGTTATTGTTATTACCTCCAAGAGGGGAAAAGAAGGTAAGATGCGTGTACAATTCTCTGCAGATATGTTTTACACAGCACGTCCTAATCCTGATAAACTAAACCTTTTGAACCCTTCCGAAAAGGTAGATCTAGAGCTAGGATTACTAAAAAATCCTTTACATACATACAGATCTAACCAAGGAGAGGTTGCTCGAATCATTGAGCGGCACGGACTAACTGATTCATATAAAGAAAATGGTATAAATGCTCTCACCCCTGAAACTCTACAAGAAATAGATGCTCTAAGAAACAAGGGCACCAACTGGTTTAGGGAGATTTATGAACCAACGTTCAATCAACAGTATACACTCAGCTTATCCGGTGGTAGTGAAAAAACGCATTACTATGTATCTGGTGGTTATTATTCTGAAGACGGAACAACCAAAGGAACATCTTTCAAGAGGTATAACTTAACGTCAAACACAGACTTTAAAATTAGTGATAAAGTTACGAGTAGCTTGAGCATTTTTGCCAATCAAAATAATAGATCTACATACTTAACGAATGGTGAAAATTCTAATGCTCAATATTACTCTAGAAATGTAAATCCATATCTTGAAGTCGTTGATGCCAATGGCAACTTCATATATGATCCAGATGTACTAAATTCAGATGACCAACCCATCCCGTTTAACTATCGAGAGGAGCAAGAAAATACTAAATATACTCTGCAAGGACAGTCACTCAAAGCGGTATTAGAGCTAGCTTATAGGCCACTTGATTGGTTGAAAGCAACGACACAATTAGGTCTCCAATTTGAAAATAACTCAACTGAGAGATTTGCTGATAAGGAGTCGTACTATACTAGACAGTACGCAGCATCTAATAGATATAATAAAGATGGCAAGACCGCAACCATTCTTCCTGATGGAGGAATTATACAAAACTGGAATGATCGTTTCTTCCAATATAATTGGCGTACTCAAGTTTTCATGAATCATAATTTTAACAATGATCATGATGTTGATTTTATGGCTGGAGTAGAACTGCGTCGTAATGAGTATGATAATATTCACACAAAAGGTTTTGGATTCGATCCGAATAGTAATACGACTAAACCACTGGTCTTTCCAGAAGGGTTTAGAGACACCGATAAGCCATCATTACGACAGTATCACAAACAGACTGTTGAGAACGCTTTTGTATCTTTTTTTAGCACAGCTAGCTATACATATAAGGAGCGCTATACTATCTTTGGTAGCTTACGCCTAGATGGTTCCAATCTTTTTGGAGTGGATCCAAAATATCGTTACTTACCTCTTTGGTCAATTTCAGGAGCTTGGAACGCTGGTAGAGAAGAATTCCTACAAGATGTATCATGGCTTTCAAACCTAAGAGTACGTGGATCCTACGGACTTCAGGGTAATATCGATAAAAACACATCTCCTTTCGTTAAAGGTGAATGGAACACCACCAGCTTCTTCCCAGGTATTTCAGAGCAAATTGTATCAGTTACATCACCTCCTAACCAATACTTAAGATGGGAGAAGACTAGCAACATCAATGCCGGTATAGACATTGGCTTATGGAATAGGCTTGATATTTCATTTGACTATTATTATCGTAATTCGGATGACCTTATTTCACTTAAGTCAATTCCTCTTGAAAATGGCTTTAACTTTGTGAACCTTAACTGGGGACAAGTAGAAAATAGAGGATGGGAATTGTCTCTAAACTCTACTAATATATCGACTAAGGATTGGACTTGGACCACAGGACTTAACTTCTCAAAAAACAGAAGTAAAGTACTGAAGTACAATGTAGCCGACAACTCTTATACCCCATCACTTGAAGGGTATCCTGTTAATGCAGTTTTTGCAATTCCTACTGCGGGAATCGACCCCGAAACTGGTCTAATGAGATTCCGTGGTAAAGAGGATGAAATACTGGGGTATAAAGAATTTTATAACCTCTCCTCTGGTATATGGGGTGATGTTATAAGTGGATATACTCCTGAAGAGATGCGTCAGTTATTTAAATATATCGGCGACCGTGATCCAAAACTAACAGGAGGTATTAATAGTAAACTTAGATTCAAGAACTTTGACTTTTCTATTTATGCAAACTTTGTTATTGATAGGATAGCTCAGAAACAACCACCTTATAAGCCAACGCATATTAACCCAGGGGTTAATTACACTCGTGATATTTTATCAATGTGGACTCCTGCCAACAAAGCAGGAACCCTTCCTAAACTCCTTAATGGAAACATCTCTGGAGAAGACCCAGAAGCTCTAGCAAGTGCGTGGATTAGCAGTTATGACCCATCATCCTCATTTAATAGCTATGACATCTGGTACAAAAAGATGAGTTATATCCGTGTTAACAGTATAAGATTAGGCTACACTCTCACTCCAGAAATGCTTAATAGCCATACGATAAACGCAGTTCGCTTTAGTTTGGAATTTAAGAATCCATTTGTATTCAGTACAGATTATTCAGGATTCTTTGATCCCGAGGGTTATGGTAATATCTATGTTCAACCAATAGCTAAAACCATTTCATTAGGAATTCAGGTTACTTTATAAATCACTTGATTAATAACAATTATGAAAATAATACGTAATATTATTACCTTTGGCATCATCACTATACTGACAACAGGGTGTGATAAATTCTTAGATATAGCACCCAAGGGACAGGTTATTCCGAGTAAGACTAGCGAGTATCGTGCTACCCTTAATCAAGGCTATGCACAGCTTCCTGAACTCACGTTAGTGAATATGCGAGGTACTGTAATAGATCCGCAGCCAGATAACTTAGGGCTCTCTTTAGATGAGTTCGAGACTTATAAAACTATCTATACCTGGGCAGACACCGATGACAATAGTGGAAAGGCTGCAACATATCCATACTATTCATACTATAAGAGTATATTTTTTGCCAATACCATCATCACGAGTGACGCTGAAAAGGTTAAAGAGGATTCAAGGGATGAAAAATTTGAGCAAGTTAGAAGTGAGGCTTATGCCTTACGGGCTTACAACTACTTTGAACTGTGTAATCTCTATGGACCAAAATGGGAACGCAACAATGTAGAGTCACTTGTCGTTCCAATAAATGACATAATTGACACAGAGCAAAAATTTCCACGTACTACACTAGGAAAGTTGCACGAACTAATTCTAAGCGATATCCATAAAGCCTTAGACCTTAGCAAAGTCAATCGTTATGATGACACTAGGTATAGATATCGTTTTTCTCGTGAAGCTATATTGGCTCTTACGAGTCGTATTTACCTATATCGTAGTGAATGGGAGCTAGCAAAGAAATATGCATTAGAGGTACTGAAGATTAGCGACGAATTGGTAAATCTTAATGACACCGATACGAAGCTGCCGACTAACTATCAGTCATCTGAGGCAATCATTAATTGCACAGCTCTCATTAAGCAGAATATACTTATGTACATGGGGATCTCAGAACAGACCCTTGCTTTATATGGTGAGGGCGATCTTCGATTAACTAAGTATTATGGAGACACGATGGGACTTGGTTATCAAATCCCGATAAAAGGGACGAACAAAGCAGAACAGACTACGATTCGCAGGTCTGAAATATACCTTACTGCAGCTGAAGCATGTGCTAGACTCGGCGAGAATGAAGAAGCTAAAGGATATTTGCTTACTCTACTTAAGAACCGTCTAACTCCAGAAGCATATGCGACTGAAGCACAAACTATCAGTAATTTATCTGATAAAAAACTCATATCACGTGTGATGCTAGAACGCCAAAAAGAATTGGCATTTGAAGGTCACGACTGGTATGATTACAAACGAACAGACCAGCCTGAATTGAGAAAGACAATATATGGAAAAGAATATGTGCTTCCTGCTAAGGACCCTCGCTATACTTTAGACTTACCTAAGGAAGCAAAAGCAAATAATCCTCTATTATAATCTAATTAGGCTATAATATCCATATAGGCGTATATTGCACCTCCTGGTCTCAATTAATTAGAGATTAGGAGGTGCTTCTCATATCAGACTAAAGCGTTACAGCCTCTAAAATAGTATATATATAGGTAGTGTCCCCAAAAGTGTGTACGGCAGAATGCGTCTCTGAAAAGCAAACCTACATATTTTTTCGCTTTGTTTTCCATAAACATTAAAGATAGACCAATAAAGAATTAAGGCAAGGCTGTCGTAGCACCGCGGAGACACCGCCTTGCCGTATTCTTTTAGGTTGATATCTTTGTGTTGGAAAATAAAGCACATTGTTGTTATTTACTTTTCATTGTTCTTCCTAAGTCCAAGAGTTAGATCTCCTATTCTTTTCTTCAGATAGTTTGCATTGATTGCAATACTACCTATCAAGTGTAGAGCGGATTCTACGCTAGGTAATGCACATTTATATCGAGCCCCTTTCTTTACCTGTCTATTGAAGCGTTCTATCCAGTTAGTACTATGAATGTACTTGCGAACACTGACGTCGTATTTTAGGTATGTGAAGTAATACTCTATCCTCTGACCGTTAGCTATTTTTGTGAGAAAAGGATAGCTCTTACGCCATCTGAACGCAAAGTTTTTAAAGCTCTCTAGGCCATCTAAAGGTGAGCTTCTTGAGCCGTCTTTACTAAAGACCTCCTGTAGATCACTTGCGATGGCTGACTTATCTCGAGGGCGTATCTTTCGAGTTATTTCTCGCTGTAGATGCACCGTGCAGAGCTGGACTTCCACTTCTGTAAAGTGCTCACGTGCAACCTCTTCAATGTTATTCAACCCGTCTGAAATGATTAGTCCTACCTCTTCGAGTCCTCGGCTTTTTAGATCCTCAAAAAACTCGCCCCAGATGCCGCTTCCCTCTGTTGGATTATTATAGACACCCACGATGTCTCGACGTCCTTCGCTATCTAAACTCATCACTACAAAAAATGCCTCCTTGCTCACACTTTCTCCTCTCCGTACAGGAAGATATGTAGCATCGATAACAAGTGCCTCTAAAGTCCTCGGTAGACGTCTTTGACGCCACTCTTCTACTGCTTCTTGGGTCGATAAGGAGAGACGATTGATTTGACTCGTACTATAACGTTTACCATACAAACGCTCGAATACTCCAGAGATATCCTCCATCGTATTACCGCAGCTATATAGATAACCTGCTAGTTCTCCCATCTCTTTCTCTTGATCTTTGAGAACGCCTAAAATCAAGGGCATGAAGCCCTGCTGTCGAGTTCGGGGTACTCGTAATTCTAGCATATTACCACTCGCAAAGATGCGACGGGGGCGGTATCCATTGCTCACATCGCCACTATCTTCTTTATACAGTTCCCTCTCCCCTTGCATCGCTATTTCGATGATTAACTCCATTAAACGACCAACTCCATTTGGCTCTGTCATCACGTTTGATAGAATTTCCTTAAATTGCATTTGTGTAAGTCTCATCTTCTTGTTTATCTTTTGTTTTTAACTTTTCAAAGATAACATTCTTGGGACTTACACACTTTTTGGGGACAGTATCTATATATAAGGGAGGAAAGGCAAGGCTCAATGTTGACTAATTTTCAACCACTTGACACTCCATAAACCTTGAGTGTAAACACAACTACCCCCTTTTTCCAAAAGATCATGTTTTTTGGGAAAAGGGGGATGTTTAAGTCAGTTCTTCAAAGTTATACTACAAAGAATGAGATATTTTAATAGTGTTAGAGATAAAAAAGCAAGCTCAACTACTTAGTGCCAGTCGAACCAAAACCTCCGCCACCACGCTCTGTTTCGTTAAGAATATCCACTTCCTCAAACTCAGCTGAAGAATACCGTGCAATCACCATTTGACAAATACGCTCTCCTGGATGAATCGTGAATGGCTCGGTTGAGAGATTCGCCATAATCACTTTGATTTCACCTCGATAATCTGCATCAATAGTCCCTGGAGTATTCATCAGTGTAATTCCATACTTCAGAGCAAGACCACTTCTAGGTCTAATCTGGGCTTCATAACCATCAGGAAGTGCAATGAAAAGGCCTGTAGGTACAGCTAATCGCTGCATCGGCTCTAATACTATTGGTTCTAGCAAATCGGCCCTAAGGTCTAAGCCTGCTGAACTAGACGTAGCATAGGTTGGAAGTGGATTGGCACTTTTATTTATTATTTTTACTTTTACTTTCTCTTTCATAAATCAAATAGTAAGACCATTATTCTTAATCGCACGCTTTGCCTTTCTAAGAAGCCCCATACGACAGTCTAGAGAGATATCTATAAAGATAGGGATATACCAGATCCTTTCTTTCACTGATGACGGAATCAAATCCTCACATGGTAGCAACCTCATGGCATCTTTTTCAGTGGTAAGGATAAAGAGATTAGGATCCTCCTCTAACCGTTCCACTAAATCTGTGACCTCGCTGTTTGTGAATCGGTGATGATCAGGATACTCTATATAAGACTCTACATTAGTAAATTTGCGCGCGATTAGTTCCTGAAACTCTGTAGGCTCAGCAATTCCTGTAAGTACAAGCACAGGGGTATTAAGTCGAAGTCCACTTATCCTCGGACGCTCATCTGGAGTAGAGGGATCAAACAAACACCTAGGAGACTCATACTTGACTCGACTAAAATACTGGTCTTGAAAAGCCAGAAGATTCAAAGCCTCCTTCTTCAGACGTAGTTCAACTGGCGTCACATCTCTAGGTGTGTGCGTGATAATTATCGTATCTGCACGAAAAGCCTCCTTCCGACCATCGCGAAGAGATCCGTAAGGCATAAAGAAATCCTCTATATAGAGGTTTTGATAGGAGGAAAGCAGTATTGTGTATGAAGGGATGACTGAACGGTGCTGAAAACCATCATCCATTAACACCACATCCGGACGCTCATTCTCAGGCATCTCCTCCATAGCATGAAGAGCTCGGCGACGGTCACCATCTATGTAAACCATAACCTCGGGGAACTTCCGTTTGATCTGAAACGGTTCATCTCCTATCGTCCATGCGGTGTCCCTATTGGAGGCAATGATGGGTCCCCTCGTCTTTCTCCCATAACCTCTGCTTAAAAGAGCTATGCGATAATCATTTTTTAACAACCGAATAAGCAACTCAATATGAGGTGTCTTACCCGTCCCACCTACAGCTAAATTACCTACACATATCGTAGGGATAGAAGACTTTTCAGATGCCAACCACCCTCGCTCATAAGCAAAATTACGCACCCCAACAGCCATACCATATATAGCTGATGGGATACGTAATAACCAATGACGATGATTTAACATCTATAAATCTTATCTTCTTAAATTAAAGTTGAAATGACTCAATAGGTGCAGCTTGTATATTTTCGATCCGATATGGAGGAATAGCTTGCACACCAGAAACTTTATTCACTTCATAATTGACACGATGAAGGATACGATCTTCCGTAGGCATAAATAAATAATGAACTCTTGCTTGGAAATCTGTACCCATTAACTTCTTAAAGAAGCTAATCTTATCCACCCGATGAACCACACGGTAGCTATCAAGCTCTGCCAGACGAGCTGCTTCTTCGATAGCCATCTGAAGGCCACCTAGCTTATCAACAAGTCCTAGATCTATAGCACGGCTACCAAGCCATACTCTACCCTGTCCAACGGAGTCAACGTGTGCCTTAGAAACGCCTCGACCTTCAGACACTAGTGTAATAAATTCGTCATAACCCCTCTCAATATTCTTCTGCATCACCTCTTTTTGCTTTGCATTCATTGGGTGGATAATTGATAAGGAACCTACCTCTGAAGTAGAGACTTCCTCTTCACGTAGTCCTATCTTTTTCATCGTCCCTTGTAAATTAGGGATCACTCCAAAAATACCAATCGATCCGGTCAACGTATAAGGATCAGCAACAATCAAATTAGCTGGAGCCGAAATCATATAGCCACCAGAAGCAGCATAGTTACCCATAGAAACAACGACAGGTTTCTTGGCCTTCAGCAACTGCAGTTCATGATTGATCATCTCTGACGTTGTAGCAGCTCCACCACCGGAATTTACGCGAAGCACAACAGCCTTAATATCTTCATCCTCTGCAGCTTTACGAAGTTTGCTTACTAATGATTCATTTATCTCAGTGTTCATCCCTTTGAAAGGATTATCGCCATCGTCTCCAGTTCCCTGAACAATATTACCTTCTGCATAAATCACAGCGACTTTATCACTGGACTTATTTCTGCTCTCGTGACGTAGGACATCACCTACCCTGCGGTAATCAAGCTTCACATCTCTATCACCAACGATCTTCTCTGCCAAAACATCATCTATATCTACGCGATATACCAGCGAGTCAATCAGATTAAGTGCCACTGAATGCTCCATTGGTTCAAAAGCAGATACATTCTCTACGAACTCATCTAGAACACTTCTTTCTATTCCTCTACTCTTAGCAATCTCAGAAGTGGTACCGACCCATAGCCCATCGATCATCTCCTGTACTTGCAAACGATTTTCGGGACTCATCTTGTCAAGCATAATAGGCTCCACAGCACTCTTGAATGTACCGACCTTGAATACTTGCACTTCTGCACCCAACTTCTCAAGAAGACCTTTTTTGAAAATCACAGAGCTATTAATACCCTCAATAGCCATCATGCCTTTAGGACCAGCATATACCTTATCAGCAACACTACTGATATAATAGGTACCAAGATTATACGAATCAGAGTAAGCGTAAATCTTCTTGCCTGACTCTTTAAAGCGTAACAAGGCTTCACGTATCTCATACGCTGTACCAAACCCAGCACCGCTATTTTCTAACTTCAATACGATAGCTTCAATTGAGGGGTTTTCTCTCGCCACATTAATGGCACGTACTATCTCCTGAAGAGTAAAGCTTTTATTTTCTTTCGAACCAAAATCAACAAAGGGGTCATCCATTATAGGAGTATCATTTATGACGCCCACCTGATCTATTAGAAGCACACTTTCACTACTTAAGGAAACCGGCTTTTCCTCGCCCTTACCAGAGAAGGAGTCCATAACACCACCTATGGCTGAGGACAATACTGCGAAAAATATTATGACGACTAAACCGCCTGCCAAAAGGACTCCCAGACAGGAGGCCAGCAACATTTTCAAAAACTGCTTCATATCAATAATTTACTTTTTTTATATATGCTAGTCTGATTAGTTTTTCAGACATAAATCTATCTTGCAAGATAATCAAAATGTATCTTTTAGCCAAAAGATAAACACGAATAGCACGGACAAAGCTCTAATATATAAAATATTACAAAAAGGGATGTCACAAGAACGTGACACCCCTTTTTTATCCTAAAAAACTAAATAATTAGTCTTGGTTAAGGTTAATTCTTTTGAAGTCAGTAACAGTAAGAGTCTTAGATGCAGCCTTAAGCACTTCCTTAACGCTCTTTTTAGCGTCGTCCATCACATAGTCTTGCTCCAATAGAGTATTCTCTTTGAAATACTTCTGTAGAGAACCTTGTGCGATACGCTCAAGTAGATTTTCTGGCTTACCTGCTTGACGTGCCTTATCCATAGCGATCTCAAGCTCCTGTTGCTTAACTTTCTCAGGAACGCCAGCTTCGTCAACAGCTACAGGATTCATAGATGCTACTTGCATAGCCATATCTTTAGCCAAAGCTTCGTCAATAGCTTCGTTGAAACCAACAATTGCAGCTAACATATTTCCTGGGTGGATATAGCTTATAGTCTGAGGAGCTTTCACAAACTCATAAGCACCTAGCTCCATCTTTTCACCTGTTACACCTGAACGGTCTGTAATAAGAGCTTCTACAGTACGACCATCAATCTCAAGTGACATTAGCTCCTCAGTAGAGGCTGGCTTTTTAGCCATTGCGAGATCAAGAATACTCTGAGTAAGTGCGATAAAATCTTCGTTCTTAGCAACGAAGTCAGTCTCACACTTCACCGCTACAACTGCAGCAAAGTCAGCTTCATTTGCAGCAAGGACACATCCTTGAAACGCCTCACGCTCTGAACGCTTAGCAGCGATAGCCTGTCCCTTCTTACGGATTATTTCCACCGCTTTTTCGTGGTCGCCGTTAGCCTCTTCAAGAGCCTTCTTAACGTCCATCATCCCAGCACCTGTAAGGTTACGAAGTGCCTTAATATCTTCCATTGTTACTGCCATAATACCTATTTTTTATTATGTGGTTAAAATTATTCTTAAATATAAATACCCCCTCACCCTCATGAGAAACCTCTTGGGGGCAAGAGGGTATGTATCAGAGTGACTCACCTATCAAAACCGATACCCTCGCGTTCTTCTAGGCTTTTCTATTTACTTATCGTCCTCGTCCTTATCACTTTCAAACTTATCAGCGACACGAGCGTTTAGAGCTTCAGCATCTTCACGCTTAGTACGTTCACGACGAACACCTGAGTGACGACGCTCTCGGCGACGACCGCCCTGTTGCTCACCATCTGCACCTTCCTCTCCTGCAGCATCAGCCTTAGTAATCTTACGCTCTACGACACCCTCTTTGATAGCATCAGAAAGGATCCCCATGACTAAGTCAATAGAGCTACCTGCGTCATCATTAGCTGGGATTACGTAGTCGATCTCTCTAGGATCAGAATTGGTATCCACCATTGCGAAAATTGGAATACCTAAGCGGATAGCTTCACGCACTGCAATATGCTCACGCATCACGTCCACTATAAGAAGTGCTGATGGAAGGCTCTTCATTGACTTGATAGAACCAAAGTTTACTTCCAACTTTTCTCTTTGACGAGTGATCTGTAGCTTTTCACGTTTTGAAAGATTTTCAAAAGTGCCATCAGAAATCATCTTATCAATGACATCCATCTTTGATACAGTCTTCCTTATAGTAGGGAAGTTAGTAAGCATACCACCAGGCCAGCGCTCTGTTACGTAAGGCATACCACATGCAGATGCCTTCTCAGCAACTACTTCTTGGGCTTGCTTCTTAGTTGCAACAAATAGGATAGTCTTACCCTGCTGAGCCATGTTCTTCAAGGCCTCAGCAGCCTCATCTATCTTCGCTACAGTCTTATGTAGGTCTATGATATGAATGCCATTACGCTCCATAAAGATATATGGTGCCATAGCTGGATTCCATCGACGTGTGAGGTGACCAAAATGTGAGCCAGCCTCTAGGAGTTGTTCAAATGTTACTCTTTGTGACATAATTTTTTACTTCGTTTACTTTCTTAATAAAATGATTGTTTTTCACTCAGCATGGACAGTAGAGGAATGTCCACATGGACTCCCATCTGTTCAGCTTAGATACTAAACGTTTTTTACATCTATTATTCCAAAACTCATTGAGCGGATTAACGCTTAGAGAACTGGAATTTACGGCGAGCACCTGGCTGACCTGGTTTCTTACGCTCAACGACACGAGAGTCACGAGTCATAAATCCTTCAGCACGTAGAGCAGCCTTATCCTCAGGATTAATCTTAACTAATGCACGTGCGATACCTAGACGAGCAGCTTCGCTCTGGCCAGAGTATCCGCCACCATTAAGATTAATTGTTATATCATATTTATCCTCAACACCAAGTGTCGCTAGTGGTTGCTTAACCACAAAACGTAACAGAGGATTTGGGAAGAATTCGTTAATATCCTTCTTATTGATAGTAATCTTACCACTACCTGCACGCACATACACACGTGCGACAGCAGCTTTTCTTCTACCTAATGCGTTTGTAATTTCCATGTAATCTTAATATCTCTTAGATGGTTTTCAGTTCAATCGCACGTGGCTTCTGAGCCTCATGCTTGTGTTCACTACCTTCATAAACATAAAGGTTATTCAAAAGAGCAGCTCCCAACTTATTCTTAGGAAGCATCCCCCTCACCACTTTACGGTAAAGAGCATCCCATCCACGTACGTCAACTAAGCGTGCAGGAGTCATTTCTCTCTGACCACCTGGATATCCAGTAAAGCTGAGATATACGCGACTAGTTGCTTTTGAACCTGTCAAAATAGCCTTTTCAGCATTGATGACGATTACATTATCACCACAATCCACATGAGGAGTAAAGCAAGCCTTATGCTTGCCGCGAAGAATCTTCGCAATTTCACTAGCAAGGCGTCCGAGCGAGTGACCAGTAGCATCTACCACCACCCATTCCTTCTCTACTGTTGCCTTATTTGCAGAGACGGTTTTATAACTTAAAGTATCCACGTAATTATTGTGTTAGTTATATTGTTATACAATCAAATTCCAAGCCATAAATATCCTGTCACTAAGCCAGTTGGCGTTTTTAATGTGCTAATCATTGCCCCCTTGGAATGCGGGGCTGGGTACCACCTGGCGACACTAAATCTAGGCCTCTATACTTGATAATAATCGGCGTGCAAATTTAGCTAATCTTTTTGATGTAGCCAAAACTCTTTCACTACTAATCGTTTAGTACACACATTTTCTGCTCATCATAATGATCAAAAGGAAAGAGGCATTTAGCACATCTTTAGGTGCAAGAGAAAGTTTTCAAAAAAAATAAGACCAATCCCCATCCTTGCAATAAAACGACATCAAAAAAAAACCTTACAAATCGATCTTCAATGGATATAGAGAGCTAAAAATGTTAAGTTTGTGGTGCCTTAAGAGGAATAAAACTGGCATATAATAACATTTAGCACAAACTTCAAATATGAGATGGAAGCTGCTCTCTAGAATAGAATTTGTCAAGCAAATAAGAATCAAACGCTACATAAAACGACACCAAAAAGTAGCGAACTACTGGGATCCTGTCATCAAAAAATACTTTTCGGGACAGATAAAGAAATGGGATTTTGCACCCAAGAAGCCCTTGCAGGGAAAAAAGATAATATGGCAATACTGGGGACAAGGAGTGACAGATAGGGAGGCTCTACCTGAGGTCGTAAGAATATGCTTCGACTCTGTAGATAAATATAAGGGAGAATACGAGGTTATCAGGCTCTCTGATGAGACGGTCAAGGAATACCTGGATCTTCCCGACTTTACGTACGAAAAAGTCAAAAACAAATCTCCGTTCAATAGAACCTTCTTCTCCGACCTCCTACGAGTCTCTCTACTCACCACTTACGGAGGGGTTTGGTTAGATGCCACCATATTACTCACAGGAAAACTCCCAGATAAATACACTCAGATGGATTACTTTATGCACGAAAGATCAGATGAGGAGGAGCATAAGGACTATTGGGAACATGAGTTTCTAAGGTATTTCTGCTGGCACAAAGACTTTAAGATAAGACTCCTGAACAGTGCTATTTTTGCAAAGCAAGGAAGCGTAATGACCAGGACTATCCAAGATTTACTGCTTTATTACTGGGAGCATGAGAATAAAATCATCAATTACTATTTCTTCCAGATTCTATACACCCAATTGGTAGAGGGGCCTTTGTCTGACATTCGATGCCCGAACGTCAATGACTGCATACCACATATCATACAGACGAAAATATATAGCTATTACCCCTACTATACATATAAGGATGCTACTAACCTAACTAGCATCCACAAGATGTCATACTTCCCCCCAAAAAAGATGGATAAGCTATATGAAGCATTAGCTGAAATAAACGAAGAGACTTCTACCACAAGAAAACCTAAAGGACGCTCATAACATATAACAATCACAGATTCACCACCCCATAGAAACTTCTATGCCTTGTAATTCTTAAAAGTATACGATTATAATAAGTGTATAAATAGTTTCTTGGGGAGCAACTACACAGAGCAAAATAGGAAGGGCTGATTTTCTCCTCTGAGAATCAGCCCTAAATGTCTTATTTATAAGCCTTGAGATAAACTTTAAGTATTCAGCAGCAAAAGCGTACTGTACCGCACAAAAATATCCTATGAGAAAAACTTCTCTTTGATATGACTAAAATTAATTCTTCTCATAATATCTAAAGAGAGTCTATATGATCACGTTAATCAAACATCCTATTTGTCCTTTTTTGTGTTAAGATGTTTCGACTCATAATTGCATAAAAAAGCTTCAAACGAAAATCAACGCACCAAATACTTTAATAAGATATAGATGCGTTACTTGGGGAACACAATAAATTGTGTAGTGTATGGCGGAATTTGGGTACCTTTGTAGCTGATTTATTGTACGCTTAAGCGATTGAATGACTATGCTAACAGTTAATGAAATAAGGGCAATGTTCTTGGATTTTTTTGAATCCAAAGGACATCACATTGTCCCATCTGCCCCAATGGTAATCAAGGATGACCCTACATTGATGTTCACCAATGCAGGGATGAATCAATTCAAAGATATAATTTTAGGGAATGCCCCTATCAAATATTCACGTGTCGCAAACAGCCAAAAGTGTCTGCGAGTAAGTGGCAAGCACAATGACTTAGAGGAGGTAGGTCACGATACTTACCACCACACAATGTTTGAGATGCTTGGAAATTGGAGTTTTGGAGATTACTTCAAGAAAGAGGCCATCACATGGGCTTGGGAATTACTAACAGAGGTTTACAAACTCCCAAAAGATAGGCTTTACGTAACCATATTTGAGGGTTATCCAGCAGAAGGCTTGGAAAAGGACTCAGAAGCTGAGGGTTATTGGTCTACCTTAATTGAGCCAGATCGGATCATCGGTGGAAATAAAAAGGATAATTTCTGGGAGATGGGAGATCAAGGACCTTGTGGCCCTTGCTCTGAAATCCACATCGACCTGAGAACTGACGAAGAGCGTAAGATAGTAGATGGCAAAGATCTTATCAATAAAGATCACCCACAGGTGGTGGAGATCTGGAACCTTGTCTTCATGCAATATAACCGTAAGGCAGACGGCACATTGGACTCGCTCCCTAACAAGGTCATTGACACTGGTATGGGTCTGGAGCGTATCTGCATGGCACTCCAAGATAAGAGAAGCAACTATGACACTGATGTCTTTACCCCTCTAATCGGTAAGATCTCAGAGATGTCGCATGTCAAATATGGTGATACTGAGGAACAGGATATAGCGATGCGAGTTATAGCTGACCACGTTCGCACTATTGCCTTTAGCATCACTGATGGTCAATTGCCAAGTAATGCCAAGGCTGGATATGTAATCCGTCGTATCCTACGCCGTGCGGTTCGTTATGGCTACACATTCTTAGGGTACCACGAACCATTCATGTATCGACTGATCCCGACTCTTATAGATTCGATGGGAGGACATTACCCTGAGCTTAAAGCACAAAAGGACATTATCACTAGAGTCATCCAACAGGAGGAGTCCTCATTCCTGCGTACTCTAGAGACAGGCATTCAGCTACTCAGAGAGCATGTGGAGCAATTAAAGGATGGAGAGAAAACCCTCTCAGGGAAAGTTGTCTTCGACCTCTATGATACTTACGGATTCCCGACCGACCTTACAGAACTGATACTCAAGGAGCAGGGACTGGAAGCTGATCTCGAAGGATTTGCCATTGAGATGCAGAAACAGAAAGAGCGTGCCAGAAGTGCTGCTCAAGTTTCGGCTGGGGACTGGGTAACCATTCACTCTGGCGAGGGGGCATTCACGGGATATGACTTCACCGAGAATGAGACGGAGATTCTACGTTACCGAGAAGTGGAGAAGAAAAAGAGCAAGATCTACCAAGTGGTGCTTTCAAAGTCACCTTTCTATCCAGAAGGTGGTGGTCAAGTAGGCGACCAGGGCTCTTTGGTAGGCCTCGATAATGGGGAAGAAGTCAAGGTCATTGATACGATCAAGGAAAATAACTTGCCGATATGTATCATCGAAAAGCTTCCCGAAGATCCTAGCCAGACCTTCACCGCAAAGATTAATGTCAAGAAGAGACTAGCCACAGAAGCTAATCACTCTGCCACTCACCTTCTTCACCATGCTCTTAGAGAAGTATTGGGTCTGCATGTGGAGCAGAAGGGATCATATGTCTCTGAAGAAGTGCTCAGATTTGACTTCAGTCATTTCTCTAAGATGAGTAGAGAGGAGCTTAGAGAAGTAGAAACGAAAGTTAATGAGGCCATCAGAGCAAATACGGCTCGTGAAGAGAATCGTGCAATCCCCCTAGATAAAGCGAAAGCAATGGGTGCGATGGCTTTCTTTGGCGAAAAGTATGGCGAAGAGGTACGTGTCATCAAGTATGGCGACTCTATAGAGCTGTGCGGTGGAACTCACGTACCAGCTACAGGGGTGATAGGATCCTTTAGAATCATATCTGAAAGTTCCATTGCGGCTGGCATTAGGAGAATAGAGGCAGTCACAGGTGCCGCAGCTGACCAATACATATATAACCTCGAAGACACATTATTCGAACTTCAAGGGATCTTCCAGAACACACCAGATCTCATCAAGGCGGTACAAAAACTCCAGGACGAAGATGCAGCTCTCCGAAAAGAACTGAAAGAGGCACAAGATATGCAAAAGCAACATATCGTTAATGAGCTCATGAGCCAAGGAGTAGAGCGAAATGGGGTCACCATCTTCAAACTACAGAATAATATATCCGCTTCGATGGCCAAAGATATTGCTTTTGCGATACGTCCACGGATGAAGGCACAACCTTTTGTCTATATAGCTGGCAGTGTTGAGAATGGCAAAGCCGTACTGACGCTCATGATTAGTGATAGCCTCGTAGAGCAAGGGCAGAACGCAGGACAGCTCGTAAGAGAGGCAGGTAAGCTCATACAGGGAGGAGGCGGAGGACAGCCGAACTTTGCTACAGCAGGTGGAAAAAATCCTGAGGGGCTACCAAATGCCATGGAAAAAGTATTAGAACTATTAGCTCTATAAAGTGATAAAAATACTAGAGACCGAAGATATCGAAGCTGTTTTACAGCAACTTACAAGTGAAGGCAAGGTAGCTCTCCTTGTGGATGAGCAAACTATGGAGCTTTGTTACCCGAAGGTGGGCAGAGAAGATATAGATCTGCTCTGCGTACCTCAGGGAGATGAATGTAAGGATATTGAAGTGGCACAGCATCTATGGAGCACACTACAAGACCTTCAATATGATAGGCATGACTGCCTCGTGACCTTGGGGGGTGGTGCCATCTGTGACCTAGGAGCTTTTATCGCTAGTACATACATGAGAGGGATGCGGTTAGTACACATCCCCACCACGCTCTTAGCCATGATAGATGCCGCTATCGGAGGTAAGACTGCGATAAACTTTGGTGGTAAAAAGAACCAAATAGGGACTTTCTATGAAGCGGAAGAACAGTTGATCTGTCTCGACTTCCTAGAGACCTTACCTCCCGAAGAAATGAGATCAGGCTGGGGCGAACTACTAAAATACGGATTGCTACAAGGTCCCCCTTTACTCTCTGAGATTACTGACAATGAGGTCTTGCCTGTAGAAGTGATCAGTAAATGTATTGAATACAAACTAAATATCGTAGCCGAGGACCCGTATGACCACGGAGTCCGTAGGTACTTAAACTTAGGACATACCGCAGGGCATGCCTTCGAAGCGATGTCTTTTGGAGAGGAGAAAAGGCTTCTCCATGGAGAGGGAGTTGCAGCTGGCATAGTTATTGCTCTATACATGTCATATAAGCGTCTAGACTTAGAAGAAAAGACCTTAACGTCTGTCGCGAGATATATTAAAGGGATTTTCCCTAAAGTGAGTTTATCCTGCAGAAAGTACGATCAGCTATGGCAGCTAGCCAAGGGTGATAAGAAAATCTCTGGGAAGGATGGACTTACGATGGTATTACTGACAGCTGTAGGAGAGCCTACGGTCGTCGAAGGGATATCAAGAGAAGAATGGGACGAAGCACTAGACTTCTACCAAGATTTTATGTAAAAGAGCAACACTAAAGAAGGTTAGCTACAGTGAGGAAGAAGATGAAATACGACTTTTTTATGAATGATATTGATGAGGACAACGGCGTTATCACAGCGATGATGCCTGTTGTGATTCCCGAAGATGGGGATAACTCAAATTACGAAATAGATCCCTCTAAGATACCAGCAGTACTACCGGTACTGCCACTTAGAGATATGCTGCTATACCCAGGCGTAACCGTGCCCGTCATGGTGGCTAGGGAAAAAAGCAAAAGGCTCATAGACTACCTAGATAGTGTAGATAATAAGCATGTCATGGTAGTGGTGCAGAAAGAGCCAGAAACCGAAGACCCGGGCTTTGATGACCTCGTAAAGATTGGGACCATTGCTGAGGTGATTCGTGTCATGGAAGTCAATGACGAACTAATCACCATCATTATTCAAGGGAAGGAGAGAGCTGAGCTAATTTCACTAACAGCCTCAGAACCATTCTTATCTGGGGTGTATGACCTGAAGCCAGAGGAACGCCCCACAGAATCCGACATGGAATACAAGGCTCTTGCGACCATAATTAAGGAAACGCTAGTAAAGCAGATGATGCTTTTGGGCGAGGCTCCAAAACAATTCATCACCTCCGTGATGAGAATGACTAGAGAGGAGAGTATCATCAACTTTGCATGTGTCTATCTCGGCCAGTCTATTGAATCTAAGATTGGTTTGCTGATGGTGGACTCACTAAAGCAAAGAGCCTATCAGATCCAAAAGATCGCTAACCAAGCTGTATCCATGGCTGAACTGCGTCATGAGATCCAACTCCGTACGAAGAGTGACATGGATAAGCAGCAAAAAGAGTACTTTCTCCAGCAACAAATGAGGGTTATTAAGGAGGAGCTCTCAAGTAATGAGGATGGGGAATACAACGAACTTGAGGCTAAAGCCAAAAAGAAGAAGTGGAGCAAAGAGGTAAAAGCTGTATTCGAAAAGGAGCTGAACAAGCTCCAACGCATGATGCAGCAAAGTCCTGATTATTCCATCCAAGTCCAGTACCTTGAAACGATGCTTGAGTTGCCTTGGAATGAATATACTAAGGACAACTTCAACCTTAAGAATGCCCAAAAGGTCTTAGATCGAGATCACTTTGGACTAGATAAGGTGAAAGAAAGAATCGTAGAACACCTAGCCGTATTGAAATTGAAGGGAGATATGCGTTCTCCTATTATCTGCTTATATGGCCCTCCTGGAGTGGGAAAGACATCGCTGGGTAAAAGCATTGCTGATGCCCTGAAACGCAAATACGTTAGGATTTCCCTAGGAGGCCTTCACGACGAGGCAGAAATAAGAGGACATCGCCGTACTTACATAGGGGCGATGCCAGGACGTATTATCAAGGGATTCCTCAAAGCAGGATCTTCTAATCCTGTCTTTGTTCTTGATGAGATAGATAAGTTAGCTAGCGACTATAAGGGAGACCCATCGAGTGCTCTTCTAGAGGTCTTGGATCCAGAGCAAAATAGTACCTTTCATGACAACTACTTAGATGTAGATTTTGATTTAAGCAAAGCTCTATTCATTGCGACAGCCAATAATGTAGCAGCCATTCCAGCTCCTCTACGAGATAGAATGGAGATGATTGAGGTCAGTGGATATATTCAGGAGGAGAAGGTGGAAATTGCTGCTCGTCACTTGCTACCAAAGGAGTTGGAGAACCACGGTCTAGAGAAGTCTCAAGTCCGAATTGGCAAGAAAACGATTGCGGCCATCATTGACAATTACACTCGTGAAAGTGGTGTCCGTCAGTTGGAGAAGAAGATTGCAGCTGTCCTAAGAAAGGTAGCTCATAAGATAGCGACCTCTATGGATGGTGACGAGGCGATAAAATTGCCACTATCCATTAATCCGAGCGACCTAAAGGAGTATCTGGGGTCACCTATCTTCATCAGCGAGCAGTACGAAGGAAATAAACATGCAGGAGTCGTAACTGGCTTAGCGTGGACCAGTGTTGGTGGAGAGATTCTCCTAATAGAGAGTGCTATTAGCCCTTCCAAGAATGGCAAGATGACTATCACTGGTAATCTAGGTGACGTCATGAAAGAGTCAGCGATACTGGCTCTAGAGTATATCAAGAGCCACGCTGCTCTATACGACATTCCAGTAGAGATTTTCGATCAATGGAATGTACATATCCACGTCCCCGAAGGAGCTATTCCAAAGGATGGACCAAGTGCAGGGATTACCTTGGTAACGTCGCTAATATCTACTTTTACCCAAAGGAAAGTGAAGGCGAATATCGCCATGACTGGTGAGATAACCCTTCGTGGCAAGGTGCTTCCTGTAGGAGGGATCAAAGAAAAGATACTCGCAGCAAAAAGATATGGCATTACGACCATTATCCTGTGCGAAGAAAATAGAAAAGACATCGAGGAGATTAAAGAGGTGTATCTGAAAGGTCTTAACTTCACTTACGTATCCGACATTAAGGATGTGATTGATGTGGCCCTGACGAAGACTAAGGTAGAAAACCCTATTGATCTTTCCATCAGAGTGAAAGATAATTCCTCGGATAAATAAAATAAATAAAAAAGATATAATATATGGCACTTAAATGCGGTATCGTGGGACTTCCCAACGTCGGAAAATCCACTCTATTTAACTGCTTGTCCAATGCGAAAGCTCAGTCAGCAAACTTTCCTTTCTGTACCATTGAGCCAAATGTCGGCGTCATTACAGTTCCAGATGAGCGACTGAATAAGTTGGCTGAGCTAGTCAATCCCCATCGTATCGTTCCGACAACGGTGGAGATTGTTGATATAGCAGGCTTAGTAAAGGGGGCCTCAAAAGGTGAAGGGCTAGGCAATCAGTTTCTAGGAAATATCAGAGAGACAGATGCCATTATCCACGTGCTCCGATGCTTTGATGACGATAACATCACCCACGTAGATGGGACGATTGACCCTGTAAGGGACAAGGAGGTCATCGACATGGAGCTGCAACTGAAGGACCTTGACACCATCGAGTCGAGAATATCCAAGGTGGAGAAACAAGCAAAAACTGGTGGTGATCAGAATGCCAAAATACTATTTAATGTACTGAAGGCTTACAAGGATGCTCTAGAGCAAGGACGCTCTGCGCGTACCGTCTCTTTCGAGACAGAGGATGAAAGGAAATCCGCTCGTGAATTATTCCTACTGACCGCAAAGCCTATCCTATATGTATGCAATGTGGATGAGGGAAGTGCCGCTACAGGCAACCAATACGTTGAAGCGGTCCGTGAGGCGATCAAAGATGAGAATGCGGAGATACTAATCATCGCAGCTCAGACTGAAAGCGAAATCGCAGAATTGGAAACGTATGAAGAGCGACAGGAATTTTTAGAGGCTGCAGGACTCACTGAAAGTGGAGTCTCTAGGCTCATTCGCTCGGCATACGCACTCCTAAACCTTGAGACTTTCTTCACTGCTGGAGTACAAGAAGTGAGGGCATGGACCTATACGAAAGGATGGAAAGCACCGCAGACTGCTGGTGTCATTCATACCGATTTCGAAAAAGGGTTCATCCGTGCCGAGGTCATCAAATACGATGATTACATTCACTACGGTTCGGAGCAAGCTGTCAAAGAAGCAGGAAAGCTAAGCATCGAAGGAAAGGAGTATGTGGTCCAAGATGGCGACATCATGCACTTCCGTTTCAATGTATAACACATCCTATTAGTTTGAGAAATAATAGAGGCAAGGTTTCAAGTTGTGAAACCTTGCCTCTTTCAATTAATCCTCCTACTATACCTCTCAACAGGTCTATCAAAAAATATTGGCATCCGATAAAACAAAATAATAAACGCATACTTATTCTTCTAAGTCTGATCATTTAATATACTTCCCTTCTACCAATATTTAAGAAAGTGATGTAACTTATATCTTCACCTTTATAGAATACTCCGTCATATTTACGAGCAATAATAGTATTCCTGTCATATTCGATCCACTCACTCCCAATCATTTCTAACAAAAAACACCTAAATCAAAGATCACTAAAATATTACGTTTTATTGTTTTTTACAAACATTTATATATATTTACAATTAAGTAGGAGTAACATACGTATTCTTACTCTTTTTCTGCAGAAAAACACATTGTTTGATTTGAAATTTTATTTTCATAAAAAAGTTTTCACAAACGTCTGCACTTTGATTACTGTTTTTATTATTTGTGACTCATGAATTGGGTACACACTTGAACCGTTATTTTAGTATTATATTGACATGAATAATCATAGGATCGACTTATGCCTTCTCGTTATTTTTCTGACGCTACTCTCAGATAATGTAGTCAAGGCTCAACAGGATACGCTTCAACTAAAGGTATGGTATATCACTAAGTTCAAAACTTATGAAGAGCAAAAAAGACCACAAGAAGAGAAAACTATCCTAGAGGTAGGTGCCGTTCGTCGTAACTTTTTTTCACCCATAGTGAATCGGAAAGAGTTTGTAGTTGATAGTCTAACAAGGGCAGGCGTCTCACGTGATGAATTTCTAAGTGAGATATATAAATACCCCAGTCCAAAATTTGTAGACCGATTCTTTATAAACTTCCCTAAACCAGGCAAACTCACCTCTACCCACAAGTCGATGACATATTACACGTATGAAGAGGATATCGAACAGCCCCAATGGCGGTTGCTGAGTGATACCCTTAGTATCGTGGGCTACCCTTGTATAGCTGCTGAATGTGACTATCGAGGTCGCCAATGGAAAGCATACTATACCCTTTCCATCCCTGTAGATGCAGGGCCATGGAAGCTCTCGGGATTGCCAGGATTAATATTAAGAGCGGAGGACTCAACAGGAGACTTCTCATTCGAATGCGTTGGTATTCAAAAGGGGAAGGGTAAACTATTATTTACCCCTACACTAAAAAAACATGTCTCATGTACACGACAAGAGTTAATGGAATTAATTAGGAGAGCAAAAAAGGATTTTGTCGGCTATATGAAACAATATGGTTTAGATGCCACCCAATCTTGGGATGCCAATGGGAACCCTATAAAATATAAACCCCAAACAGCTCTTTTTCTGGATAACTAATAACTCAAAGAATATTTTTTCATATTAATGTTCACTCCTGCTCATGGATAAGATAAGATTTTCTCCCAGATTATTATTCCTACTCTCAGTATTCCTACCCCTCATCGGATATAGTCAAATGCTAAAGATAGAGGGGACAGTATTAGATAAAGACCAGAGGCCTATCCCTCAGGTATTGGTACTCGTCAGAGATGCACAACAGAAACCTATCGCTTACGCCACATCTGAGAGTAATGGGCAGTTTGTAGTCAGCTACCCATCTGAGCGAGATGCCACAGACATCTCTTGGCGCCTATTAGGATGGGAGACACTCACGACCCCAATAGCTGAGTGGAAGAATGGGAGCGTCATCACTCTTAAGGAAACAGCCATAGAACTAAATGAAGTGACGGTAAAAGCTAGTAAGATAGAGCAGAGAGGTGATACGCTGAGCTATCAAGCCAGTGCTTTTAGACATAAGCAGGATCTAAAGATTTCAGACGTTCTAGCTAAACTTCCCGGCGTAGAGGTAAAAACGGATGGGACCATAAAATTTCAGGGGAAGAGCATCAATAAGTTTTATATCGAAGGTATGGACCTTCTCGGCAATAGGTATAATATAGCCAGTAATAATATTGATGCCTCGAAGGTCAAAAAAATAGAGGTGTATAAGAATCATCAACCTATCCAAGTCCTCCAAAATGTTAGCTTTAGCGATCAAGCAGCCCTTAATATTATACTAAGTGATGATGCCAAGAGCGTGTGGCAGGGTGTCATTAATCTAGGCATAGGCTCAAAAGTGCAGAAAAGAGCAAAATTCCTCAGAGATTCACGCGCTATGGTGATGTTCTTCGCTCCAAAGATGCAGAGCATCTCCATGGTAAAAACGAATAATATCGGAGAGGATGCAAAGTTTGACATCAGACAATTAGCAACAGCGGAGCGTTCTCTTCCGAAAGAAGAGGGACTGCTATCAGAAATTAGACTGAGGACATCGGGGGTCGCTTACGAGAGGTATCGGTTCAATGATAGTTATTTAGGAACATCCAACTGGCTATTTCGCACAAAGGGAGGAAATGACCTACGCATCCAGCTACATGGTTATATGGATAAGAGCATGGTCAACCAAAGCAGACAGACTAAATATCTGCAAGTAGGGCATGGGGAAACCATCACGGAAGATATTGCAGCAAAGAATCGTACCGCTGAGGGTAATCTAGAGGTAAAATATGAAGTAAATAAGAGTGGTGGCTTCTTTAATACCAAACTCAAAGGATATGCCGACCTCATTCGCTCGACTGGTATATCCTACTTGAATAGTCAAAAGATAGAGCCTCACATAACCTCACGGCATCAATGGATCGAGCACGACATGAAGCTCATACAGAAAACTAAAAATGGTCATAAGTGGTCTGTCGTATCTCAAATGATGTATAGCCATCTGCCTGGAGACTTATTGTTGGTATCAGGGGAGTGGCAACAGATGGGATTAAACGCCTTTGACTGGGAGGCTTATGCTTCATTTGGGCATCGCCTATGGGGATTAAATATGGACTATATGATAGGCGTGACAAATAAATCACAGCAACTTAGCCATACGATTAGCAACAATGCGAAAGAAAAACAGTCTTATTCGGCATGGACTGAATTTATTGAACCCTCCATAAATTATAGAAAAGGGCTTTGGTCTCTCACGACTAAGATGAGAGCAAGCCTTCTTCAGCAACAACTAGCAGGAAATAGTGGCTCTCACTTCCTTTTTGACCCCTACCTCCGTATCTCCTATGAGCCTACTCCTAAAATCACATTTTCGGCAAACTTATCTCAAAACAATACTCCGCAAGATATCAAAGTGGCATCAACCATACCCTTCTATCTAGATTACAACACCATCATGAAAGGGAGTGGAAAGCTAGAACACTTGACCACTAGAGCTATCTCAGGAAACATTAAATATGAGAATCCCGTCAAGAGTTTTTTCTCTAATCTAACCATTGCATACTACCAAAATCGTAATAGCATCATCTACAAAGCTAACATCAGTGATATTACATACATACAAGAGGCAACGGACCTAAGAGATAATAGTCATGGATATAATGTCTCCGGACGAATGAGCCAAGCCATAGGATGGAGTACTCTTAACCTTTCTTTATTTGGCAACTATAATCATCATAATTATCATATCCTAATAGGCAATGATCTAATGCCTTATACCTCTAATCGTGGTTCACTACTTCTTAACGCCTATTATCATCCTATATCGGATCTTTCATTTGATTTGAGCAGCTCTATCAATCACTCATCCATGGGAGCTAAGGAGCAAAAGGAGAGAGCAAATATAGTCTCATACGAGCACAATCTTAAAGTCTTTTATATGCCAGGGAAATGGACCATAGAGTGGGTAAATAACTTCTTTCACAGCCCAGATAAGTCGATAAGCAACAATTATCTATCCGACCTCTCCATATCTTATCGAGACAAAAAATATGAAGCGAAGTTAGAGTGTCGTAACATTTTTGGGACAACCGAGTATGTAAGACGGTGGCTAACCCCTATGCGTGAGAGTTCCTCTGTCACAAACCTAAGAGGCCGTGAGATCATAGCTAAGATTTCATTTAGTTTTTAGATCTAGGCTAGGCGGTAATGACAAATCAAAAGGGACTACCCTGAAAATGGGGGCCAAGGGAGAGGACGTATTCTTCTTATATGAAACAAAAATGCTTCTCATAGGACAAAATATTTTTTGTTATGAGAAGCATTTCTGTTTCATATAACTAAAAAATCATCAACTATATTCACAATCTCACTCACCTACATGTACGAAGTCGATTTGTAAATAATTCACCAAGAACAGCACTTCCGACATTCTCTTATAATCTCTGAACTATCTCTGCCTCTTCTTCGCCCGAACTTATGTTAAAAAAAAAGTAGCCTGCAACCATTATCTTTGGGGATAAGGTGCTAATTTGGTAAATTTGCTTAGCATGCGGAGTGGTATATTCGGAGCCCACTCATAAACCCTAAAGAAATAAAATTAACAAAATAATCATATATATAATTTAGATAACAACACACTATGCAGTTATTAGAGAACCTTGTAGCAAAGGCAAAACAAAACAAACGCCGTATCGTACTACCAGAAGGACTTGAGGAGCGTACTCTTCGTGCCGCTGATCGTCTATTAGAGGATGAAGTGGCTCACATCATCCTTATCGGCAAACCTGATGAGGTTAAGGCTAAAGCATCGGAACTAGGATTAAAGAATATTGATAAGGCTGAGATTGTATGCCCTATTAATAACCCTAAGAAGGAAACTCATGCTAACATCCTTTTCGAACTTCGTAAGGCCAAAGGGATGACCATCGAGGAAGCTACTAAACTAGCTGAGAATCCGCTATATCTAGCTTGCTTGATGATTAAGAATGGTGATGCTGATGGCGAAGTTGCGGGTGCCTTCAATACCACTGGTAATGTACTTCGTCCAGCCCTTCAGATCATTAAGACTGCACCTGGGATCCGTGTCGTTAGTGGTGCATTCATTATGATTGTTAATGATCAAAAATATGGCGATGATGGTGTGCTTGTCTTCGGAGACTGTGCTGTGATGCCTGATCCAAAAGCTGACGAACTGGCTCAGATAGCAGTATCAAGTGCTAGTACAGCTCGTACTCTAGTAGGTATGGAGCCACGTATTGCTATGCTTAGCTTTAGCACCAAGGGTAGTGCAAAGCATGATAACGTTGACAAGGTCGCTGAAGCTACTAAACTGGCTCAAGAGATGGCTCCTGAATTATCCATCGATGGTGAGCTACAGGTAGATGCTGCTCTAGACCTAGCTACTGGTCAGAAGAAAGCTCCAGGTAGTAAGGTGGCAGGTAAGGCTAACGTCATGATCTTCCCTGACCTACAGGCTGGAAATATCGGCTACAAGCTGGTACAGAGACTTGGTGGTGCTACTGCAATTGGCCCTATCCTACAGGGTATCGCTATGCCTGTGAATGACCTAAGCCGTGGTTGCTCTGTAGAGGATATCTACTATATGGTAGCTATCACTAGTAACCAAGCTACTGCAGCATTGGCTAAGAAATAATTTTGGAATCACATAATTACAACATAAGAGATATGAAAATACTTGTACTCAATTGTGGAAGCTCATCTGTAAAGTATAAGCTCTACGATATGTCAGACGAATCTGAAATCACTTCAGGTGCCGTTGAGAAGGTAGGCCTGCCTGACTCTTTCCTAAAGTTTAAGCACAATGGCGAAAAGATCCAAATCAACCGCGAACTGCCAACTCAGTCAGAGGCGGTACAATTGATCCTAGACACGCTTACCGACTCTAAATACAATTTCCTTAAGAGCTACGATGAGATCGGTGCTGTAGGTCATAGAGTGGTACACGGCGGTGAGACATTCACTAAAAGTATGGTCATTGATGATGAGTGCCTCAAGGCTATGAATGACCTTATAGACCTTGCTCCACTTCACAACCCTGCAAATATTAAGGGAGTAGAAGCAGTGACCAAACTTCTTCCGAACGTTAAGCAAGTAGCTGTATTTGACACTGCTTTCCATCAAACAATGGAGCCTTATGCTTTCCATTATGCTCTACCATACCGCATGTACAAGGATCTAAAGGTACGTCGCTATGGATTCCACGGAACTAGCCACCGCTATGTAAGCAAGCGTGCGTGCGAGATACTAGGGCTAGATTACTCTAAGGCTAAGCTTATCACTTGCCACATCGGTAATGGCGGTTCTATCGCAGCTGTGAAGGGAGGTAAGGTTCTTGATACTAGCATGGGACTTACTCCTACAGAAGGTTTGATTATGGGGACTCGTTCTGGTGACGTGGATCCAGGTGCTCTAGCTTTCATTATGGAGAAAGAGAATATGGATAGCAAGGGACTAAGCAACTTAGTTAATAAGGAATCAGGTGTTGCTGGATTCTCTGGCGTTTCTAGTGATATGCGTGATATCGAGGCCGCTATTGAGGCAGGCAACGAGCGTGCTCGCCTAATTATGGATATGTACAACCATAGAATTAAGAAGTATGTAGGTGCTTACCTAGCACTTCTGAATGGTGCTGATGCTATTATCTTCACTGGAGGCGTGGGCGAAAACCAGGCTGAGACTCGTGAATATGTATGCGAAGGTATGTCATATGCAGGAATCGAACTTGATAAAGAGCTTAATAATAGTGTACGTGCTAAGGAAGTCGTTATTTCAACTGATGCTTCTAAGGTAAAAGTGATGATCGTTCCAACTGATGAGGAGCTAATGATCGCTAGAGATACACAAGAGCTGGTAAAGTAAATACTTTGCTAAATCATATATAATCAAAAAGCCCTTGCTTCGATATCGAAGCAAGGGCTTTTCTCGCTATTGTGAGTGTCGCTTGATAGCAACCTTCTACGTACTTTCGGGTTGATCGTAGATACTGTCCCCAAAAAGTGTGTAAGTCCCAAGAATGTTATCTTTGAAAAGTTAAAAACAAAAGATAAACAAGAAGATGAGACTTACACAAATGCAATTTAAGGAAATTCTATCAAACGTGATGACAGAGCCAAATGGAGTTGGTCGTTTAATGGAGTTAATCATCGAAATAGCGATGCAAGGGGAGAGGGAACTGTATAAAGAAGATAGTGGCGATGTGAGCAATGGATACCGCCCCCGTCGCATCTTTGCGAGTGGTAATATGCTAGAATTACGAGTACCCCGAACTCGACAGCAGGGCTTCATGCCCTTGATTTTAGGCGTTCTCAAAGATCAAGAGAAAGAGATGGGAGAACTAGCAGGTTATCTATATAGCTGCGGTAATACGATGGAGGATATCTCTGGAGTATTCGAGTGTTTGTATGGTAAACGTTATAGTACGAGTCAAATCAATCGTCTCTCCTTATCGACCCAAGAAGCAGTAGAAGAGTGGCGTCAAAGACGTCTACCGAGGACTTTAGAGGCACTTGTTATCGATGCTACATATCTTCCTGTACGGAGAGGAGAAAGTGTGAGCAAGGAGGCATTTTTTGTAGTGATGAGTTTAGATAGCGAAGGACGTCGAGACATCGTGGGTGTCTATAATAATCCAACAGAGGGAAGCGGCATCTGGGGCGAGTTTTTTGAGGATCTAAAAAGCCGAGGACTCGAAGAGGTAGGACTAATCATTTCAGACGGGTTGAATAACATTGAAGAGGTTGCACGTGAGCACTTTACAGAAGTGGAAGTCCAGCTCTGCACGGTGCATCTACAGCGAGAAATAACTCGAAAGATACGCCCTCGAGATAAGTCAGCCATCGCAAGTGATCTACAGGAGGTCTTTAGTAAAGACGGCTCAAGAAGCTCACCTTTAGATGGCCTAGAGAGCTTTAAAAACTTTGCGTTCAGATGGCGTAAGAGCTATCCTTTTCTCACAAAAATAGCTAACGGTCAGAGGATAGAGTATTACTTCACATACCTAAAATACGACGTCAGTGTTCGCAAGTACATTCATAGTACTAACTGGATAGAACGCTTCAATAGACAGGTAAAGAAAGGGGCTCGATATAAATGTGCATTACCTAGCGTAGAATCCGCTCTACACTTGATAGGTAGTATTGCAATCAATGCAAACTATCTGAAGAAAAGAATAGGAGATCTAACTCTTGGACTTAGGAAGAACAATGAAAAGTAAATAACAACAATGTGCTTTATTTTCCAACACAAAGATATCAACCTAAAAGAATACGGCAAGGCGGTGTCTCCGCGGTGCTACGACAGCCTTGCCTTAATTCTTTATTGGTCTATCTTTAATGTTTATGGAAAACAAAGCGAAAAAATATGTAGGTTTGCTTTTCAGAGACGCATTCTGCCGTACACACTTTTGGGGACACTACCTGATCGTATCAATTAGTCTGCTTTTACTCACTCGGCATCTGACATAGTATCTTATCTATTTTAGAAATCTCGGCAGACTTGCACGCAAATCTGCCGAGATTATCACTTCGTATAAAGCTTTATAATATAGATATGATTATCTCACAAAATCTAATTCTTTGATGAGATTATCTGCACCAGCGTACTTATCAATCGCCCACAATACGTAGCGGATGTCCACGTTGATACAACGCTGTAAGTTTGGTTCGAACTCAATATCACCACTCATTGCTTCCCAGTTTCCGTCAAAAGCAAGACCGATGACATTACCCTCGCCATCAAATACAGGGCTACCAGAGTTACCACCAGTAATATCATTGTTAGAGATGAAGTCGGTATGTAGCTTGCCATCTTTTGCGGCATACTGGCCAAAGTCCTTATCTCTAAACTTCTGAAGTAGATCTGGCTGAACGTAATACTCACTGCTATTAGGATCTTGCTTTTGAAGAATACCATCCTCAGTAGTATAATACTTATAGTACGCACCATCGTAAGGGGTATAACCACCTACACTACCATAGCTGAGACGCATAGTAAAGTTTGCGTCACTTGGCAGATACTCATCACTCATTTCCTGAAGACCAGCAAAGAAGAGACGACGATTCTTAAGGTTAGCCCATCTGTTTGAGGCTAACTGTTCGTTAATACTCTTGATTTTATCATAGAAGCTATCAAAGACTACGACTGCAGGGTCTGTATCATGAGCCTTTTCAAAAGCCTCATAATTCTTAAGAGCCTCTACCATAGCGGTCTTATTCATGATCACTGAGTTATCATATACATAGTCAGCAAATAGCTCATAGTTATTATCATACTCATCTTCGATTAACTGATAAATAGATGGTAGGTTTTCAGGCTGTACCTTCTCCTTAACGACTTTCAACATCACAGGAAGTGTAGCACGACCTACCTTAGGACTGAAGTCCTTATACAATCTATCTGCATCAAACTTCTTAATGTCCTTATCAGGCATTGCCATAAAGGAGCCAATTTCGGTACCACCTAGAGCTTCAATTAGCACCATGCGATCATAGGTAAGTGCTCCACTAGCTTCAATAGCAGATTGAAGATCATTCAAGACCTGACCATATTTCTGGGTGCGTGCAGCATCAGCAGCTACCCACTCAGCAAAATCATTCTCGATTTTCCTCTTATTACCTATCACATCTAGAGCCTTAAGGCCTTTATTCATGCCGATAGAGTTCTTCCAATAGTTAGAACTGCCTGCATACTTACTTGCATATTGAATACGAATAGCCTGCTCTGCATCCATGTACTTACTCCATACATCTTGCTTCAAGCCACGGACTAAGATGCGAGGTTCATTTTCATTCTCCATACGATTCTTCACACCCCAGCTACTTAGATAGCGGTCAGTGCTACCTGGGAATCCGATGGTCATGGTATAGTCCCCTTCCTTAACACCTCTAAGAGAGATCTTAGCAAAACGCTTTGGCTGGTATGGTCTATTGTCCTTTGAATAATCTGCAGCTTCGTTATTCTTGTCTGCATAGACACGGAATACAGAGAAGTCATTAGTGTGACGCGGCCACATCCAGTTATCAGAGTCAGCACCAAACTTACCCATAGATGTCGGTGGGGCTAATACCATACGGACGTCGGTAAATACGTCATATACTACCAAGAAGAAAGCATTACGCTCATAGAATGCATAGACACTAGCTTCTACATTCTTCATCCCCTTGTAAGGCTCAGTGATCTGATTCATCACTTCTTGCTGAGCTTTGATACGCTCCATCTCATCATCAATACCTGAAGCTGCAGCCATAACTTCTGGTGTGACATCGACGAATTCCTTGAGATATCTTACTACAAGATTTGGAATTGGAAGCTCTTCTGAAAAATTATGAGCCACAAAACCATCTCTCAAATAATCATGCTCTACTGAGCTTTGGCTCTGAATAGATCCATAACCACAGTGGTGGTTAGTAAAAATCAGACCTTTATTCGAAACAGTAACGCCAGTACATCCATTACCAAAGATAACGACAGCACTACTTAGACTATTGCCATCCGCAGAATAAATCTGCTCAGGAGTCAGTTTTAGACCAAGTTCCTGCATTCGCTGAATATTCTCTTGCTTCAGCTGATTAATTAGGTACATCCCCTTATCAGCTCTAGCATTTGTTGCTAGCAGCATCAGGGCAAGTCCTAAAATGATTGTTTTTAAATACCTCATAAATTGTTCTTAAAAATGATATAGTGTTTTATAAATACTAATTACTTAGTTAGATTATTAAAAGAATGCTTTCCATATAATATCAACCGGATTACTTATCTTTATAACCGTTCCAGCGGTGGTCATCAAGCCAGTAGATGGATTAAAACGATATATCCGCACTTCGGAATCTCCTTCAGCAGCGATAGCCACTAGTTTACCATCTGGGCTTAATGCTATCTTACTAGGATGTAGCCCAGTTTTTTGTGTCTCAATCTTGGATAACGCACCAGTACTTGTATTTCTAGAGAATACAGTCAGACCATTAGAACGCCCACTGTGTGTTGTATACACATATTGACCATTCGGATTAATAGCTATTGCAGTCCCCTTTGTCCCACTAGCCTTACTTGTATCGTACTTACTGATTAGTTCTAAATCGCCATCATTGTATCTGAAGTGATAAATATTGGGGTCATCCTCACACAATAGGTACGCATCCTTACCAGTGTTATCGAAAACTAACTCGATGGGCTTACTTCCCTTTGGTAAAATGGTATTATGATTATCAATAGTTAATGGAGGTGTCGTCCCATGTGATCTGAAATGAAAGACCTTATCTTGTCCCTTATCCACGACATACAGGTGAGCACCATCTTTTGTGAACGTTACATCTGTAGGATTTGAGATCTGTCCCTCTCCTAAGTCTATTCTCCAGTCTGCTTCGTATAAACTGCCACTAATCTTATCCAGGTGGAAAAGAGTGATACTACCATCGATTTGATTCGCAGAGATTAATCTGTCATCAAAAATATCAATTGCTACTGGCCCCTTTCCCTTCACAGAAGCCTGATTAAGAGGAGCTAACTCTCCGGAGCTTTTATTGAATTTTGTAGCGGTTACGGTAGCATTATTAGATATATTATTAGCAATATAGAGAACATTATCTGTGCGATTGAGGACGATCGAAGCGGGAGCCTTCGTTGAATAACTTCCGGTATGCTCTGCCGTTAATGCAGTAGGATTAAAAGCATAACTATTGACTAAACCATCCGCAGAAACAACGAGTAACAATTCATGTCTGCTTTTTGAAACTCTTTCAGGATGCTTTTCCTGTCCGACTTGCGACAAGACACCACAGCTAGAAAAAATCAATGCCGTAAAAAGAGTCAAGAAAAAAAGTTGTAAAAGTCTTATGATATTTATATTTCTCATGAATATCGATTGATTTATCACACCCCCAGTAAGAGAGGGCGAAAAAAGTTTATATATCTCTTAATGAACGATGCTCTTTGGCGGCAGAAAACTGCTGATCCGCCTTGTATGAAGAGCGAACCAACGGACCACTCTCTACATGACTAAGCCCTAGAGCTTCGCCGATCTCCTTATATCTAAGGAACTGATCGGGATGCACATACTCCTCTACAGGTATCTGCTTTTTACTTGGACGTAGGTACTGACCAATAGTTAAAGTCGAAACGCCTATCGAGACGCAGTCGCTCATCAATTGCTCAACCTCCTCGGGGGTCTCGCCGAGGCCTACCATGATACCGGTCTTTGCTACAAATCCCTGATCTGCAATATACTTAAGCACCTTCAGCGAGTTATCATATGTAGCTACATGACGTACAGAGGGGGTCAGCCTTCGGACAGTCTCTAGGTTATGTCCTACTACATCGGGCTTTGCCTCTAACACCTTATCCAGAGCTGATAAATCTGCTTGAAAGTCAGGGATGAGCACTTCTATAATCGTATTTGGCGAAGACTTCCGGATCTCTCTTATCGTGTTAGCCCAATGCTGAGCACCGCCATCGGGCAGATCATCGCGATCCACAGAAGTGATGACCACATAACGTAGTCTCATTCGCTTAACACTCTCAGCTACCCGCTTAGGTTCATCAGGGTCAAGGGGGGCAGGAGATTTACATGAAGACGTACCACAGAAGCGGCACGCTCTAGTGCATTCATTACCACCGATCATGAATGTAGCTGTACCTCGGCTCCAGCACTCTGCTTGATTCGGGCACCTACCGCTAGAGCAGATGGTATGCAATGCAGCCTCCTTAATCGTCTCAGAAGTGTTACTATAGCTATCAGTACTGCTAATACTAATCTTTAGCCATTCCGGTTTGCGTAACGGCTTTCCTTCTTTTCTTAGGACGCTCATTTATTCTTCAGATTATCTATAAAGTGATTGGTGACCTGACGGAAGAGATGATTGCGGGTATTTCCACCATAGATACTATGATTCTTGTCCGTATAAACCAACATCCTATAGTCCTTATCAGCCTTAATCAATGCTGGTGTTAGATGCATCACATTCTGCATATGTACGTTATCATCAGCAGTACCCTGGACAATCAGCAATGCCCCCTGTAAATTATCAACAAATGGCATCACAGAAGTATCATGATAGCCTTTAGGGTTCTCTTTTGGGGTACGCATATACCGTTCCGTATAGATAGTATCATATAGTGCCCAATCTGTAGGTGGAGCCACTGCCACTCCTGCAGCGAAGGTTCCTTGTCCGTGGGTCATTGACATCAATACTGTATAACCCCCGAAGCTCCATCCAAAGATACCTATACGACTAGCATCAATATATGGAAGCTCTCCTAAGGCTTGAGCAGACTCGATCTGGTCTTGACATTCCATAAGGCCCATATTCAAGTAAGTTTGCTTCTTGAAATGGCTCCCTCTTCCACCTGTTCCTCTACCATCGACACATGCTATAATGAAACCCTGTTCTGCTAAATATTCTTCCCATCCAAATGAGTATTCATTCATTACAGACTGAGATCCTGGACCACTATACTGAGTCATCACTAAGGGATATTGCTTCGTTGGGTCAAAGTTTGTTGGCTTGATCATCCATGCATTTAACTCTTGACCACTCTTGGTCTTGACGCTCATAAATTCCCTCTTACCATAAGAGATTTGGGATAACCTATTCTTCAAACTTGCATTATCCTCTAATAGCGTCACAGCCTTCGCATCTTTTGTACGATAGATCTCATAGCGAGGAAGATCGGTCGTCGTTTGGTGAGAAAGCAAATAATAGCTTAGATCTGAACTAAACGTTGCTTTACTCACACCTTTCTCTGGAGAAAGATAACGAGTGCGGCCTTTTTTGTCACGTGCCACTACTGTACGATCCATTGGTGTAGGGTATGCTAGAGAATAGACCACCTCTCCATTCGGTGTCACCCCATAAAAGGTATCGATGTCATACTCTCCATCAGTCAATTGCTGCTCCTCTACGCCGCTATGGCTATATCTGTACAGTTGAGGTCGCCCACTCCTCTCACTAACATAGTAGATACCAGTATCATCAAATGCCAGCTGTAACACCCAGCTATTCGAGTCCACATACCATTCATCCTTATCTTGCATCCAGAGACGAGACACACGACTCTGGGGATTAACCTCAAAAGCTCTCATATGATTTTGATGTCTATTGAGCGTGAATATATACAGCTTATCTTTATAGAACTGCATGCGAGGGATATAATACTCCTCATCCAGACCGAGATCTAGAGTAGAGGTTTTACGGTCATCTATAGCATAAAGCCTTATGCTCACTCTGGAGTTATCCTCTCCTGCCTTTGGGTACTTAAAACTATAGGTATAAGGATAATTACCAGAACCAAAGATGGTCATATCATAAGTTTTCACATCACTTTCATCACTACGGACAAATGCTAAGTAACGACTATCCTCACTCCATGCCATTAACTGAGTCAGATACAACTCCTCCTCATAGACCCAGTCAGTTACACCATTGAGTATTTTATTCCATTCTCCATCAGTAGTGACTTGTACTTCACTATCGTAATCGAACTTTTTAATATAGATATTATTATCAATCACATAGGCCGCCATTCTTCCATCAGGAGAAAATTGTGGTACTCTCACACGACTGCCGGCTTTACTCAAAGGCTCTACCCTATTTCTGCGAACATCATAGTGATAAGCATCATAGGTAGCACTACGACGATAAATGGCTTGACGGTCACGCAATATAATAATACGTTGCCCATTATCACTAACGATATAGTCACTAAATGAATCAAACGTACACTCCTTTGCTGTCTTAGTGTCAAAGAGGACCTCTACCTCCTTCCCACTCTCATAGCTGTACTTTATGATTTTAGTACCATCATTGGAGATGACGGTATAGTACTTACCATCAGCCATTGAGCGAAAACCATAACCAGCACTTCTAGGGCTGTACGCTCCAGAATAAATATCCTTCAAAGCAAGCTTCCCTGCCGCATCAGCACATGGCAAAAACAGCAACAGAGTAAGCATTAAAAATAATTTACTTACTGTTCTCATTTTCTCTATATAACTTATAATTACGTCCTACCACAAAGATACTTTTTTTATCCCAATAGATACGATAATGGGAGAAGGCTTTTTCGTGATGAAGCCACTGAACGTGCCAATGTATTATAAATTGATCAGAGAAGGAGTACTTAGGATTTTTAACTGATTATTTGCAAGACTGCGTCAAAACTCCTCATCAAAAGAAATATGGGAATATCCCTAAAGCTTATGCTCAGCAAAATATTGCCATAGGGTATCGTGAGCTGGATAAGGTGCCGTAAGATGCAACTCCTCCTTTGTAACCGGATGAATAAAGGTGATACTATATGCGTGCAATGAGATAGAAGCATCAGGCAGAGAACGCCGTGCACCATACTTTAGGTCTCCCCGAATAACAGAACCAATACTACTCAGCTGCACCCTTATTTGATGATGCCTACCCGTCTGTAGTTCTACTTCTAGCAGGGTGTAATGGTCACTAGACCCAATGGTGCGATACTCAAGGATAGCCTCCTTTGCATTGGGGGTGTTTCTTGAGACGACATAGGACTTATTCTGCTGCTGATTTTTCTTTAAAAAATGTCGAAGCTCTCCTGCTGATTGTGCAGGAGGAGCCTCGACTATAGCATGATAGACCTTTCGAACCTGATCCTTACGAAAGAGTTCATTCATCCGACTTAAGGCCTTAGAGGTCTTAGCAAAAACCACTATACCACTCGTAGGACGGTCCAGACGATGTACCACCCCGAGATATACGTTCCCAGGTTTATTATACTTTTCTTTGAGGTACTGCTTGATCAGTTCAGGCAACGGCTCATCCCCCGTTTTATCGCCTTGAGTAATTTCCCCAGCAGCCTTATTAACCACTATGAGGTGGTTATCCTCGTAAAGAATCTCCATCGGCAATCACATGACCATACCACCGCACACATTCAGTACTTGGCCTGTAATATAGCTTGCAGCATCACTAGAAAAGAATGTCACAGCTTGTGCGACCTCCTCAGGACGGCCAGGACGGCGAAGAGCTATACCCTTATTCCATTCCTCAATCATCTTAGGATCCAGCACATCTGTCATATCGGTCTGAATAAATCCAGGAGCAACAGCATTTATGCGAACGCCTCTAGAACCCAGCTCCTTAGCTGTCGCTTTAGTAAAGCCTATGATACCAGCCTTGGAAGCAGCATAATTGGACTGTCCTGCATTGCCAGTGACCCCAACCACACTACTGATATTAATAATGGAGCCTTGACGGGCTTTCATCATCGGCATCGTTACCGCTTTAGTAAGATTAAAGACGGACTTAAGATTCACCCTTATGACTTCATCCCATTGCTCTTCGCTCATACGCATGAGGAGACCATCCTTAGTGATACCTGCATTATTAACCAAGATATCTATCTGACCAAACTCCTTCATTACATCCGTAACCAGCTCTTCTGATGTAGCATAATCTGCAGCATCAGCAGCGTAAGCCTTGGACTTAACCCCTAGTTCTGTCAATTCTGCCTCTAGCGATCTAGTATTTTCATTAATAGAGCGACCCGTAAAGGCTATAGCTGCCCCATGCTTTGCCAGCTCTATTGCTATGGCTCTTCCGATACCTCTACTACCTCCTGTCACTATGGCGACTTTGCCCTCTAACATCTTCATCTTCGTATGTTACTTCTATTCGTTTTACTTCTTTATCCCCTCCAATATCAAACTTTTGACGACCCTAAATGTCTTCACCAACGCTAAGTCATCCTTCCCTAATTGACCTCTGATGTATGGGACCTCCAAACCCTTAAGGCAAGCATGAATCAGCATAGTGGTACGCTTAACATCCAACTGTCTAAAGGAGCCATCCTCTATACCATCATTGAGCATCTTCATAATCAATTGACGCTCCAATACATCAAAACGCAGACGCGACCTTTCTACTGTAGCTATGTTATAAAAAAACTCCGCATCAAGCGTCCCATTACGCTGAACCACTTCTCCAACCGATTTCTGTCTTTGTGCAATGAACAGCATAAGCTTCTTAGACGCGTTCATTGGCTCATATACAAAGGTGCGTAACTCTTGGTATAGCTGCTCTAACTCCCCTTTGATAACAGCTAAATAGACATCTGACTTCGTTCCGAAGTAATTGTATAGCGTACGACGACCCTTGCCAGCCGCCTTCGCGATAGCATTCATCGTAGTCGCATGATAGCCCTGCTCTGCAAAGAGTCTGCGAGCATGAAAAATAAATAGCTGTCTAGTCTTGTCCGTTGCCATTAATTAGCCCCTACTATTGAAGAATCAAAAAAAAACAACTTACTTCTCCCGAATGAATATATTAATCGGAGTACCCGTAAAGTCCCAATGTGCACGAATCTGATTCTCTAAAAATCTCTTATACGGCTCCCTTATCCACTGTGGCAGGTTGCAGAAGAAAACAAAGCTAGGAACCTGCACCTTAGGAAGCATCGTAATGTACTTAATCTTAATATATTTACCCTTAATAGATGGCGGTGGAGTCTTCTCTATGATAGGCAGAAGGACTCTATTTAACTCACCTGTAGAGATCCGCTTCTTCCTCTTCTCAAAAATATCTCTCGCATAATCTAGCACCTTGAGTATACGCTGCTTCTCAGTAGCTGAGATAAAGATAATCGGAAAATCAGTAAACGGAGCTAGACGCTCTCTGATGGCATTAGAATACCCATCGATTACTTTTTGAGTCTTATCTTCGATAAGGTCCCATTTATTAACACAGACAACCAACCCCTTACTATTCTTCTGGATAATAGAGAAGATGTTCATGTCCTGTCCTTCGATTCCTTTTGTCGCGTCAAGCATCAGCACGCAGACATCACTATTCTCAATGGCACGAATACTCCTCAGCACAGAGTAATACTCTAGGTTCTCATTGACCTTACCTCGCTTACGGATACCAGCAGTATCCACAAGACTGAACTCATGACCAAACTTATTATAGTGTGTGTAAATGGAATCCCTTGTAGTCCCAGCAATATCCGTTACAATGTGTCTATCTTCTCCTAAAAAGGCATTGATAAGAGAGGACTTACCTGCATTCGGACGCCCCACGACAGAGATCCTAGGGATAATCATCTCCTCTGCAGTACGCTCATCCTCCTCTGGTAATTTCTCTATTATGAGATCCATCAAATCTCCAGTACCAGAGCCATTGATCGCCGAGATTGGGATAGGGTCACCAAGACCTAACTTATAAAACTCTGCTGCATATGGCTCCAGATTAAAGTTGTCACACTTATTAGCGACAAGGATCACCGGCTTATCAGCCTTACGTAGCTTCAGCCCGACAGCTTCATCAAGCTCCCCAAGTCCTGCCTGAATATCTACCATAAATAGGATTAGATCCGACTCCTCAATGGCGATCTGCACCTGCTTATTTATCTCGTCCTCGAATATATCATCCGATCTATCGACCCACCCGCCAGTATCTACGACACTGAAGGTACGTCCTCCCCACTCACTCGAACCATATTGACGATCGCGAGTCGTTCCTGGCTCTTCTGTTACAATCGCTGTACGGCTCTTTGTCAACCGGTTGAATAGCGATGATTTTCCTACATTTGGTTGGCCCACGATGGCCACAAGGCTGTTTACTGCCATAATATTATAATTTTCTCTCCCTTAAATTTCTTAATCTAGCTTATAACCAAAGTTCTTCAGCAAAGCATCTTTATTTCTCCACTCTTTCTCCACTTTCACAAAGAGCTGGAGGTAAATCTTCTTCTCGAAGAATCTCTCCAAGTCATGCCTTGCCATAGTCCCCAGTTTCTTTATTGCAGCTCCACGAGCTCCTATTATGATACCCTTCTGCGACTCCCTTTCGACTATAATAGTGGCACTTATCCTCAAGAGGTTGTCAGTATCCTTAAACTCCTCGACTACCACCTCAGTAGAGTATGGGACCTCTTGCTGATAGTACAGAAAGATTTTCTCTCTGATAATCTCCGACACGAAAAAGCGAGCTGGTCTATCCGTAAAGGCATCGGCCTCAAAGAAAGGTGGATTTTCAGGTAATAGTTCTTCGACTCTTTTCTCAATATATCCTACTCCTGCTTTATGCAAAGCAGCTACAGGCAATACCTCTAGGGCATTCGGAAGAAGCTCCTCCCAATATGAGACTAACTCTGTCAGCTTTTCTGGTGTACTCAGATCACTCTTATTGATCAACACCAATACTGGGATATCAAGGGCTCTGACCCCTTCCACAAAAGCGGTGTTTTTTTCTGGATTCTCTATCACATCTGTGACATACAATAGAATATCCGCATCTTTCAAGGCACTCTTAGAGAAGTTCAACATATGCTCCTGCATCTTATAAGCAGGCTGCACCACTCCTGGAGTATCACTATATACGATTTGCAGATCAGGACGATTGACAATCCCAATAATTCGATGGCGAGTGGTCTGAGCCTTATTAGTAATGATACTAATCTTATCTCCTACCAATTGATTCATTAGGGTTGACTTTCCCACATTGGGATTTCCCACCAGATTTACAAAACCACTTTTATACATACTTCTCTATTCAAAAATTTAGATAGCCCATTTAATCCAAATGGATCCCCACGTAAATCCGGCACCAAAAGCAGTAAGGATAAGATTGTCCCCCTTCTTGAGCCTATCCCTCCACTCCCATAAGCAAAGCGGAATAGTAGCCGAACTAGTATTACCATACTTATTAATATTAACCATCACCTTAGAGGGATCCAAGTTCATCCGACGAGCAGTAGCCTTAATGATGCGAAGGTTAGCCTGATGAGGAACCACCCATGCAATATCATCTTGGGTAAGTCCATTCCTCTCCATAATCTCTACAGCACTATCGCCCATGTGCGTCACAGCAGCCTTGAACACCTTCTGACCATCTTGATAGATATAGTGTTCGCGAGCATCCACAGTCTCATGCGACGCAGGGACAGCCGAACCTCCGGCCTTTAGGATCAGACTCTCACTTCCGCTATTGTCATTGTGAAGAACAACATCAAGGATACCATACCTCTCAGAAGTTGGCTCAAGCAACACACAGCCACCAGCATCACCAAAGAGCGGATAAGTTGAGCGATTCTCAGTGTCCGTAATAGAACTCATTTTCTCAGCAGAGATCAAGAGCACTTTCTTATAAAGACCACTCTCCACAAAACCTCTCGCAATTTGCAACCCATACAAAAAGCCTGGGCATGCTCCTTGGAAATCAAAGCAAGGCACCCCTACTGGCACCCCTACTGCCTTTGCAATAAGAGACGCAGTTGTGGGAAAATGGTAATCTGGTGTATTTGATGAGCAGATAACAATATCAATCTCATCTGGCGATACATTATAATTCTGAAGCATAGCCTCCACCGCTTTTATACCAAGGTAGCTAGACCCCGCCCCAGGGATATCAAGGATGCGTCGTTCCTTTATACCCACTCTAGTGGTGATCCATTCATCAGAGGTATCCAACTTATTTGCTATATATTCATTAGTCAGAACTTTATCTGGCACATACCCTCCTACGGCTGTTATTGCAGCATACTTCTTATCCATTATTACAACTTTTTATAGAGCCTCAAACCATCAATAATATCAATATCATCATGATGTGAGCCACGTGTAAAACCTATTTATTTATTAGCAAATATACAAAAATAGAATGGAGTGTGCAATCACTTACCTTAATATCAAATCCCCTCCCCGATCCCGACCTAACACTATAGGTAAGAATGGCACACAGCACTCGCCAAATGGTTTTTTCACTCCGATTCCAACTCAGTTTTACTCAAAGTAAACCCATTCGAGAGCACTCTATTATTGTAGTCTTGGACGATAGCCTCCATGATATGAGTGTACTTTGCCCGAATTGCCTGTGAAGGCTCCACATCCTTACCTGGCTCGGTCTGCAGATATGGAGCTGGCTTAGAAGTCCTCACATTTCCATCCACATCAATCTCGATAGTTACATCTTTGTGAAAGAGAATATAATTATCGAATAAGAAATTAAGTGCATAATGCTCCTCTTGTGGATTCAGCATATTATGCCCGTAACTCAGAATCGGCGTATCATCACCTAATAGATACATCAATGTAGGATAGATATCAGCCTGCTGAACAACATAATCAAAGATCTCTCCCTTTAACTGACCCCGTGGGTCATAAAATATAATAGGGATGACAGAATGCCCTTGCACACAATCGTAATCTGGATGATCCGTCAGATTGGTATGATCAGCCACTAATACAAAGAGGGTATCATCATACCATGGCTTATCCTTGATGCTTTCAAAGAACTGCCCTATGGCATAATCCGCGTATTGTACAGTCGCATGTATTGGGAGTGACCCTCCTTTGAATCGCTCTTCAAATCCACTAGGCAAGTTAAAGGGTGCATGATTGGTCGCTGAGAAAAAGATGCTCAAGAAAGGTGACTTCAGGTGATCCATATCCTTTGCTACGCCTTGCAAAAATGGAGCGTCATATATAGCCCACTTTCCATCGTAGTCTGAAGGATTATTATACTCCCTATAAGTGTATTGCTTCTCCATTCCAAAGCGTTCCAAAAAACTCATAAATCCTAATGCATACGGCTTATCCCCATGATAGAAGGACATATCGTACTGATGAGCTTTCATCGACTTTGGCATACCTGTAGAGATACTATTAAAATGCTGATAATGCACCATTTGCCAATTATCTTCATTAAAAGTTCCCCCAAAAGTTGGCAGAGAGCAGAACACAGCAGGGAAAGACTCTACGGAACGTTTACCATTGGCATACCCATACTTCGCATACAAACTTTTCTGAAGCAGTGAATCTAAGAAGGGGGTATAGCTTACAAAGCCTTTGATTTCTTTATTCAAACCTCCTATAAACTCCCTAGCCATACTTTCCATGAGAATAATCATCACGTTACGCCCCTTGAACGACCCATATAGGCTATCATTTTCTGAGAGCGGAGCTGCCTGATACTTTGGCACAAAGAAGGAGGAAAGGTCTTGATCTGATAAAAAATGATACTTCCTATACTTAAGCTTACCCTTAACCGAAAGCGAATATGGAGTATTAATAACTATAGGACGATGCTTATAATTACTAGTGTACTTCTCTACAATAGCCTCATCAAGGGGGTGCTCACCGAAATAGATAGTTCCCCTCATAGCTATTATGGTCACAAGGATGGTCACAAGTGTCAGCACCACCGTCTTCCGTCGGGGCTCTTCTTCTCTACGCTTATAATAAAACATGAAGTAGCCAGCCATCAGGATAGCAAAGAGCAATATGAAGACAATTGTCAATTGCCAATAATCCACAATGAACTCCTTGTAAAAGCCAGCCATACTCTTGCCCTTAAACTCAGAGAAAATCTCAGATGTAGCTCGTCGTAAAACATACGGATAATACCCCACATCTGAGATATTAATCAATAGATAGAAAGTCATCGGGACGAGATAAAAAAGACTTTTCAGACCCCTATACCAACGCTTTGACTCTATGTCTCTCGGCACATAAGCCCCCACGATCGTGAGCAATAGATAACCTATGAGTCCATACCCAATCATGGCAAGATCAAATCGGACTCCGCCCACCAATATTCTCAATAACTCTCCAAACTCAATATCCGAAAAATAACTATAGTTATAGCCATAGTAAACTATTCGACAAAGAGTCATCAGGAGAGCTGCAAGAAAGATATGCCATGAGACTAGGGCCCATCGAGATTTTAATTCAATTCTATGTTTCATCACCTTTAGCTTTTAGACGCTGTTACAATTCATTTACAACCCTGCAAAGATATTCAAATCCCAGCAATTAATAACCATATATTTTCATTGTGTCTATACGAAGCTAAAAAAATGAGTATCAACACTGAAGACGATAATTAGCCTCGAAAAAACAGCCCCTTTCCTGCAAAAAAAATAATGCATATCTCGTACCCAATGAAAAATGTTCTGCAGAAGGACAATCCTTTACAATTCGCAAGCTAATAAGTATATAGTGGCATAGATGGACATTACCAAAGAGAAATAACCACCACAACCAACTGACAAACAACAACATACATTCATGCAACAAATCCTCACCATGAACATCATCTTTGTATGGTATAAGCAGGCAAAGTTTTAGTTATATCAAAGAGAAACGCTTCCTATAGGAAGAATAATTTTTTCCTATGAGAAGGAGAACGGTTTCCTATAGGAAGAATTTCTACCCCTTTTAACCTCTCTTTTTTTGCGAGTACCTTTCATTTTATCACTGGTCTCCAATTTTGAAAAAGAATAGAGTTTATATTCTGACAATCATTCTATCATCACCTTGAATACGATTCTGAATTATATGCACATTGTATATCATAAAATACATAGTGCCGATGGCTCTTACGATAGAACCACTAGCACTATTATTTTTTTCGTATTGTTACTTTATTATACCACTCTTATAACAACAGTTTCCTTGAGGTCATCGGTGTTATGAATGATTATAATAAGGCTTTACGGGTTATGCAAACTTCGCAATATCCTCCTCTACAGTTGAGATAGGAGTGATCCCGAAATTCTCCACCAAGACATTAGCAACATTCGGTGATAAGAATCCTGGAAGAGTTGGTCCGAGATGGATATTCTTCACGCCTAGAGATAGCAGGGCAAGCAACACGATGACCGCTTTCTGCTCGTACCAAGCTATATTGAATACAATTGGTAGTTCATTGATGTCGTCTAACTCAAATGCTTCCTTCAGTTTGAGAGCTATCAAAGCGAGTGAGTAACTATCATTACACTGCCCGGCATCGAGTACACGTGGGATACCATTAATATCTCCTAGAGGTAACTTATTATACCTATACTTAGCACATCCAGCTGTTAGGATCACGGTGTCATCAGATAACTGCTCGGCAAACTCAGTGTAATAAGCCCTGCCTTTCTGACGACCATCACAGCCACCCATCACATAAAACTTCTTGATATCCCCACTCTTGACGGCCTCTACTACCTTATCAGCAAGTGCGAAGACTTGATTATGAGCAAATCCTCCGATGATCTCTCCTGACTCAATCTCAACAGGTGCAGCACAGCGTTTTGCATGCTCTATGATTTCACTAAAATCTTTCTTTCCATCCTTTCGATCAGGAATGTGCTTGAAGCCAGGATATCCAGATGCTCCTGTAGTATAAATCCTATCAGAATACGTTGAATTAGGTCTAGGTGGCACGATACAGTTGGTAGTGAAAATCACCGGCCCATTAAACGGACCAAACTCATCGACCTGCTTCCACCACGCGTTACCATAGTTACCCACAAAGTGCTTATATTTCTTGAATGCAGGATAGTAATGAGCAGGCAACATCTCACTATGCGTGTACACATCCACACCTGTACCCTCTGTCTGCTCTAGCAAGTCCTGCATATCTCTCAGGTCGTGGCCAGAAATTAAGATACCTGGATTTTTGCCAACACCGATGTTAACCTTTGTGATCTCTGGGTGACCATATGTTGAAGTATTTGCGGTATCCAAAAGAGCCATACCCTTAACCCCATACTCACCTGTCTTAAGAACGAGAGCCACCAGTTCGTCTACCGACAAATCTTGTGTCACCTGATATAGCACCTCTTGCTCAAATGCATAAATATCATCATCCTCATGGCCTAGATTGCAAGCATGCTCAACATAAGCGGCTAACCCCTTCAGTCCATATGTTGCCAACTCTCGTAGTGAGCGGATGTCCTCATCCTCAGTCTGTAATACTCCCACCACTTCAGCTTTTGCCTCCATCTCTTCTAGGGTATCAGCATGCCATGTTAGGAAGTCATAGTTAGGATTATTACACTTATTAATATCTACCCCCTCTAGAAGTTCATCTCGTATAGCTAGTGCCTCCTTAATGGTAACGACGAAACGCTCTTTATCAAAATTGGCATTCGTAATAGTCATAAAGAGAGCATTGGTAATGAAGTGATTGACACTTGCCGGAACCGGCATATTCTCTGAACGCATATAAGTGGTAATATGCGAAATACCCTTGCATAGATAGACCAAAAGGTCTTGAAGATTAGCGACGTCTGCAGTTTTTCCACATACGCCTCGAAGAACACACCCAGTATTTTTCGCTGTCTCTTGACATTGGTAACAAAACATCCCCATAAATAATAATATTGATTAGTTGTTTACAAATAAATTAGCTGAAAACAATTCTTATTGCATCATATGGCAAATCTATAAAGAATAAAAGAGGGTACCCGTCACATATATGACACCTTCCGTTTTATATGTATATTTGTCTCATGAAGTATTCAGAAAACGATATGGAATTACTCTACTTCTGTAAGACAGAGGATCTCACAGCCGAAGATTACCAAACGATCTCCGAAGTGCCTCGCCGCGTCGTACAGTATGACAAAGGGGACATCATCGCACGCCAAGGAGAGACCATCAATGCCCTCTATTTCCTCACCAAGGGAAAGGTTCGTACCGAAATGGCATCTGATCAAGGATTTGCTCTCTATGTGGGCGAGGTAGTAGCACCCTTTCCCCTAGCTTCCGCTTTTCTCTTCACCAAGAACAATCGCTTCCCAGTGGATGTGATCGCCAATGAGAGTACCGAAATCTCAATTTTTCAGAAGAAAGATATTGAGTACTTGCTATCCAATTGCCCTCCCTTTCTGTATGGCTTTCTGGGATTGCTGGGAAATCAAATGAGACATCTCTCTGAGCGACTTAAGGTCTTCTCCTTCGAAACGATAAGGTCAAAACTAGCCTACTACATCCTAACCATAAATCACAATGGCGAATTTCATTTTGAGAATAGCATTACTGACCTTGCAAGTTACTTTGGCGTCCGCCGCCAATCCTTATCTAGGGAGATCTCAAAAATGGTAGATGATAAGATCATCACCTTCGAAGGTGGACACGGTAATATCATTGACGTCAAGAAGTTCAAAGAGCTTCTCTAAAGTACATTCCTATGTATAAAAAAGCCCCCTGCTATGTGTAATACACAGCAGGGGGCTTCTCCTCATTCTTAGGACAGAATCCTAATTAAAAACTAAACCTAAACAAAAACTCAATGAAATATCAACCTAATTCAATCTCTCTCCCCTATTCTTCTAAACTCTTTAGTCTATAGAAATCATTCTCTCAACAGGCTTTTTCTCTTCCACTTTGACCTTTGGAAGTACCACTACTAGCATACCATGCTCCATGGTCCCCTTGATGTTTTCCTTATCAACATCCTCTGGCAAAGAGATACGCTGTACAAAACTCTGATGAGTAAATTCTCTACGCAAATATCTGACTGGCTTTTCCTCAACCTTTGCAACCTCTTTAGAGTCTGAAGTCTCAGCTTCATCGCTCTTCTCCTCTTTCTCAGACTTCTTCTCCATAGAGATAACCAATACATCTTCCTCATCAAGCTTTACCTCGACGTCTTCTTTAGTCATTCCAGGAGCAGCAATCTGTAAGGTATAATCCTCATCACTCTCAAGCACATTTAGCTGAGGTGCACTATTTCTAAGGCTTCTACGAACAGGTTGGTAAGCATCGTCAAAATCCCAAACAGTTGGTAACATTGCATTTACTGCGTCAAAAAAACTACGTGTCATAATCAATATCCTTTCTTATTCTATTTATTATATATTCTTTCTTTATGTGGCTTCATGATGAGCTATAATTTCTATGGCTTATCTTCAGCCGTTTACAGTACTATAGTCGCAATACCCTTGCCATAAAGTGCTGATTGACAACACTGTCTATTCCATGAAAGGATTGTCTGAACAATTGAAAAAATGTCCTGCCAGACTATCTAATACTGTCCGAAATGGGGTGACATTTCTTCAGAGACGTGCAGATTATCAAGCAACGTTACGAGAAAAGAGAGAAGAACCTTCTCTCATGAATTGAGACAAAATAGGTTCATATCAGAATAAATGGCTTTTGTCAAACGTGATAGAGATTCAGAAAAAAGGTCTCAGTTCATAATAAGATACCATTACCATTATAAACATAACTTGCTAAATAACAACCCTTACACTTCCCAGCAATAACATTGTAAGACCCAGGTATTAATTGTCCGAATATGGTGATTAGGGTATGTATAAACTATTATAATTCAAGAAAAAAGAGTAACTTTGCGGATATTTGAAAATTCGAATTAATACATTATAGTAGATAGATTATTATGAATATCTCAATACTTGAGCAAAAAGGTGGCTTAACCAAGATAGCCCTTGATCTAGTAAAAGCAGATTACGAAGACGCTTTCAAAAGCGAACTAAAGAAGGTATCAAAGACCGCTAAGGTATCAGGTTTCCGCGAAGGAAAGGTACCAACCGGTATGATCCAGAAAATGTACGGTCCAGCCATTCGTGTAGAGGTACTGAACCGTGTAGTGGGTGAAGCTGTAGGTAACTTCCTAGAAGAAAAAGAGATTCGCGTGATTGGTGCACCAGTACCAGACGAGAAGAATAATGAAGAGTTGCTGAAGGACGACTTCACCATCCACTTTAATATAGCAGAGTTTCCTAAGGAGCATGACTTTGACTTTTCGGACAAAACCTTTACCAAGTATGATATCAGCGTATCGAATAAGGATGTAGAGGAAGAACTCGAACGTGCTCAGCAGAGTGCTGCTACCCTTAAGGATATTGATACCGTAACAGCTGATGCTGTAGTAGGTGGTGATATTGCTGAGGTTGAAGGCGATGTTCGCAAGGAAGGTGGCATCGTTAAGGAGAATGTGACTATCTACCCTCAGTTCATGAAGGACTCAGACGAACAAGCTAAGTTCATAGATGCTGCTAAGACTTCTGTAGTGGTATTCAATCCTTATAAGGCTTTTGATGGAAACGAAGCTGAGCTATCTTCTCTCTTCGGAATTGACAAAGAAGAGGTAGAATCTCTAAAGGATAAGGAATTTAGCTTCCAAATCGAGACCATCCGCTCTATGCAAAAAGCTAAGCTAGGCAAGGAGTTCTACAACATGGTCTTTGGCGAAGGCGAGGTTTCAAACAAGGAAGAGGCTAAAGACAAGATTCGCGAGTTCTTAATGAAGCGTGAAGAAGCTAACGCTGACTATAAGTTTAGCCTTGACTTCATCAATTACATCAAGTCTGAGAAGGCTCCAAAGCTGGAACTTGCTGAAGATACCATCGTAGAGTGGTATAAGGAAAGTAAGCAGAGAGATAGCGAAGAGAATGCTGATAAAGATGTGGACAAAGAAGCACTCATGAAGAGTCTTCGCGAAGAGATCTATGTCCGTGACTTAGCGAAAGAACATGAGGTAACTGTTACTGAAGATGACCTTAAGAGCTATGCAATGGAGGTCACTCGTAGTCAATTTGCTCAAATGGGATGGGCAAACCCTGATCCTAAGTTCGTTGAAGAATATGCATTGAAGCAACTGTCAGACTCTAACTTTGCTTACTCTCTTGAGATGAACCTACTTGAGCAAAAACTTGCTAAGGCTATGCAGGAGAAGGTAAATCTGGAGAAAAAAGAGGTGACTTCTGAAGAATTCAAGGCTATCCTTAACCCTGAAGACGAAGAAGAGACTAAAGAAGAGTCTGCTGAGTAAGACAAACTGATACATAGCGGTATTAAACATACTTAGGAGCGAAACCAACTATAAGGTTTCGCTCCTATTATTTTGCCATCGAAGCACCCATTTGTAAGAATTGATACGACCATAAACATTTAGAGATTGCTGAACGAAGGGTCAGCCCCTACCTCATAATAGTTTGGACTTTGGAACAAAAGAAATAGTATCTTTGTAAAAGAGAGATAATAAATTGGATGTCAAAAGAATATTGATGTAATGTCAAGAGAAATAAATAACAATGCTAACGAAGTAAGACACCAAGAAAAGATGAGAGCTTACATGGTTAGTTTCTGGGTTAATCTCATTTTACCGCCACTGAAGCTCTTTGTGGGCGTCATTGGTAATAGCGTTGCACTGATAGCTGATGGAATCAATTCACTAGCTGATATTCTCAGTAATATCATTGTCTATGTCTTCCTGAAGCTCTCTGGGAAGCCGAGAGATGATGATCACCACTATGGGCATGGTAAGTATGAGACCATCGCAGCCTTCACTCTATCGGCGATGATGATTGTAGCATCAGCGATAATCATTGCAAAGTCCACCATCACCTTTGTTGATTACTTCACCAAAGGCCTATTGCCAGAGCAGCCTGAGTGGACCGTGGTAGTAGTCGCTCTATTCGCAATTGTATTAAAAATCGGGGCCTACAGGTACACGCTCAGAAAAGCAAAAGAGACCAAGAGCGAGGCCCTGCATGCCGAAGCACTAGACCACAGGAGTGATGTGCTGAGTGCCACAGCAGTACTCATAGGAGCCACAGGATCTATCCTGATTGGTGATACAGCTAGGCTTCTGGAGCCTCTAGCTGCTTTCATTGTGGCTCTTCTCATCATCCGCATGGCATTAGAGATATGGAAACCATCCTTAGCAAAACTCACTGACGGGAGTTTGTCGAAGGATATCCAAGAGGAAATCCTCAAGATCGCAGGAGAGGTAGAGGGTGTGTATGATCCTCATAATCTTAGGACCAGAATGCTAGGGAGCGATGTGATGGCTATTGAGCTAGATATTAGAGTAGATGGAAACCTCACACTCTTTGAGGCTCATGATTATACTATTATCATTGAGAGAAAACTAAGAGATCAATTCGGTGAAAGCACTCATATCATTATCCACCAAGAGCCCAAACTTCCATACACCCACCAGATAAATGACTCAAAAAGGTGAAAAGTAAAACGACCATACAGTTACCAAACAGGATAAAAAAGGATAGACTCGAAGCTGGGGTTGATGAAGTGGGTAGAGGCTGTCTAGCAGGACCTGTGGTCGCCGCAGCAGTCATACTACCAGAGGATTGCTCAATAGAGGGATTGCATGACTCCAAAAAACTTTCGGCTCTCAAGAGAGAGATGCTCTCCGTCCAAATAAAAGAACAAGCCATTGCCTATGCTATCGGAGAAATTTCTCCAGCACATATAGATAGAGTAAACATCCTACAAGCTACCTTCCTAGCTATGACGGAATCAATTAAGGGGCTTCTGATGGCTCCTGAATATCTACTCATAGACGGAAATAGATTTCACTCGACACTCGAGATACCATACGAGACCATCGTTGGAGGTGATGACAAAGTAGCCAGTATCGCTGCTGCATCTATTCTTGCTAAAGTGTACCGCGATAATATGATGAAAGCATACGCCCTTGATTATCCACAATATGATTGGGAGCATAATATGGGCTACGGCACACAAAAGCACCTCATTGCGATCCAACGATATGGAATCTCACCACTTCACCGAAAAAGCTTCGGTCCGTGCCAACCAACTCTTTTTACCCTAAAATGAACACACGAAATCACATAAGATTTGGTAAGATGGCATTGATGACAATGATCATTACCATACTCTCCAGCACTGCTGCAATACCTACATATGCCCAAATAGGTCGAGGTACCAGCACTCTACAACCAACCGCCATCATGGATGTTGCGGATGAGAGCCTGGTCTTCCTTGGATTACCCTACGAAAATAATCAGACCGAAGCGGACGTCTACATCCTTTATTCTTCTGAAAATCAAGAAAAAAAGATCACCCACCCTCTCGTCATAGTTGAAGGCTTCTTTCCAAACTTCTTAACCCGGATAGGGCTATATAATCCAATACGAGCAGAGGTACTCACAAGTGTGCGTCCGGTCTTTCCAGAAATGGATCTCATATATGTAGCTTGGAGAGATGCCGAAGCCCCCATTGAATCAAATAGTGAAACCCTCAAGGTGATCCTATTATGGCTACAAGAGGTCCTCTCACAAAATCAATCAAATGAAAGAATTACTCTCATAGGGCATTCCATGGGTGGCTTAGTAGGGAGATGGACTCTTACTCAAATGGAGGAAAAACAAATCCCTCATGGGGTCGGCTGTTATGTTAGTTATGACACGCCCCATTTAGGAGCTCACTTCCCTCTTGGATTGGCTTATGGCGTACAAGGTGCAGCAAAACTGGGTTCGACAAAAGAACAATTTGTAAAGCATCTACCATCTGCTGAGCTTTATATTCTAAATCAGTTAGGGAGCACGATGCACTCTGCCTCAGCTGAACAGATGGTCATTCAGAATGTACTCTCAAATGGAATAATAGATAATACCAAGCATAATACTTGGCTGAAAAAACTGAATGACGCCGGACTCCCTAAGGGAGACATGGGATATAGCATGCAATGTTTTGCGATATCCAATTCGGACAATAAGGAACATGCTGCTCTGAAGGAGCCATACATTGACATGAACTTTGAGGCAAGGTCTGATTTCATAGGACTATTTGGAGGGATATGGGATTTTAGTGCTGCTATCTCCACAGGGATTCTACTTAGTGATGCCAAAGCCGCCATTCTCAGTATATTACCAGGAAGAACAAAAATACAAGGAAAGGTATACTGTGCACCGGGTGCCACACATAATGATGAGATCACAAAACTTGAAGTGAAGCTTGAAAAAAAGTTATTCTACTTCATCCCCATCAATTACACTATATATAGTTATCAACAAAAGCACCCTAAAAATGTCCCAAGCTATGATTACTACCCCTCCAGCTTCTGGCCTATGGGTGGGATCCGTACTACTGATGAAAATAATAAACTCCCTATTTTTAGAGACTTTAAGTACAAGATCGAATCCACTATGGCTATGCCCTTTATTCCAGAGATAAGTGCTTTAGCCATTACCTCGGCATCTTCTCCTGATAGTTCTGAAAAGCAAAAGGAGGAGTCTTTATTTGGGAAAAACACATACATCTCCTCAGAACCACTCAATCATAATGTGCTCTCAATAGAGGCATTAAATTGGCTGAAAGATCGGGCTTTCTCAGTAGAACCTGAGTCAGTTCAGCAATAAGTCAGATGCAGAGTTGCACCTAATGCTTTTCTCGCCAGGTTGTAAATAAATCTGACAAGATGCTTGATGATCAATAAACCACAATAGGCTGACCTTCAAGATTAAAAAGCACATCAAAGTACTTACCCTTCAGAATACTGACTGCGGAACGCAGTAGATTGATATAAAAAAGGCTCCCTCAGATGTAGATAAGGTACCCCGCAATTCCACTTAAGACAATCAACGCGATGGGATGAATCCACTTCTTCACGACCAATAATAAAGTTACTGCAAATATGGCATAACTGATATAGTCAATGAAGTTCTCTCCATTACAGAGAAGTAATGCCGCCGCTGCGATCAACCCAACAGCTGCAGGTCGTATTCCTGTAAAGATAGCATTGAAGTGTTTATTATTCTTGATCTTAGCAAAAGAGAGCGAGATTAATAGGACTATAACAAAGGATGGTAACATTACTGCCAACGTGGCAATAATACTACCCCATACTGAGCCAGTAACACTATATCCAATATAGGTAGCACTATTAATACCAATTGGCCCTGGAGTCATCTGTGAGACCGCCACAATGTCCGTAAATTCCTGTAGCGAAAGCCACTGATGCTTAGTCACCACCTCCTCCTGAATCAGAGAAAGCATAGCATACCCACCACCAAAACCAACGAGTCCTATCTTAAGATAAACGAATAACAGCTGTACGTACAAACTCATTTCTTATCCCCTCCTTTCATCAAATTCTTTGAGATAAACATCGTGTAGAGCCACCCAAGAAAAGCTGCCACGACAATCATCGTAACAGGGCTAATCCCTAACAACCATACTGATATGGCTACCACAGTAGGTACCCATACCCATTTCCAACCAAGTCTTAGAGTACGCCATACGGAGATACAAGGTGCTGCTATCAACGCAACTACAGCAGGACGCATTCCCTTAAACACCGCTTCTACAGCTGGATTGTCCTTAAACTTTGTGGCATAGATAGCCAATATAATAATGATAACAAAACTGGGAAATGTACAGCTAATAGCACATACAATAGCACCTAGCACTCCCTGCAAGCGATAACCGACGAAGATAGACATATTAACTGCAAAAATGCCCGGAAGTGACTGTGCCACAGCAAAAAGATCTATAAACTCATCATCTCCCATCCAATGCCTACGATCAACGATCTCACGCCGTATCAATTCGAGCATTGCATGACCACCTCCAAATGTGAATCCGCCGATGATAAAAAAGGTTTTAGCCAAAAGCCAGATTTGAGTCCACGATCTTTCTGGCTTATTAATTGAAGGACTACTCATTGCTATAAACTTTTGAATAAGAGAGATCTCATCAGAGGTATAATCTCTAACAACGTATGCACTTCGTATATAGGGTAGCGATACTCAGAGAGAGGCTTAGGTGGCATCGCCTTGCTGGGATTGAACCAAATGGAGGCAAGTCCAGCATTCTGAGCCCCCAATATGTCAGCTGACCAGCTATCACCTATAAAGATGGTCTCACTTTTTCGTGCGTGACTGATATTCAAAGCATGATCAAAGATACCTCTTGCTGGCTTACTCACACCCACCTCCTCGCTAAGGACCACCTCATCGATGTATGGGGTAAGTCCAGCGGATGCCATCTTACGATACTGGACCTCCACGAAGCCATTAGAGACCACTACGATTTTGTATAGAGAACTAAGATATTCTAAAAGATCAAAGGCTCCCTCTACTACCCCCTCTTTCATTGCTGTGCGGTCTAAGAATTGCTCATTAAGAGCTAGAATCTCATCCTCAGTATAGGAGCCTATCTTTTCCAAAAAGTAAGAGAAGCGACGGATCGTTAGCTCATGCTTACTGATCCGTCCTTCTCTATATTCACCCCAAAGGTATTCATTGTGGGGATAATAGTACTGAAAAAGATCCTCGAACGAAGTAAAGCCACAGCTCCAATTATGAAGCAAATACAACTCACCCAATGCAGCCTTATTATTCTCCTGCGTAGCCCAGAGGGTATCGTCTAAATCTATGAGGACCGTCTTAATCACGTTTTATAGAGTGATCTCTACAACCAAATATTTGCTACGACTCCAAAAGCTCTCTTGGTCATTAATCTTTAAGGTCATATTACCCTCATTATCCTTAACTAATTCATACGAACTAGATGGATGATCTGTACGCAACAAAGCTTTAGGTGCAAATAGCTGTATAGTAGTGATCTGACGAGTATCTACTTGAATAAAATAATCTTGGTTGAACCCATCAGGTAATACCTTAGCCTTACTGAACAGTCCACCACCTGACAGGATGTTCTGCTCCTTAAGCTCGCTAGCAGTACCAAAGCAGTAATAGCCTGTGTAAAGCTTCTTCTCCTGCTGAGTGAGCTTCCTATCTTGGATAGCGATAGTTGCTTCCTTAGCACGCTTATCCTCTTCCAGGTTAGTGATAGCCTCACCTTGTTCCTGAATAGTTAGATCCTTTGCGGCCAACAGATTATTCAGCTCAGCAATCTCTCTCTCCTTCTCTGTGATTTGCTTTTGTAGGTTATTAATCTTTTTGTTTAGAGCACTAAGGTTGATATCTTTCTTCTTAAGCTCTTCGATCTGGCGAGCCAATTGCTCCTTATTCTCTTGAAGAGAATTAGTGATATAAGAGATATCATTCATCAATTGAGTACGGCCATCCTCGGTCAACTCTCCATTAGCCGAACTTACGCGCACTCTATTCTCAGTAACTGCGACTTTGTCAATCTCTGTCTCAATCTCCATAATAAGATTGAGCACATTCTCCAGCTCTTGATTATTCCGTGTATTCTGCACCAGAAGTGAATCATAGCTATTCTGTAGCTTCTTGTACGAGCTACTCTTTTCGCCATTACATGCTCCAAACAGCAGCATGGTGGCCATCATGATAACGATTATAAAATTCTTTCTCATAAGTTCATTTACTTCTCTGTGATATGCTTACTCTTTATACTTATTCTTATGTACTCTCTCTTCCTTTATACACGGGGCAACTAAGACCACAATCTCGCCCTTTGGCTCCTCTTGGGAGAAGTGCTGGATCAAGGCACTTGGCAGACCCCGCTTATACTCTTCATAAACCTTACTAATCTCTCGTGCGACAACCACCTCTCGCTCATCACCCAAGACCTCCAAGAGCTGCTCTAGCAACTTCACCAGTCGGCGAGGACTCTCATAGAGGATCGTCGTAGCATCGCGTTCGATCATCTGCTCTATACGACTTAACCGCCCTTTCTTATGAGGAAGGAACCCCTCAAAAAAGAAGCGATCAGCAGGTAACCCAGACGCTACCAAAGCAGGAATAAGGGCTGTAGCACCTGGCAAACAGACCACATCTAATCCCTGACTAATACACTCTCGGACCAATAGAAAACCGGGGTCAGAAATCCCAGGCGTTCCTGCATCCGAAACCAATACCACCTTTTTACCTAAGGAAATCTCCTTAGATACATCCTCTACTATAGCATGCTCATTGTGGATATGATAGCTACGCATTGGTACAGAGATCTGATATTCTTGCAAGAGGCGTGCAGTAGTCCTCGTATCCTCTGCCAATATCAAGTCAGCCTCCTTTAGAAGCCTCAAGCTTCTTAACGTAATATCCTCCAGATTACCTATAGGAGTAGGTATGACCACTAGTGGGTGTATCATCAATTTTTAATGGCTAGCATTCTTAATAACGGCCATAAAGTCTTTGACAATGGCATTATCCCTCTTAAGACGAATCACATCATAAACATAGCTCTCTACTTGACTCCAGTTAGAAAACCTCTGGATATCTGCCAGGGCCTCATCAAAAGCCACTTGATCCCCTTCAAAAAGCTCATTCGCATAAAAATATCGATCCGCTAATGAAAACTTATCCACAAGATGATCAAATGACAAGCTCTTCTCAAAAATGGTATCCAATGAACTCTCGTCATTCAGAGGCACAAATATATCGTTAATAGCACCTTGGGGCTCTGCCAGATGAAATAACTCATTAAAGGTATCCAACGACTCTGCTTCACCCTCTTTAGGCTCATCTTCACTCACTACATCCCCTCCGATAGATGATACCGACTTTTCACTAGGTAGATCCTCAACTGTAATAGGTTCCTTATCAAAGCCTTCAGGAGATACGAAGGGAAACTCTTCTGCCTTCTGTGAGGTCTCCTTTTCACCAAAATCCTTTCGGTAAAGGTCTTCAAGGCTAGTAATCGAAGCTTCACAACTTGACGCACGGGCTTCTGAATCAGCCTGTGCCACAAGGAGATCTGCGACACTACGACGAATGAGGTGTAGCTCCTCAATCATGTCATCAATTCTCTTCAGTAGCCTGTCATCTACTCCTTTATTGTCAAGACTCATAAATAATTATTAAGTAACTAGTGATTATATATAGACTACAAAAATACAAATTAATTCAGAACATCCCAAGAGCACCAATACTCCACAGTAGGGAAAGGCTCTCGCCACATATACTGAAGACCCTACATGATTCATATTTCGGGTACTTCATTAGCGAACAACATTGTAGGCAGGACTATTTTCCCAGATTTATAATAAAGCTATTGTGAGAAGGAAAGGCAAAAAGTTAAGGGCATTTATTTAGACAAATAAAGAACTAAAAAAAACATCTATAATAATAGACAAAAAGGACAGCTGTAAGACCTTGATAATATGAGACCTCCGACTGTTCGCGAATCGCCACAACGGAGCTTTGTTTTTGAGAAGCTATAGTACGCATGATTTTAGTTATATGAAACGAAAACTGTTCCACCGGGAAAAATAATTTTATCCTATGAGCAGGAAAAACGTTTCTCATAGGATAAATTTTTCGAACCCTCAGGGCATTGTCTTCTTCTGAAAAGACACTCATCTCGTTACCTATGCTCAACTAAACTGTGACAGGTCGAGAGTCACCAAAATCATCTCCAATTGCAGGCAAAAATAAAAGAGCTAAAAAAAGCCCCTACAGCGAAAGAAAAACAACTCAACACACTTACTATCAAACACATACTATTCACGAGCTATTTAAGTGTGGAAAATTAATCTCTTTTTGATTAGATTTACACTCGATTTATTTACAAAATTTCAAAAGATATAAAGCAATGAAAAAGAATTTATTATTATCATGTGTAAGCCTAGTCGTAATGTTTTTGATTGGCTTTACTGCATGCAGCAGTGACCCCTCTAAGGACGAAGTGTTTGTTGGTACGTACAATGGACTTGTGACTTATGGCAGTGTAGATGGTGGATTAGACCTTCGCTCCAATAAAGATGGTAGCGTTACCGTTACAAAGATTGGCAATAGCTACACCTTTGTCTTTTCTGACGAGATTCCAGCACTTAATAACATCCAGCTAGAGACTCGCGATGAGAATGCAGACGAGTATAAGGGAGAAGGCCTCAACAAAATTACTATCACTAAGAATAAGCTCAATATTTTCTTCAACAAAGACGGTAAGAACTGGACAGCTACCTGCACCAGAGAGACTGAAAAGGAATAAAATATGATTTTGCAAAACATTATCCTCCAATTACCCCAGTTTGATCAAGTCTGTGAGGTACAGCCTGGACTGAACGCATTGGAAGTATTGGAGGAGTGTAATATTGATTTAAAGACGTGTGACAGAGGGCTACCTATGATAGCTCTTATCAATAATACCCCAACCCCTTTGGATAAGCCCATCTTCGAGTCTGCATCCATTGAGTGGTTGGGGTATGAATCGTCGATAGGTAGGAGAGTCTATGTCAGCACACTGACACTACTATTATTCAGGGCTGCTGAAGACTTAGGACTTCCTGAAATCGCTATCGAGCACGCATTATCCAATGGTTACTACGGTGTTATAGGAAATGGGGAGGCGATGCCTTCGCGTGAAACTTTAAAAGATCTCGAAAATAGGATCCAAGAGCTCATAGACGAGAACCTACCGATCACCCATCAAAAGCTTCCAAATAAGAAAGCTAGAGAGTACTTTAAGAGCAAAGGATTGAAGGGAACGGATGAACTAATCCGCGAGATGGGGTCATACTACATCCCTATCATCGAGCTCGAAGGGTACCATGACTTCATCCTATCTCCCACACTCCCTCGTACAGGGATGATATGGAAGTTTGGGTTAGAACCGATGGAGAAGGGGTTCATCCTTCGGGTACCAGACATGAAAGACTCTAGCAAACTATACCCACTAACCCAACAGCCCAAGCAATTTGCGGCCCTCAAGCATCATCTCAACCTGATGAAGATGATTGAAATAGAGGATGTTGCTCCACTCAACGTGGCGGTTAGATCTGGGAAAAGTACCCATCTCATCTCTTTGGCAGAAGCCATACACGAGAAGAGGATTGCTAACATCGCCTCGAACATTGCACAAAAAAGCAAAGAGGGCGTTCGAATGGTTTTGCTCTCAGGACCTTCGTCCTCAGGGAAAACGACTACCTCTAAGCGGATCTCGACACAATTGATTACCAATCTAATATGGCCTCATGCGATCTCTTTGGATGACTATTATATTAATCGTGTGGACACCCCTCTAGACGAGCATGGTAATCCTGACTATGAGAGTTTGTATGCTCTCGACCTAAAGCAATTACAGGAGGATGTCTCGAGGTTGATAGCTGGCGAAGAGGTTCAGCTCCCCACTTACAATTTCATTACTGGTGAGCGAGAGTATCATGAGTACAAAAAAATGAGGCTCGAGGAGAATGGGGTTTTGATTATGGAAGGGATACACGCACTTAATCCCGAACTGTTGGGACCTATCCCTGCTAAGGCATTGTACAAAATATACGTATCCGCACTGACGCCACTTTCTTTGGATAAGCATAATTGGATCCGCTCAAGTGACAATAGGCTATTACGCCGTATGGTACGCGACATAAAGTATCGTGGTACTTCTGCGGAAGAGACCATCATGCGATGGGACGAGGTGAGACGAGGTGAGGAAAAATGGATCTTCCCATACCAAGAGAATGCAGATGTGATGCTTAATAGTGCCATGCTATACGAAATCTCAGCACTGAAGCCACAAGCATCTCAGGCACTGATGGGTGTACAGGAAATAAGCCCAGCATACCCTACAGCATATAGGCTATTACAGCTGCTCAACTTATTTACCCCAATTGATATTAACGACATTCCATCCACCTCTTTATTGAGAGAGTTTTTGGGTGGTAGCAGCTACGAATAACTCTGGTGAGCCAGTGGGAGAGGGCAAGGAAGTAGAGAACAAGATACGGACATACTGCATCAACGATACTTCCTAATGAATATTATCTCATACTTCAGCTGAAGAGGATTTAGTACTGTATTTTCTACAAATAGAAGGAATTATAATTCAAGAAAATAGTAACTTTGTGGCTATGAAGTTTACGATTGAAAATACAGACCCTCGCTCCTCTGCGAGAGCTGGAGTAATAGAGACCGAGCATGGTACTATCCACACGCCCATCTTTATGCCCGTTGGTACGGTTGGGAGTGTGAAGGCTGTACATGCACACGAGTTAAGAGAGGATATAAAAGCTGAAATCATCTTAGGTAACACCTATCACCTATACTTACGACCAGGGATAGAGATTATCAAAGAGGCTGGTGGGATTCAGAAGTTCAATAGCTGGAACAGACCTATGCTTACCGACAGCGGTGGGTTTCAAGTCTTTTCCCTAGCACACCGCCGAAAAATCACAGAAGAGGGGGTGCAGTTCCAGAGTCATATAGATGGTAGTCGTCACCTCTTCACCCCTGAAAAGGTGATGGAGATACAGCGGACAATAGGTGCGGATATCATCATGGCTTTTGATGAATGTCCTCCAGGAGATTGCGACCGTACTTATGCCAAGGACTCACTAGAGCTAACCATGAAATGGCTGGAGCGATGCCACCACCATTTCCATAAAATGACAGAACCTCTATATGGTTACCAACAGAGCCTATTCCCTATCGTTCAGGGTGCTGGCTATGCTGACCTCAGGAGGGAAGCTGCTGAGCGTGTGGCTGAGCTAGGAGCTGATGGCAATGCCATCGGCGGGCTAAGTGTGGGTGAGCCTACAGAGGTGATGTATGAGATGATAGAAGTGGTGAATGATGTCTTACCCAAAGATAAGCCAAGATATCTCATGGGTGTGGGGACTCCTGCCAACATCCTAGAGGGGATAGAAAGAGGGGTAGATATGTTTGACTGCATTATGCCTACACGTAATGGTAGGAATGGGCAGCTTTTTACATGGAATGGGACCATGAATATGCGTAATGAGAAGTGGAAAAATGACCACTCACCACTTGATCCAATGGGAACTAGCTACGTTGATCAAGCTTATACAAAAGCATATCTTCGTCACCTTATCAAAAGTGAGGAGATACTAGGGTTACAGATAGCTAGTATCCATAATCTTGCTTTCTATCTAGATCTCGTGAAGACAGCTCGAAAACATATCATTGCGGGTGATTACACGGAGTGGAAGAGAAATATTCTCCCTAATCTTGAACAAAGATTATAATAGAGATGTGAAGAAGAAAGAATGAAACGGTTGGATAAGCTATATAACAAATTAGGATTACTAAGAATAGATAGATACATTATATCTCTCTTTCTTGGGACCTTTGCCTTTATTCTCATGCTGATTATGGTCATCATCATTGTGATTGACATCCAGGAGAAGCTTGAGAACTTCATGGCTCCGGGTCTTAAGTTCAGCGAAATACTCAATTATTATATAGCTCTTTTTCCATACTTCGCAGTCCTCCTAGCACCTCTATTCACCTTCATTACGGTGGTATTCTTCACCAGTAAGTTAGCTGGACGCTCCGAGATTATTGCGATGCAGGCGGCAGGAATGAGCTTTAATAGGATCCTCAAGCCCTATATGATATCGGCTGCTGTAATTGCTCTATCTTCATTTATCCTCAGCAGTGAGGTCATCCCCATCCTTAATAATACTAGGATCAACTTCACTAATAAGTGGGTGATGAATAAGAAACTAGAGATGGACCAAAACATACAAGTAGCGGTGTCTCCTGGTGTCATAGCCTACTTCAGCACGTTTGACTCTAGAGAGAATATGGGGTACAACTTTTCCCTACAACAGTTTGACGAAAACACATTAGTTAGTCAGCTAACCGCGAGTCGTATCTCCTACGATAGTCTATACCACTGGACAATATATGATTATAGCGAAAGAACCTTCGAGGGGCTAAAAGAGGTGAATAGCATAGGGACAGCCAAAGACACTCTTCTGACCCTGACCCCCAGCGATCTCCTGATATCTTCGGAGGACGGCGAACTCTTAGTCACACGTGATTTATATAAATACATTGGGGAGCAAAAAAAGAGAGGGGTGGGAAATATCCAAAACTTTGAGGTGGAATACCACCGCCGCTTCGCAAGTATCCCAGCTGCATTTATACTAACACTAATTGGCGTTTCACTCTCTTCTCGGAAAGTAAAAGGTGGAATGGGCGTCAATATGGCCATTGGCTTGGTGTTAGCATTTGCATACATCTTACTCTTCACCGTATCAAGTGCTTATGCCATTAGTGGCGTGATGTCTCCTATGGTTGCGGCTTGGTTTGCCAATATTATTTTCATCCCTATTGCTATATTCTTTTATCTAAAGGCACCTCGATAATCCAATATCCAGCAACATGACGGCATACGCCAATATCCTTATACCATTACCGCTTTCTCATCCTATCTTCACGTATAAAATAAAGGGAGAACTGGAGGAGCTATGGGACAACTTGGTGGGTAAAATGGTGGTGGTACCTTTCGGTAAGGGGAAGACCTACACAGGGCTCATCTTATCCATCTCTAGTCAAGTCAAATCAGATAAACCTATAAGGTATAAGTATGTGGAGAGAGTACTCCCATACCCTCCTATTCCCAAGGAGATTATAGAGCTCTGGAAGTGGGCTGCCCATTATTATATGTGTAGCCTGGGTGATATATTTGTAGCCGCCGTGCCCTCAGCTATCCGTCCCGACGGCAAGCAGAATCAGGCTTTGCGTAAGCCCGCTCGTACGATTACAGGGTGGGTCCCAAGTGAACATTTTCTTAATAGTGAAGCATGGCAAGCCTCTCTCTTTGTTGAGATGAAGAGGAAGCCAGCGGTCACCAAGGCCATGAACCAACTTGCACAGGAGTTTGACCCACTAAATCAAAATCCTATGTCCTTAGCGGACTTAGCGAAATGGTTAGATGTCAGTGCAGGTGTAGTACGGCAATTAAAAGAACATCATATAATCGAGGAGAAAACTATCCGTTTGGCTGATCCAACCCCTACACTCTCAGTAAGGGGTACCACGGAAGACTCTCTATCCAAGAGGATCCGCTATGGAAGCCAACAGATATTATTACTTCATGTGGAGAATAGCTCTGCTGAAGAGCGAATCCCTTTTGGATATATCAAAAGTGTACTCGAGGAGGATAAGAAGCAAGTATTACTACTATTTCCAACACTGGATCTACTCGAACTGCTTTTACCTCAGCTAAAAGGACTCTTTGGCTCGGCTATTAAGTGTTATTATAGTGAGACAACAGATAAGGAACGAGAAGAAAGTTGGCTCGGAGCCCTCGAAGGCAACGCAGGGGTATATGTGGGTTTACGTGCTGCGGCATGGCTACCATTCTCTAACTTGGGGGTCTCTATCGTCATGGACGAAGAGGACAAGGGGTACCGACAATACGAACCAGCACCAAGATTTACAGCAACTAATCTAGCAATAATGCTGAGCCATTTCTCTAAGGCTAGAAGCCTATCGATCTCCGCTACCCCTTCTATAGAAAGCTACATGAATGCGATCCAGAAGAAGTATGTCTATGCTAGCGTTTCGCATGAAAATAGACCTATAGACATTCAGACGATCTCAATGCCCAAAGCTTTCGAGCGTCAGAGGGTACAAGGGCGTATGCTCTCCTTTGAGCTCATGGGTGCCATTCGTGAAGCGATAGAGGAGCAAGGCGTAGCCTTGTTACTATATCAGAGAAAAGGCTTTGCCAAGCGGGCTACGTGTAGTGCATGCGGAGAGAGTCCAAGATGCCCTAAGTGTCATACTATATACAGATATTTCCAAGAGAGCAAAAAGCTAGTATGCGGGGTGTGTGGGCACTATGAGCCGCTGCCCTCATTATGTCCGGAGTGTCATAAGCCCAATTTAGTGCTTGAAGGGACTGGCATTGAAAGAGTGCGATCGGCTCTAGAGCGCCTCTACAAAGGGGTAAATATCTGCATGGATCACGAAATAAAGAATGCGACGGAATCGCCACAAATCATCTTAAGTACTTCGTACGATCCGCCACACACTCTACTGCGTCAAGCCACAACTATTGGGATTCTTCAACTGGACTTGCTAACAACATTTCCGGACTTCAGAGCGAATGAGCAGGCTTTTCACTTCCTCGTTAAGTGTAGGGACGAGGCTACTAAGCTTAAACGGATGGTCATTCAATATTTCATAGAAAAGCAAAATGCACTGACCGCTTTTTTAGAAAATGATTATAGGCTCTTACTGGATCATGAATTAGAGGAACGACACACTGTACTCTTTCCTCCATTCTCACGTCATATAGACCTCTATTTTGAGAGTTCAGCACAGCAGGAAGCATACAATGCCGCTTTACAGACACAAAACATACTGACACAAAAGCTTAAGGACTGCTCTATTATGGGGCCTGCACCTCTACCAATCCACAAAAAGGATCAGGAGATTGGATATAAGTTATCATTACTAACCCCTCTTAATCACTCCACGAAAGAACTAAGAGAAGTGCTACATGATACAATAGGACATATTATAACTAATTATAGAGGGCCTCAATTGCATATCTATGGTGACGTAGATCCTTTATAACTCTTGAATACATATAGATTATAGAAAGAATGAAAAAGAAATTACTATTCGTCTGCCTAGGAAATATCTGCAGAAGCCCTGCTGCGGAAGCTATTGCACAGAAGATTATAGACGAACGTGGGCTTCATGATCTATTCTATGTTGACTCTGCCGGAATACATGGGATGCATCACGGCGAACCAGCTGACAGACGGATGCGTATGGAAGCGAGCAAACGGGATTACAACGTGACGAGCATCTCCAGACCCGTCACAACTGATGATTACGATGAATATGATCTCTTGATAGGAATGGACGACTCTAATATCCAAGCCCTGTATGACAAAGCTCCTACACTGGAGACCTCCAGGAAGATTATCAAGATGGCAGACTACCTTAATGAGGGCAATAAATGGGATCATATCCCTGATCCATACTATGGTGGCCAAGATGGCTTTACGTTGGTATTGGACCTATTAGAGGAAGCTATTGGAAACTTGATTGAAGACCTTTCAGAAGCATCTGTAAATCGATAAAAAAGATCGTGACACACAGGATTATAATTCCTATGTGTCACGATTTTTCTTAACTATAGAGAAGGTCTTATGCCTTATTCTTTTTTATCAACCAGTTATAAAGTGCGATTAAGATACATGCACCTACGACAGCTGTAATTAAGGCACCCCAAAAACCATTTCCTGTGGAAACATTTAGGAGTCCAAAAATCCAGTTACCTACCAAGCCCCCTAATAGCCCTAAGATAATGTTCATAATCCAGCCTGAAGCTCCACCAGGCATAAGCCATGAAGCGATAACTCCTGCTATTAGTCCTACTAATAATGCTACTAAAATACTACTCATAATACTACTTTCTTTATCAAATTATTTACTCATACTGGGGACAAAGAAGCTGAAGTGGACGGATCCATAACTCCGCACCTCTTCGAACCCATCTTCTTGTTCAAATGAAACATCACGTGGATGTTCCACTATCAATAGACCATCTGATGCCAATAAATGGCTATTCAGAATACGACTAGGAAGCTCTGGGAGCTCCTGCAATTTATAAGGTGGATCAGCAAAAATCAAATCATACGGATGGTCAATTCCGTTCACCTCTGTATTTTCTTTAATGAAATGAAGGACATCTTTTTTGAACACCTTGTAATTAGGGTCTCCTAACTCCTCCACAACACTCTTTATGAATGCAATATGCCTAAAATCCTTCTCTATAGCATCCACATGACTAGCCCCTCGGGACAGAAACTCCAATCCTATACTTCCTGTGCCAGCAAAAAGGTCTAGCACTCGTAGTCCTTCAAGTTCGATACGATGTGATAGGATATTGAATAAGCCTTCCTTTGCCATATCTGTAGTAGGACGGCCTTTAAAGTTGGAAGGCGTTTGAAAGCGTCTCTTCCCATATTTACCACTGACTATTCGCATAATAACTGTAGTATAAACTCTGGTGGTAACTCTGCTTCATATCGCTTTATCACCTCCTCTGGACACAATAATCCGGGATAATAATTAAGTTCCACTCTGCTAATATACTCATTTAATTGATCCAAAAAGGTATCGGTAATGAAAGATGAATCACTGTTATATAAAAATAAAGGGACACTCTCTGAGGAGAGAAAAAACTGTCTCCAAAGGGCGGTAACAAAGTAAAGAATGTCCACTTCATTTCTCACTTGATAGCGATTTACAAGTTCTAATACCCCATCTGCGACATAGAGAACATCAACAACCGCCTTTCCTATTCTCATCATCACTAGCTTTGGCTCACTCTTCCGGCTTAGTCGTGTTGCTAAAGCAATCAAAGGCTGTAGAGTATGATCATACGTAGGTAGAGAAAAAGACCTTTGGCAAAAGTTATATAATTCAAGCGGAACTGTATAATGTAGCCTTAGCTGCTCTGAGGCGATCTGCTGAGAGAGGACATATTGCTCATCAATAGGAGTATGAAGGGCAGTCCACAATTCAGGCGTCCCACTTTTATCCAAGTCATTCGGAACCAATGTGTATCTCCACTGATCTAAATATATGTGAGTAGCCTTATAGGGTAATGAAAGAATAGGCTTTTCAAAGAAGATCTTCTTTAACCCATCCATTAAGGGCATCTCTAACTCAATAGTATCGAGCCATACGTGCGATGTGTCTCCTGACTGAGGGACAGCTATCAAGGTCAGCTTTTGATCCCTAATAAGTACGTGTAATTCTGTCGTGAATGCTATCTCTTGCCCCTGATCCAGCAATTCATCACTACGTAGAATATCCACAATCTTGATGCTATTTCCTGTTCTCTCCATGGATGATTAAAAACGAAATGCGTTCTCTCACACTTTGGTAAAGTCGTGAGGAACGCATCTTGTTATAAATTCTAAACTTTGATTACTCCCAGTTACCAGCGTTGTTATTAATTTCTGTTAGAGAACCAACTTTCAAACCTGGGAAGTGACCTAGCTGCTCCTTCTTGTCAATGAGGTTAGCCAACTCATTTTGGTTGAGGTCATTCAGATAATCTTTGAATAGGACACTTGCTTGGAATATCTTAATATTGAATCCTGACTGAGTTTGTACACTAGCGGTATCCATATCAAACATAATATCTGTACCTGGTACATATCCGAACCTAGATAAGTCTCTTCCATTAGGGAACACGGCACTCATTGCATCTACAAGGACTGTATCACGAGTAAAAGATCTACGAACGCCATCCTTAACAATACTCAACCCTTCCTTCTCAGCTTCATTCCATTTGCCTGTAGCCTTAGCCTTCTTCACTATCTCTACAGCCTTTTCTTCTGTCATTCCTTTCTTTAGCTGATCCTCGGTCAGTTCCATCTCCTTACGAACAGAACGAACAGAACCACTCTCTAGCCATTTCTTTAATTCAGCAAATGACGCTGCATGTACATTGTAAGTCTGCTTATAAGCTACCTGAGCTTTGCGGATATCTTGAAGCTCCTTGATGATAGCTTGGTCGCGCGAATCTTTAGTTCGCTTAAAATCTATTGGACCTTGAATACTGCTGAAACACGCCCAGCCCAAACCAATGATCGCAATAGTCAATAAAATTCTTGTAATAATCTTCATACCATGAAATATATTTGTTATTTTGCAGTCAAATTCAATGTACCCGAACTATTAGTCGAAATACTACAGACAAAAGTAGCAAACTTTCTTCATATTAACTAATAAATCAGGTGCATAAATTTCGTTATTTTTATTGAATATGCCACATAAAGACCACAAGATTGTAGATTTTTTTCCTTTCGCTCCCACTTCAAGCCAACTTGAAGTCATTAACCAGCTACAATTATTCTTAGAGGACCAAGAGGATCATTCCATATTTTTATTACGAGGGTACGCAGGAACCGGAAAGAGTAGTCTCGTAGGGGCTTTTGCAAAAATGCTTCGCAGTATGGGGATCAACCTAGTCCTACTGGCTCCTACTGGCAGAGCAGCTAAGGTACTGCAGGGATATTGCGAAATGCCTGCTCACACGATACATAAGACGATCTATAGAGAGCGTAGCAGTAGTGCCGGAATTAGTTACGAAATTGGGTACAATAAGGACCCTTATGGCACTATTTATATCGTGGACGAATGCTCTATGATTAATAACTCTAATGATGGATATGGAAGCTTCGGATCGGGTAGATTACTAGATGACCTTACAGACTTTTGCTTTAGTGTGGATGGCACCAAGATCCTGATGATTGGGGACGATGCTCAGCTCCCTCCTGTCGGGACGGAGCTTAGCCCAGCCCTCGACCCCAATTACCTACTTGGATATTGCAGCCGTTTATATCAAGGCATTCTCAAAGATATTGTCCGCCAGGAAAAGAGTGGAGAGATTGTCTATCTTAGTTATCTACTTAGAGCTAGAATATTAGATCTCCAAACTGGTGGTAAATGGAGTGAACCCCTTCTACCTATGCCTGAAGAGGATGGTGAGGTAAGCATTATCTCGGGGTATGACTTGCCCGAGTGCATGGAGGATTCATTCAGAAATGTAGGCCAAGACGAAACAATCCTAGTGACGCGATCTAATCGTGACGCGGAGGAATTTAATAAAGCCATCCGATACCGTTCACTATACTATGACGATGAAGTCATACCCGGTGAGCGACTAATGGTGGTCCGAAATAATTACCTGTACCAGTCATTTGACGATCATGGCAAGCCGATTAGTAGCTTCATTGCTAATGGCGAAATCCTCAAGGTTCTGAATACAAGGAGGGAGCAACAACTACATGGATTCACCTTCCGTGAGGCTGAGCTAGAAGACTCTAATGGAGGGTTTATCTCGGCCAACATCATCATGGAAAGCCTCTTTACTGAATCGCCTGCTCTCACAAAAGAGCAGAGAGAAAAGCTATACGAAAGTGTCCTTAAGGACTATCCTGAATGTACCAATAGGAGAGATCTCGTGGCAAAACTACGAAAAGACCCATTCCTTAATGCCTTACAGATAAAGTATGCCTACGCAATGACCTGCCACAAATCTCAAGGAGGACAGTGGAAAGACGTGTACCTCAGCTTTGGCTACCTCACACCGGAGATGATAGATCTATCTTTTTGTCGCTGGTTATACACAGCGATGACACGTGCTACCGAACACCTATATATAATTAATCCTCCAGACTTTATCTTCGGAACTAACGGGGAGTCTGAATGAGAGAAAAGCCCTATACCCAAGGATAGGAGACGGTATTATAACGACTGGTAGATGACGGATTGGATACGCGTGCGAATATCTAGAGCAGAAAGTTTATTATTCCATCGTATCGGAGCGACTCGGTTACTCAAGAATATGTATATAATCTTATTTTCTGGGTCAATCCAAAAACAGGTACCAGTAAAGCCTGTATGGCCAAAGGTCGTTCTAGGAGCCTCCATCGCTACCGCCCCACGCTTATTGCCTCGATGCCTATCAAATCCTAACGCATAAGGAGAGGTTGGGTGTTTGGCTGTAGTAAATGCTCTTACCGTTGCTCCATCAATGTAACGCTCCCCGCCATAGTAGCCACCATTTAATAGCATCTGTAAGACCTTCGCCATATCTTCTGCATTACCAAAAAGACCAGCATTCCCCGAGACACCCCCAAGCATTGCCGCAGCTTCATCATCCACATCACCACGGAGAGTCTGCTTTCTCAGGAAATCATCTCTTTGCCCCTCCGCTATCTCATTGACGTCGAACGAAGTATAGGGCTTGAACAGCAAACGACTAGCCCCAAGCGGATGAGCTATCTGCTCACTAAAAAGTTGGTTAAGTGGCTTCTCATATGCCTGCTCTAATATATCCTGAAGGAGCAAAAAATCAATGTCGCTATAACGATACCCCCGAGTCCTCCGATTAGCATCACGAATAGCCAGTTGAATAGAATCCCTCACATGGCTGCTAAGGTAGTATCCCTTAGCAAAACGTACAGGGAATTGAGAAGTAGAGTCCCGCTGCACCATTGTAGGCTCATATCGCCAATCTTTGCGTACCCATCCATCTCTGGCTATCTTTACAGGAAAGCCTGCTCTGGGGCGGTAAGTTAATAGAGGTGAGGTATAACTATTGGAATCAATCAAAGTAAAGTAAAAGCGAATCACTGCGGGCATACCACCCGTATGAAAAAGGAGGTCCGAAATACGCACCCCCTCTTTGTTACTTCCTTTTAAATAAGCTAGGTGCTTTCCTATCCGATCCTGCACCGATAGTAGCTTAGCATCCTTTGCCATCATCACCAATGGTGTGGTCGCAACGGCTTTCGTCACACTAGCCAGATCATAAAGCGTCTCCGTACTATTGGGTTCCTTCTTGGCCGCATCTTTGTAGCCAAAAGCCTTACTATACACTATATAACCATCTTTTGCCACCAAGACCTGACATCCAGGATATGCACCCTTAGCAATGCCCTCCTCAGCAATTCTATCTATACCTGCTAGGATGTCTTCATTCATACCCACTTTTTGGGGAGAAGCAAAGCTCAAACGAGTCTTGAGCGTCTCTAGACCTTCACCCTCTTTGAACAAAGGGGACAAATCTACTGGGAGCTTACCTCTAAATGATATCCCGCCCATGAGAGCTTCAGCCATAGAGCGCTGGGCCTCCACCTTAGTTTCATAACCCATCGCCACTACCGATGCTGATTTTATCACGCGGTCATAATGAAGTGCTGTATATGGAGTTGTCATAAAGACCAATGCTACAGGGGTCTTTCTAGCCAACTCCTCTAACCCTGATGTAGGCCTAGCATTCTGTGATGTGACCACCACAATGACTTGGTCGTACTTCTGCAGCTGAGCAAAAACCTGACTTTGCTCTCCTGCGGACGCACCGCTCTTCAATGTATATGAGTCTATTGGTGTATATTGCTTTAGAGTACTGTAAAGTGTACCACACCTGCTATTACCATATCTAAGTAAAGCAATCTTACGTCCTCCTAATTCTCTAATTGGCACTACACCTAATTCATTTTTAAGAAGAGTAACACCTGTTTGATTGATCTCCTTAAGTAAGTCAGCACTCCCCTTCGGCTTGATCTCACTCAAAAGATTAGCTGATGGCAGGGGATTATTCTTATTGACGTCTAGTAAATACTTCCATATTAATACCTTCCGACACCTACGTTCTACTTCAGCCTGAGAAATCTCTCCCGCCTCCAATGCCTGTGATAATTCTCTCAAGGATGCGTATGGATTACTTGGAGCTAATAGGATATCATTTCCAGCCTTGAAAGCCTCGACAGCCACGGAACTTCCTCCTACACCATCCAAAATCCCCTGCATCGCTAATCCATCGGTAAAAATCAATCCACCAAAGCCCATCTCATTTTGTAAGAGGTCTGTGGTAATCTTATGGCTAGCACTGGCTGCTCTACGTGAAGCATCTAAAGATGGTACAGTAAGATGAGCAGTCATGATGCCACCCATACCCCCTTCTATAAACCTTTTGAAAGGAACCAGCTCCAATGCCTGCAATTCACTCTGACTCTTATTAATAATAGGCAAAGCCTTATGAGAGTCCACGTTAGTATCACCATGACCAGGGAAATGCTTTGCAACAGCTAAGACTCCATTATCCTCAAGACCTTTTGCATATGCTAGAGTCAGTGTGGCTACTTTCTGTGGATTAGAGCCAAAACTCCTAGTCCCGATCACAGGATTTTGAGCGTTATTATTCACATCTGCCACAGGTGCAAAATTCACGTGAATGCCCATTCTCTTAGCTTCTTGAGCCACAGCAGCACCATACTGCTCAGCTAAAGCTACGCTGTTAGCGGCTCCCACCATAATATTACGTGGCCAGCTCAGGGTATTAGAGAGCCTCATGCTCAGTCCCCACTCCCCATCCATTGCCACAAGCATCGGAACCTTTGCGGACTGACGCATCTTATTAGTAAGTCTCAATTGAGCCTCGGGATGCCCCTTCTGCCACAGCACACCACCAAAGCCCTTTGCCACGAGTTTATCCCACTCAGCCTGAGAGGTCGCATCCTCTTTTGGCCATACCATAGGCATTATCAACTGAGCCAATTTCTCCTCACTATTCATGTCGCTCATGATTCTATCGGCATAAGCAGTTGCAGAAATCATTTGTTCTCTATTTTTCTGAAAGTTAGGGGTGTAACCCTGCTTACTTTGAGAAAAGATAGGTGACTGAACAATGAATAAAAAGGTAAAAAAGAAGATAAACTGTCGCATATTATATTGACCTACTTATTATACATGTATGGTGATAAACCCGCTTCATATCAATACGAAGCACATCTTCAAAGATAACAAAATTTTGAAAGCTCTGAGTCGGTATTTAGGAAAAGAAGCTGTATGCTATTCTTGCACAATAGTAGCTTTAGTTATAAAAATAAAGCACTCAGAAATAGTTTATTCATTATTCAAAAAAACTATTACTGAGTGCTTCATTAAAGATTATGTGAACCTTGGCAGACTCGAACTGCCGACCCCTACCCTGTCAAGGTAGTGCTCTAAACCAACTGAGCTAAAGATTCATACTTAAGAGACCACAAATATAGCTACATTCCTTCATCTCTCCAAATCAGATACATTTTTTGCAAGATCAAATTTATGGAGACCCTTTTGTTATATAGTTAATTATACCTAAATTTAGTCATCCAATGAAAGTTTTAGGACTACAGTACTATGAAACGTATTCTTTATCTTATACTAATCCAATTGTTCCTAACATGTGTCATCTCTGTTAGTACTCTTTTGTCTCTAAGTTTTTGTCCTCCATTTATATGACACTGACAGGGGAGATAGGCTATCAATATTCTAAAGGGGAAACCTTTCAGCAGTCACAACTGCTACCTTTTGAGATGGATGTTCTTACGGGACAACTGGGGTTGAGTTGGACTGGTAGTTCCTTTGTATCCTTAGATTATTCTGTACGAGGGAATGCCTCATGGGTGAAGGCTAAAGAAATGCAAACCGTCAGCCAAATACGGGAACTTGAACAAAATTTCAAGAGTACTATTCTCCTCGGTGACGCATGGGGTATTACTGCAAATCTACAACATTACTATGATAAGAATGAGAGAAGGGAACCATTAAATTTCCTATTTCTAGGTGCTGGGGTCTATTATAGTCATGATAAATATAGAGTACAGGTGGACCTTACTAATCTTACGAATATCAGAGAGCAACGCTTTGTGTGGCAAAATGGGATAAATAGAGGATTCAAGAGCACACAGTTACGTGGTAGAGAGGTCTTAATCACGTTGAAAATAAAGAAGTAATAATTCTAGACGGAGTCTTTTTTTTCAGAAGAAGACATCCAGATGATGGGCAAAAATCTTCCTATAGGAAACAGTTCTCTTAGTCATATGAAAAATTTCTGTTTCCTATAGGAAGGATTTTTACTTCTTATAACGACAACACCGTTGCCTAAAAATTATGGACAAAGATTGATAGTTACTTTCGTGTAAGTACTACAACTTCTTCTCCACCAGCATAGAAACTCACGGTCCCATCTTCATTCATATAGAAATGGTCAGCATCGGACAATGCTTTGGCTAGTGCTTGCTCTACATCCATATTCTCACACGCCATGCGAGTAGTCATAATAGCCTCTATATCAATCCATGTTGGGTCATAGTCTTCTGAATCTTCATCACTAAAACTTATGGATGAAGAGAAACTATTACAGCTCAGGTTCCCTCCAATGGAAAGCTTATCTATGTCAAAACCTATCACGGGTTCCTTCTGTAGTTTTTGCTCTTTGATGATAAGATCTCCTACCTGAAGTACACTCCACTCACCATCTAGCTCAGAAGGCTTTATGATGGTTTGGTCCGAAAGTGATGGAGTGTTCAGATCATTTGTGTCTTGATTACTAGAGATATCCTTCAGATCATCACTTCTTTTTTGGAGAACTAAGACTACAGCCTTATCCTCATCATACATCTTTAGTTCTTTGCCGTCTTTAGAGAGCTCAAATTTCTCCACCTTATTCAAGGCATTCTGAATACTCATCTCAACGTCAGAATGCTCACACAAAGATAGTGTAGAGGCGAGATCCTCTATCTCTATTTCATTGGGGTGATCGTCGGTGTCGATACTAGCAAAGATATTATTACATCCACTATTACCATAAATTGTTTTGCTCTCAGGATTTATGCCAATAAATGCATTTTCTAACTGGATCTGCTGTCCATTAGCCTCTATTATTGACCACTCTCCCTTAAGCTTCATCACTTGACTTTTTGATGAGCAACTACTAAGCATAAATACACTAAGTATGATGCTGATTGTTATCCAAATTCGTTTCATATACATTTATTCAAAATTAATATTCAGTTATGAATATTAATTTACAGATTACTATTTAGTTGGGATAATTTATTTCGTTGTATTTTCTTAATTATGATTTTTATATACAAAAAGCTCGTAGAGAAATGACTTCTCTACGAGCTTTATAATATTTCATCAGCTATCTAAATGCTGATGCAGTATCAGTCTTTGTTCTTAGCTTTGATGAACTCTCTATTCATACGTGCAATGTTGGAAATCGAAACCCCCTTAGGGCACTCAACCTCACAAGCACGAGTATTAGTACAGTTACCAAAACCTAATTCGTCCATCTTTGCTACCATTCGTTTTACGCGACGAGCTGCCTCTGTACGTCCCTGTGGAAGCAATGCAAATTGGCTCACCTTAGCACTAACAAACAACATAGCTGAACCATTCTTACATGCAGCTACACAAGCACCACAACCGATACAAGAAGCAGCATCAATAGCTAGCTCTGCTGTATCGTGCGAAATAGGAATAGCGTTACCATCAATCGCACTACCTGTATTAACCGAAACGAATCCACCTGCTTGTTGGATCTTATCAAACGATGTCCTATCAACCATAAGGTCACGAATGACAGGGAAACCAGCAGAACGCCATGGCTCAATAGTAATGGTATCACCATCATTGAACTTACGCATATGAAGCTGACAGGTAGTAATGAGATTATCTGGGCCGTGTGGGTGTCCATCAATGTAGAGAGAGCACATACCACAAATTCCTTCACGGCAGTCGTGATCAAATACAATTGGCTCTTCACCTTCGTGAATCAATTGATTGTTAAGGATGTCTAGCATTTCTAAGAAGGAACTTCCTTGAGAAATATTAGCTAGATCATAGGTAACGAAGCGCCCTTTATCTTTAGCACTTCTCTGTCTCCAGACCCTAACCTTTATATTTATATTCTTATCCATAAAGTTTTTCTGTCTCTAAAATAGTCCTAAATAAGGGTTCGCATTAAGATTTATAGTTACGCTGAGTACGTTCTATAAACTCATAATCAAGAGGTTCCTTGTACATAACAGGGGCCTTATTCTCTCCTTGGTAAGCCCAGCAAGAAACATATGCAAATAGATCATCATGACGTAGAGCTTCTCCTTCTGGAGTTTGGTGCTCTAGGCGGAAGTGTCCACCACATGACTCAGCGCGATCCAGAGCATCGTGTGCCATCAATTCACCGATCTCAATAAAGTCAGCTAGACGAAGAGCCTTCTCTAACTCAATGTTTAAGTCAATTGCTTGGCCTGGGATACGGACATCTGTCCAGAATTCTTTCTTGATATCAGCAAGTAATTCGATTGCCTTCTTAAGACCTGCTTCATCACGTCCCATACCTACGTACTCCCACATGATCTGTCCAAGCTTTTTGTGGATTTCATCAACGGTTTGCTTACCCTTGATATTCATAAGCTTATTGATCTTATCCATGACTTCCTTTTCAGCAGCTGCGAACTCAGGCAAATCTGTGCTGAAGCGTGGCACCTGAATCTGATCACTTAGATAATTCTGGATAGTATATGGTAGAATGAAGTATCCATCGGCTAGACCTTGCATCAATGCTGATGCACCTAGTCTGTTAGCACCGTGGTCACTAAAGTTTGCCTCTCCAATCGCAAATAGACCTGGTATAGTGGTCATCAGCTCGTAGTCTACCCATAATCCACCCATAGTATAGTGAATTGCTGGGAAGATCATCATTGGTGTCTCGTAAGGATTATCTGCTGTAATCTTTTCGTACATCTGGAATAGGTTACCATAACGCTCTGTTACGACATCCTTACCAAGTCTTTGGATTGGCTCTGCAAAGTCAAGATAAACAGCTTGTCCTGTACCAACGCCATATCCAGCATCACAACGCTCCTTAGCTGCACGGCTGGCAACGTCACGAGGTACAAGGTTACCAAAGGCTGGATAGCGACGCTCTAGGTAGTAATCGCGATCTTCCTCTTTGATCTGAGTTGGACGAAGCTTGCCAGCACGGATAGCTTCAGCATCTTCAATTTTCTTTGGTACCCAGATACGACCGTCATTACGAAGCGACTCACTCATCAGTGTCAACTTACTCTGTTGATCACCGTGCTGTGGAATACATGTTGGGTGAATCTGAGCCATACATGGATTGCCGAAATAAGCACCTTTCTTGTAGCATTGCCAAGCAGCAGAACCATTACACTCCATAGCGTTAGAGCTTAGGAAGAAGGTATTACCATAACCTCCGGATGCGATCACAACTGCATGTGCTGAGAATCTCTTGAGCTTACCACTTACAAGATCACGTACTATGATACCACGTGCTCTTCCATCAATCATCACGAGCTCTACCATCTCATGGCGAGTAAATAGCTCTACCTTACCAAGACCTACTTGGCGTGAAAGAGCTGAATAAGCTCCAAGCAATAGTTGCTGACCTGTGATACCACGTGAGTAGAATGTACGTGATACTTGAGCTCCACCAAATGAACGATTGGCTAGAGTACCACCATATTCACGAGCGAATGGTACACCCTGAGCTACACATTGGTCGATGATTGAGTTAGATACCTCTGCTAGACGATAGACATTAGCCTCTCTAGCACGGTAGTCACCCCCCTTAATTGTATCGTAGAATAGACGATATACTGAGTCGCCATCATTCTGATAGTTTTTAGCGGCATTGATACCACCCTGTGCTGCAATTGAGTGTGCACGGCGTGGTGAGTCCTGGATACAGAAGTTATAAACATGAAAGCCCATTTCTGCCAGTGATGCAGCTGCAGATGATCCTGCAAGACCTGTACCGACCACGATAACGTCGAGGCGGCGCTTATTGGCAGGGTTCACCAATTTCTGGTTAGCCTTATACTTGCTCCACTTGCTTTCCAGTGGACCTTGAGGTATTTTTGCGTCTAATTGTGACATATACATTAACTAGCTTAAGATTGATTAAAGAACTGGACTTAGATTTTTGCCACCAAGATGCCAGATAGCTCCAACACTATCCCATGCACCAGTGCTCTTGAGATAAAAGGCGATGGCAACAAATGCAAACATTACGCAAATAAGAGTTGCTACAATGTAGCCAATTGTCTTAAGGCGTTTGTACCACTTAGCGTTATTCCATCCAATTGTCTGGAATGCACTCCAGAAACCGTGTGTTAGGTGTAACCAAATGAATATGAACCAAACAAGGTAGAGGATAACAATCCATAGGTTAGAGAACTGGAATAGGATCAAATCAAAGCCATTTGCTGATTCGCCACCAGTCCACTCTTGTAATTGCATTTCACTCCAAAAGTGTGTTAGGTGCCATATAATTCCGCCTAATATGACTAGACCAAGAACAAACATATTCTTTGCAGTCCATTGCACTTCGCTCTTACCAGCCATAGCATACCTATCTGTACCACGTGCCTTACGGTTCTGTAGCGTAAGAATGATCGAGAAGATGATGTGTAGAATGAAGAATAGTGCCAAAATCGGTACCATGAATTGAACGATCGCATTCGTGCCTAGGAAGTGGCAGATCCAATCATAACCATCTTTAGAAAAGACAGCAACAACGTTCATTACCGAGTGGAAAAGCAGAAAAAAAATCAGACAAAGTCCAGTGACGCTCATCACTACTTTTCTGCCGATTGATGAATTAAATAACCACATATAACAGTAAAAAATCTAAAAAATTGGTTGATATTTCTTTGTACACTACAAAGATAGATTTTTTAAGACTAATCAGCAAGCTTTTAGACTTTAATTTTTATTTATTTCTTTAATCACTATTATTGATGATTTTTTATTGTCTTCTAGAGGGTTATAATTGAGCTCTATACTCATCTCACTTGTATGTTTCAATTGGGCTGTATGACTCTAAGAGTATTCACAATTGCATTTTAATATAGTCTTCATCTCACATACGATGTCACGTACCTTAGTTCGTTGCTTGCAGCCATTTATTGCAATAATTCTATCTCTGTCCGGCTCATGTATCTCATCTCTTATGCGAACTGCGTCAGTAGCATTAAGACTAATCTGCGAGAATGAAGATTCCGACCGGTAGTGTCCCCAAAAGTGTGTACGGCAGAATGCGTCTCTGAAAAGCAAACCTACATATTTTTTCGCTTTGTTTTCCATAAACATTAAAGATAGACCAATAAAGAATTAAGGCAAGGCTGTCGTAGCACCGCGGAGACACCGCCTTGCCGTATTCTTTTAGGTTGATATCTTTGTGTTGGAAAATAAAGCACATTGTTGTTATTTACTTTTCATTGTTCTTCCTAAGTCCAAGAGTTAGATCTCCTATTCTTTTCTTCAGATAGTTTGCATTGATTGCAATACTACCTATCAAGTGTAGAGCGGATTCTACGCTAGGTAATGCACATTTATATCGAGCCCCTTTCTTTACCTGTCTATTGAAGCGTTCTATCCAGTTAGTACTATGAATGTACTTGCGAACACTGACGTCGTATTTTAGGTATGTGAAGTAATACTCTATCCTCTGACCGTTAGCTATTTTTGTGAGAAAAGGATAGCTCTTACGCCATCTGAACGCAAAGTTTTTAAAGCTCTCTAGGCCATCTAAAGGTGAGCTTCTTGAGCCGTCTTTACTAAAGACCTCCTGTAGATCACTTGCGATGGCTGACTTATCTCGAGGGCGTATCTTTCGAGTTATTTCTCGCTGTAGATGCACCGTGCAGAGCTGGACTTCCACTTCTGTAAAGTGCTCACGTGCAACCTCTTCAATGTTATTCAACCCGTCTGAAATGATTAGTCCTACCTCTTCGAGTCCTCGGCTTTTTAGATCCTCAAAAAACTCGCCCCAGATGCCGCTTCCCTCTGTTGGATTATTATAGACACCCACGATGTCTCGACGTCCTTCGCTATCTAAACTCATCACTACAAAAAATGCCTCCTTGCTCACACTTTCTCCTCTCCGTACAGGAAGATATGTAGCATCGATAACAAGTGCCTCTAAAGTCCTCGGTAGACGTCTTTGACGCCACTCTTCTACTGCTTCTTGGGTCGATAAGGAGAGACGATTGATTTGACTCGTACTATAACGTTTACCATACAAACGCTCGAATACTCCAGAGATATCCTCCATCGTATTACCGCAGCTATATAGATAACCTGCTAGTTCTCCCATCTCTTTCTCTTGATCTTTGAGAACGCCTAAAATCAAGGGCATGAAGCCCTGCTGTCGAGTTCGGGGTACTCGTAATTCTAGCATATTACCACTCGCAAAGATGCGACGGGAGCGGTATCCATTGCTCACATCGCCACTATCTTCTTTATACAGTTCCCTCTCCCCTTGCATCGCTATTTCGATGATTAACTCCATTAAACGGCCAACTCCATTTGGCTCTGTCATCAAGTTTGATAGAATTTCATTAAATTGCATTTGTGTAAGTCTCATCTTCTTGTTTATCTTTTGTTTTTAACTTTTCAAAGATAACATTCTTGGGACTTACACACTTTTTGGGGACAGTATCTTCCGACCTTTACTCTTTAGGCACACAAACAAAGACGGGGAGACTTCAGACTTCTTAGAATGGCTTCATGAGAATAACAAAAGAAGCCACCGCAAATATGCGATGGCTTCTTTTATAAATATTATTAGACTTCTATCTATCTAATTATCCGTTGATCTTAGCCATAGTAGCAATAAGATCTAGCACACGATTAGAGTAACCAATCTCATTATCATACCATGATACTAGCTTTACAAATGAATCTGTAAGAGCGATACCTGCCTTAGCATCAAAGATTGATGAGTGTGTGTCCCCTAGGAAGTCAGATGATACCACAGCATCTTCTGTATAATCAAGGATGCCCTTTAGTTCGTTTTCACTAGCATTCTTAAGTACCTTGCAAATCTCTTCGTATGAAGCTGGCTTCTCAAGATTAACAGTAAGATCTACTACTGAAACATCAATAGTAGGAACACGGAATGACATACCGGTAAGCTTGCCATTTAGAGATGGGATAACTTTGCCCACTGCCTTTGCTGCACCTGTTGTAGATGGGATAATGTTACCACTAGCAGCACGGCCACCACGCCAGTCTTTCATAGAAGGACCATCAACAGTTTTCTGTGTTGCGGTGATTGCATGAACAGTAGTCATAAGACCGTCTTTGATCCCAAAGTTATCGTTAATAACCTTTGCAAGAGGAGCTAAGCAGTTAGTAGTACAGCTTGCGTTACTTACAAGTTGGGTACCCTTCTTATATTCTTTCTCATTTACCCCCATAACATACATTGGGGTATCATCTTTTGATGGTGCTGACATAACCACATATTTAGCACCAGCTTCGATATGTGCTTGTGACTTTTCCTTAGTTAAGAAAAGGCCTGTTGACTCTACGATATACTCAGCATTAATCTCGTCCCACTTTAGGTTTTTTGGATCACGCTCTTGTGTACAGCGAATCTCATTACCATTAACGGTCAATGTGCTTTTGTCGAGGTCATAGCTGATAGTGCCGTCAAATCTGCCGTGCATAGTATCATACTTAAGCATATAAGCAAGATAATCTACAGAAAGAAGGTCGTTAATCCCTACAACTTGAATATCATTGCGAGTCTGAGCAGCGCGGAAGACAAAACGTCCAATACGGCCAAAGCCGTTAATACCAATTTTGATCATAATCCTATTTTTATAGTTAAATATTATATTAATTTATTATCTAAGTTCCTTGTCTTTCACAAGTGTTGACAGCTGATTCTTATGAATCAAAAACTGTATTTGTGAGAAGCATAGTCTCACGATCCAACCACTAGCAAATTTACTGATTATTATTCAGTATTCCGAAGCGTTGGATGGATATTTATTTATCAGAGGATCGTATTATCTTCTGCGTTTTCGCTTTAGACCAAAAAGATTCCTAAGGGTGAATCGGATCAGTTTGCCTGCTCCTCGAAAGCTATAACTAAGTAGCTTCCTCTCACCAATAGTATAAAGCATCGGTATCAGGACGGACCCCATTCTTGAAAAGCGGCTAAGAACGCCATCGGACAGCAGAAGCCCAGAAGATCTCTGAGATCTCTTCTGCTTATAGGCAGTATTCTTGATACTATCTCCTCCGAGGATCTTATTTGCGACCTTTCCTAAGAATGAATTTTTCTCTGAGACATTTACGACAATCTCATCAGTAATCATGTCCTTACCATTCTCTTGAAGAAATTCTTTTTTTCTCTTCAGCTGTCGGATACTATCGTCTGCTTTCTGCTCTAATAGTCGCTCCCTTTCTAGAAGCCTCTGTTTATATTTTGGGACTTGTAAAGTATTACTATTCATAAATCCTTATTCGTTTACCTGATTTGTGATATTTTCCCTGATTTTAGCGTAACTTTCTTCGTAGCATCGAGTCTCATCATAAGTTTGAGACATAGCCCTCTTAATTATACGCTCTTTCTCCTGAGCTTCAAGCTGATCTATGACTTCGTTGATAACTTTGCTTCTAAGACTCTCAGTAAATTTCTTCTTAAGAAGAAGCATTATACCTACGACTATAAGTAACACACCTAGCATACATAAGAACCCAAAAAGGAGAGCCTTTATAGTTTCAAAGACTACTGCGCTCTTAATGAACAATAGTGAAAAAGCAAAACCACCAGTCACAGAAAATACTATGACGAATAGCTTTAGAATCAAAAAAAGAAAAAAATTGTATAATCCTCCTGCCGCAGCTGATGACCCTTTATCTGCCAACTTCAGCTGGAGTAGTTCCAGCTTCGCTTCTGTCAAATTTCGGACATCTGTTACTGCTCCTTGGAGTAAAGATATTATTGTATGGTTAGGCATAATGGTTGTTCATATTAAGATATAAGAAAACCCATGCAACCGCCCATGATTAAATGGCAGGCATGGGTTCCCATTTGCTATGAGCAGAATTTAAGTTTATATTCACTATTCTCAATTCTACTTATTCTGTCATCTGAATTATTTATCCAAAAAAGATGGATTATTTTGATTTCTTCGCTAATTTTTCAGCCTCTTCGCGAGCTTCGGCCTTCAATTCTGACAATTCCTCCTCGGTTAGTTCGATGATCTCTTCAGCACTTTCTTTTGACTTCTTACCAAAAGTCTTAGCACTAGAAACAACATCATCATATATCTGACCAGCATCATCCTTGACATCAGCCATATAACGTGACAGATCTCTCTTTGCTTTACGAGCACGGATCTTACCTTCATAGTAAGCATCCTTAAAGTCATCACGCACTCTTCCGGTGCGGTCATTTACGTCATCAACAAACTCGTTTCTTTTCTGAGCATCTGAAAAGTAAGCCATAGCAGCACCTATAGCAGCACCTATAGCAACTCCAACTAATACCTTAACGCCATCATTATTTCTATTCATAACAATTGTTTTTTTCTGGTTAAAAAATAAGACTTAAGCCATTTTCTATGACTCCTTGTTCACAAATATACCTTTTTATATTCTATTATAAAAGATGTAGATTGTAAAAATAGTTAATGGTCTTTTCTTTGATAACCTCTTCTGAGACACCTTTTTGATTCGCTACTTGACGATACAGAGACCTCAGGTCTGCAGTACTTTCATCTGTCTCAATAAAGAATGATTCGGGAAGTTCTGAGGTATGTTCTATTAAAGTTGGATGAATACTCAGATGAATACCAGCATTAAGTAATTGACTAGCTAACTGGGGCTTACCTCTAAACCCATGGACGACCCAGGGTATAGATCTATGATCTTTTTGTTTTTTTAGTAATACATGCCAATATGATACAATATGAAGTATCAAAGGCAAGCCAAGCTCTTCAGCGACTGAGATCTGGATCTCCATTAATAAGTCTTGTAAATCCTCTGACAGTGAGCTCCTATTATCCCACCCACATTCACCTATAGCAATGACTGGCTTAGGAGCATCAGCGATAGCATTCTTCAGAGTCTGCTTGACCTTATCAGTCGGTTCAGCCATTAGCGCTTTAGACTCAAGACTCATTGGATGAAGTCCAATTGTAAGATAATCTGCTCGTACATGTGGCGTCTCCCCAAGCTGTAGAGACTGAACAACAATGACCTCTGCGTCATTCACATACTTTTCACATCCATTCTTGTGGGTATGATAGTCGAGCCACTTTTTCATAGTAAAGCCTTTCAGGGGACTGGATCATATCCACTACCGCCCCAGGGATTACATCTAAGGATACGCCAGATAGTCAATGCCAAGCCCTTAAATGGGCCATGCTTCTTAATGGCTTCCATCCCGTACTGACTACATGTCGGAGTAAACCGACATGATGAAGGAAGCATCGGGGAGATAAACCTTCTATAAAATCGAATAGGAAGCAGCAGAAGCCAAATTAACAGACTTCGAATAGCCTTAATAATATCTTTTAAAAACTTCATGACAGCCCCTCTAGTTCCTCTTTATTATCTATTGATTGTATCAGTATATCCAGAGCCTTAATCGTAGCATTCTGGACCTTTTCATACCGCTTCAATCCGTCAGAGAGGTATATAAATCCCACAAGCAAAGTCTGCTTCTGATCTTGGCATTCAAGTTCCTCCTTCAGCTTGTGATTATTCAGTCTATAGGCCTCTCTAGTGAGTCGCTTCATCCGATTCCTATCGACTGCATGCTTTAGCTTCTTTTTGGGGATTGACACCAATATTTTGAGCGGTATACCTTCTTGGTATGGCACCCAAGTATAGAGGACCCTAAATGGATAGCAAACAAAACTCTTCCGTGAAGCGAATAATAATCGCAATTCATCTCGAAGATAGAGCCGTTCCTTTTTGGGCAGACTATTATTCTTAGGCATGCTTATCTACACCATGTGTGGATAGATAGTGACTGAGAGCTCCTGTTATGCTTTGAAATTCCTTATTTGGAACAGCTAGATCTACCTTTAGTCCCCTCTCCTCTAACTGTCTTAATGTACCCTCTCCAAGACATCCTATAACCTGATTGCCTTGCTTATAATTAGGAACATTCTCCAAAAGAGAATTAACACCATTCGGACTAAAAAAGAGAATCATATCATAGGATTCAATTTCTCCATCAGCGAATTCGGAGTTAATAACCTTACTGAGAATCCCCTGTGTGTAGGCAATATCTTTTTCATCCATCACTTGGAGGAGGTCATCCTTATAACCTTCAGTAGAAGGAACAAAAAATATTTCTTTGTTATGTTTCTTTACCAAAGAAGGAAGATCCGAAGTGTTAGAACTCTTTTCTGGAAAAAAGATTTTCCTTTTACGAACGGTTATGAATTTTTGTAAATACAGACTGATAAATTCTGACGAGCAGAAGTATTTAAAATCATCTGGCAGTTCAACCCTTAGCTCCTTGAGGATAGCAAAGAAGTGGTCCGCCATTGTCCGAGAGTTCAGTATAACTGCAGTATGCTCCAGGATATCAATCTTTTGGTCTCTAAAAAAGCGAGTTGAGACAGGCTCTATCTTGAAAAATGGTTTGAAGTCAATTTCGACGCCGTACTCCTTAATCATTTCAAAATAAGGAGACTTAGGATTTGTTGGCTTAGGCTGCGAAACTAGGACGCGCGATATCGTTCTGGACATTTTTATTGTCTATTGTACTGTTACCTAAAATCATATTACACCCCCCAAAAAACAAAAAGCAGAGGGAATATTTCACAGGTGCAAAGATACAAAATAATATGCAAAGGATATCCGCGAAGATATGGGAAAATCATTAAACTTTGGACAAGAATAACAATCCTGTATGCTAAATATGAAACACCAGCTATCGATAACGCTATCCAATGAGTCTTAGGACCTAGCAGTAATAATACGATCGGGATAAAAAGTGAATACCCAAAGTAACTCCAATTCTTAAAGTACTCTCTATACCAAACGGCTTTATTCGCCCCTCTACTAAAAGCAATCCATATCCAAAAATATATAATGAGCCGTGTAAAACAGAGCGTCGTAATTATGTACGTACCATTGATAATATTCTCCCAAAAGACAGTCGGTTCGACCTTAAGTAACAATACTGATGTTACACTTACCAGGAATATACTTTGGATCGCTGAAAATAAGAGAAAAAGGAGTCCAAATGTATCCTTTTTATATCGGAGTCTTAAGACGAAAAGAGTGGCTGTCGCAAGTAATAAAAACAGGAGAGTCACGATTAGTCCATCTTGATAAACTGGTGCCTCCGATTTTAAAATAGGTGCAAAACGTTCTTCAAAAAATGGCCAATTATCCATCTTTTGCTCTCTCTCCCATTAAAGATTATATATTCAGTCTATTGATAAGTAGTCTCCTATTCACATGGCTCCTTTTCGCCACATTTCACTAAGATCGTTAGGTAACATAGCCAATGCATTCTCTTCAGCTGCACGCATCTCTTTTTTCTCCTCGTCAGTCATGTCATTCAAGCCACACAAGTGTAGCACTCCATGTATCAGCACTCTTAATAGCTCTCGCTGAAAGGGCTCATTGTATTCTTTAGCATTACTTTCCACCGTCTCGAGTCCGATAACGATATCAGCAAAAAGTAAATCATCTACAGGTGAACCAAAAGTGATAACATCGGTATAGTGATCGTGCCCTAAGTATTTCTTGTTGACCTCTAGAATACGCTCATCATCACAAAATTGAAACGAGATATCTCCCACTTCAAAGTTGTAAACTTCAGCTACTGAACGAATCCATTCATTTACTTCTCTTCTTCTAAAGGGTGGTATCTTCACGCCATCCTCATAGTAATTGATTGACATAACAACTATCTCTTTTTCTATAATAACTTAAGATTCTTTTTTCGCACGTCCCTTCTTAGGAAGGTACTCAGAGTAATCCTCTCCAAAGGTAGCTAATTCTCTGACCAATGAACTACTCACACTGCTAAATTTAGCATCAGAGAAGAGGAAAATGGTATCAATCCCGTAGTGATTACGATTAACATCCGCTATTGTACGCTCAGCCTCCATATCCGCCACAGTCCGGATACCTCTGATAAGCACAGCTTCCTTACTGATAGAGATGGCATACTTCGCGACGATTCCATCGTGCTGAACCACCTTTATTTTCTCATCACCTTTATAGAGATCTCTGATACTTTCCAGCCTCTTTTCGGTAGGCTGGAAGGGAGACTTTCTAAAATTCACACCGATTAGGATATGCACCTCATCGAAAAGTTTCTCTGCTCTCTCTACAATATGTTGGTGCCCTATGGTGAAGGGATCAAATGTCCCTGCGTATATACCTATCCTCTTCTTCATAGATCTTAATCCTCTGGCTCCAAATTGCTAACAATGAAGTCCTGACGTACAGGGGTATTACTACCCATATAGAACTCTAGCAATTCTTGTACATTATCTTCCTTCTTCATACTTACAGGATCTAATCGTATGTTATCGCCTATGAATTCCTTGAATTCCTCGGGTCTTATTTCTCCAAGACCCTTAAAGCGTGTCACGGTACATCCTTTGCCCAATTTCTTTATCGCTTCATTACGTTCGGACTCATCATAACAATATATAGTATTATTATCCTTCTTGTCACGAACCCTAAAAAGAGGCGTCTGTAAGATAAAGACATGATTTTGTCGGACCAGATCAGGGAAAAATCTAAGGAAAAATGTTATGAGGAGCAAGCGGATGTGCATACCATCCACATCGGCATCGGTAGCAACGATCACTTTTTCATACCTTAGCCCATCCATACCATCCTCAATGTTTAGGGCAGCCTGAAGGAGGTTAAACTCTTCATTTTCATAGACCACTTCTTTCTTCCTCCCATAACAATTAAGGGGCTTTCCTCTTAGAGAAAATACGGCCTGATACTCAGCATCCCTACTCTGAGTAATACTCCCACTAGCGGATAGACCCTCTGTAATAAATATCTGAGTCTCTTTACCTCGTTTGGACTTAGGGTCATTGAGATGCTGCGAACAATCTCGAAGTTTCTTATTGTGAATAGACGCTTTTTTCACCCTCTCTTTCGCCGCTTTACTGATCCCAGAAAGAGCTTTTCTTTCTCGCTCATTCTCTTGAATCTTCTTCAGCAAAGCTTCGGATGTCTCAGTATGGATATGAAGGTAATCGTCCAGATTTTCCTTAAGAAAGTCATTCACAAACTTTTGAATAGAGGTACCTCCCTCTTCAATCTCTCTTGACCCTAGCTTGGTCTTTGTTTGACTCTCAAATAGGGGCTCCTGAATTCGGATACTAATCGCAGCTGTGATGCCAGAGCGAATGTCATTAAAATCAAAATTCTTACCGAAGAAATCTCGTATTGTACGCCCAATAGCCTCCTTATATGCGGATAGGTGAGTACCGCCATGAATGGTATTCTGTCCATTTACAAATGAATAATACTCCTCTCCATACTGCGTAGAGTGAGTTATAGCGACCTCAATGTCTTTCCCTCTAAAGTGAATGATTGGATATAGAGGGTTACTAGTCATGCTCTCTTCAAGAAGATCGAGTAGTCCATTCTTGGAGACAAACTTATGGCCATTCAATACCATCTTAAGTCCAGGTTGAAGATATGCATACATTCGTAGCATTTCCTGAACATATTCTATTTGGTAGCGGTAGTTCTTAAATAGTGTATCATCTGGGAGAAAGTCTACTTCTGTCCCGTCCTTTTCAGTAGTCTCATAGAGTTCACAGTCCTCTATCAACTTTCCTTTTTCAAAAACTACTCGCTTAGCATAGCCATCTCTATAGGAGGTTACCACGAGGGTTGTGCTAAGTGCATTTACTGCCTTTAACCCCACTCCGTTTAGCCCCACGACTTTTTTAAAGACCTCATTATCATATTTAGCACCGGTATTCATAGTACCGACAGCCTTAACTAGAGAACCTTGTGGAATACCTCGTCCATGGTCACGGATAGTGACATGTCGCATATCTTCATCTATATTAATGATGATCTCCGAACCATATCCCATCGTGTACTCATCGATGGAATTGTCGATCACCTCCTTTAGTAGCACATAGATACCATCGTCCTTAGACGTTCCATCCCCTAGCTTACCTATATACATACCGGGACGCAGCCGGATATGCTCCATCGGATCTAAGGTCGCCACCTTATCATCATTGTAGTTAGCGACCGAACCTTCTGGGGTTGTTCCTATTAGCTTATCGTCCTTTTCTTCCACACTCATAAGTCTTTAATACCTTCCTTATAGCTATTTTTTATAGTAAATCTTTAATGTAAGATCTTCTCTTCTTGTGATTAACTTTCTTGAAGCTATTCCATTGGAGCATAACACTCATATTAGTCTCAAGCTCTGGATTACTCTCCACATACTTCACTTGATACTCATTCATAACAGGGATCAAGTCCTCAAATATCAAGGCATTTACCCCTTTATTTTGATATTCAGGGGCTACAGCAATCAGCAAAAGATCAACCACCTCTGGTCTTTTACTCTTTAACGCTTTAAGTAGATGTACAAACCCAGTCGGGAATAGCTTGCCCCCCGCTTTTTGAAGAGCTTTACTAAGATTTGGTAGCGTAATTCCAAAGGCTACTAATTTATCATCCTTCTCACGAATAATAAGACTTATTAGGTCTTGATTCACAAGCGGCATATACATCTTGGTGTAATAATCAATTTGCCTCTCGGATAATTCAGATACGCCATAAAGTGGCTTATAGCATTCATTGATCAGTTTGAATATGCTATTTCCATACCTTAATAACTCTTTCTTGCTACTTGCCTTTACAGTACGTAGTCCATATTTTCTTCGGACCAAGTCACTCATACGCTGATGACGTTCGGGGATCAATTTAGGAATATATATCTTAAATTCCAACCAATCGATATCCTTAATATATCCTATCCTCTCTAATTGTTTCGGATAGTATGGGAAGTTATACAGAGCTACAAGAGTCCCTAACTGGTCAAAGCCTTCAATCAACATGCCTTCAGGATCAAGGTCGGTAAAACCAAGAGGCCCTTTAATCGCTTCACAACCTTTTGCTGATGCCCATTTTTCAACAGCACCAAAAAGAAGATCCACCACAGCATTATCATCCTCAAAATCCACAAATCCAAAGCGTGCATGATTTTGATTCCAAGTGTCATTCGCTTTGTGATTAATGATTCCAGCAATTCGTCCTACGATCTTATCACCTCTATAGGCAAGATAGTAAACAGATTCGCTAAAGTCAAACGCAGGGTTGATATCACTCGATAGCGTACCCACTAAGTCGTCCACCAAATCTGGGACATAATAAGGGTGCCCTTTGTATAACTCATTGCCATATGCAGCAAATTCTTTAATGTCAGATTTTGTGACAGCTCTTTTGAGGGTTAGATCCTCATCTGGGGAGCTTGAACTAAGGTAGTTCATTAACTTCCTACCATATTTTTTATAACCGAAAGCCATGAAACGTCTCTCTATTGTAGATAATACTATTCTTAAACAAGCAAATATACACATTTTTGGAACGTTAACCGCTTTGAAACGTGAGAACGCTTGGGATAACTAAGTAACAAATAGTCATATATTCGTATTTCAGAACGATTTTCATTGAGCTAAATCATATATACAGCTTGTTATAATTCTCAAAGACATTTTAAATGGTTATCAATAGATTTGTAAGAATAAACAAAACAAATAGATTATATCACATTCTGTCATAGCACAAATCCAAAGCCTTATCACCATCACGGTGAGTATTCCAATCGACCCATTTATACGCCCAATATCACTGAATAATAAAAACAAAATAAGCTACAAAAGGTAGATACAATAATTCAAAAGAGATGAAAAAGACTATTCATAAAACAACAAGTAACTTTTAGTTATATGAAAAGAAAACATTTCCTATAGGACGCATATATTTATCCTATAAGAAACAAAAGGTGTTCTCATAGGGTAAATTCTTCTAACAATACGAGCAACATCATCGAAACCTCCTTAAGAGTGTTACATTCATTATTGTACCACGTATCAAAACAAAGTTCGGCAACCACTAACATAGTGGTTACCGAACTTATCTTCAGTTGTTACCTAACGGTAACTAATATCTCTTAGAAGGACTTCTACTTATTTCTGTGCTCTACGAGCAGAGTAGAAAATCTTTCTAGCATCAGCCTCTCTCAACTTCTGTTTTACTTCTGTAATCAAACCCATCTTAGCATCTTTATCGATCTTAAGAATTGTTGTCATATACTGTGCATCAGCCTCAGACATTGACGACTTTTCTTGAGCGATATAGTCAAAGATATCATTTGTAGTAGCAAACTTATCATTAAGCTGAATAGCGGCTTCTACTCCGTACTTTGCTTGATACTGCTTCAGTGGCTCACCCATATAAATATACGTAGCAAGCGACTTTTTCTCCATCTTCGTCAGCTCAGTAGCTGCAGGAAGCTGAACTTGCACCATCATAGTCACTTCACGGATAGAGGTCACCATCATAATGAAGAACAAGAACGCGAAGATCAAGTCAGGTAATGACATGGTATTCAGTTCAGGAACTTCACGGCTTCCATCTTTTGTAAATCTAGCCATAATGTGTCTTTAATAATTTAGTCGATTACTTTTTACCGTATTCTTTCGGGTTCGCCTCAGAAATCTTCTGAGGGTACATATCTACAAGGACTTTCTGCTGATCAGTAGAAAGATCTTCAAAAGAAGCTCCAAATAACTGAATTGCTCTCTCTTCACGAAGCTCAGTATAGGCTCTTGTCAGCTCATTCTGAACAGCAATATAATCCTCATATCTTGTATCCACGTCATTCGTTAATGAAATAACGTGATTCTTAGTGACTTTCTGCATGCCAACGTATGGGAATTCCACAAGTGAACGCTCAGGTAAATCCTCTTTGTCATTCACGTTAAGAACAAACTCCTTAATCTTCATCCTAAGGCCCTCTAGAGAAAGTTCTTCTCCATTAGCAAGGATTTGACCTCGGTTATTCACCAAGACACGGAGCATGTTACGACGATTCACATCAATTGACACATCTTGCTGATCTGGTGGAACAGCAGGGGGTAATTGTCTGGCAATACCAGTATCAGAACCCATTGAAGTAGTCAATAGGAAGAAAAGCAGCAGAATAAAAGAGATATCGGCGGTTGAGGATCCATTAATACTAGGAACCTTTTTCTTTCGACGTGCCATATTATAATCTTTCTTTTAAATTGTTACTTAATTCCTTTTCAAGATAGCATTTCTAACAGCGCCCCAGATAAGACCTGCTACACATAGTATCAACATAACATAGATACTATAGAGCCACATATCTGTAAACTTTAGATAAAAATCAGTGTTATATTTCGCCGAATCTGCGCCTACTGAGAGACGCTCTGTGCTACCAATCGCATACGTAACCCCTAGGAGGACAGCCAAAGCTACAATAGCTACTAAGCCACCCAACGCACCTTTGGGGTTCGTTTTAAGTTTACCAGCAAAGCCTACTATTGCAAATACAATCATCGCCAAGAGAGTAACACCTAATACGATGTAACAAGTGTACATCAGTAGGTCGGTATAGACTGGCTCTGGCTTAGCAGCGGTTGGGTCAACGTATCCACCAAAGATGTATATGCCTAAAACAACTACTGTGATAAGTGCGACAATCAGTAGGACAGTACTGGAAATTTTCCGTATTTTTTTTACTGCCATGATTATTTTATTTATTTGCGTACTTTACTTGGTGATCAACAACGTAGTCAACTAGAGTAATAGAAGCATCCTCCATGTTATTAAGGATAGCCTCATACTTAGCTAGGATATAGTTATAGAATACCTGAAGGATAAGTGCTACAATAAGACCAAAGATGGTAGTAATAAGAGCCACCTTCATACCTCCTGCTACTACTGTTGGGCTAATATCACCAACGATCTCAATTGTATCGAACGCGATAACCATACCAGTTACAGTACCCAAGAAACCTAGAGATGGAGCCATTGCAATAAATAGGGTAATCCATGACATGTTCTTCTCTAGAAGACCAGCTTGAACACCACCATAAGCAGTGATAGAACGCTCTACAACATCAAGACCCTGACCTAGACGGGTAAGTGCTTGATATGTGATAGATGCAACGGGACCACGAGTGTCACGTGCAAGTGCAAGAGCACCCTCTACATCGTTCACTTGAAGTTTGCTGTTAATCTGATCTAGGAATTTATCGTTATTAACGTCTGCTAGGTTTAGATAAATGATACGCTCTAAGCAGAATGCTAGACCTAGGATAAGCACAATTGATACTGCAGCCATGAACTCAGCACCACCATCAATGAACTTAGACTTAAGTTCTTGGTGAAAGCCACCTGTTGATGCTTCTACAGGAACCTCAGCATTAACTGCATCCTCTACCGCAGCGGCTTCCTGAGTCATCTCCTCTGTTGCAGGAGCAGCGGCATTTTCTGTCTCATCTTGTGCAAAAACTGCATTGGTGAAGCCAAGCGTAAGAAGGCCCATCAGTGCGATGCTTGCTAAAAATCTTTTCATTGTAAGTTCTTTTTAAAGATTAGTGATTAATTACTTTTCTATGTTATATCTCTTTTTTCAAATACCAGCAAATAGCAGACAAGACCTAATAATCAGATCATTCTACAACTTACTTTGCGGAGAGAGCGGGATTCGAACCCGCGATACACTTTTGGCGTATACACGCTTTCCAGGCGTGCCTCTTCAACCACTCGAGCATCTCTCCAGTTGCTCCCACCCATAGTAAAAAGGCATACTCGCCTACATTCTCCCGTATCGTAATAGCTTTTTTTGAACAACCCACACTAAGGGATATTCGTCAATTACTCCACAAATCTAATTTATTTCTTTGTAACTACCCACTTTTAGGGGGACTTTTTCAAATACGCCCCAGTTAAACAGATCACTTTTCCTGTGCTTTAGCTTATTTCAAAGCTGACGTTACAAAATCACCAATAGCCTCAGGATACTTACGCAGAGATCAAATTAGAGTGCTAAGTTAAACATTTTAACGGAATTCTCAAAAAGTCTATCTTTCAGCTGTTCCTCCTCACATTCATATAAACTAGCCAGATCTTTCACTACATATTTGAGATATGATGGCTCGTTACGCTTCCCTCGATATGGAACTGGTGTTAAATAGGGAGCATCCGTCTCTATCACGATTCGATCAAGAGGTAAGACGCCCTTTATGACTTCTTTCAGGGCACCATTCTTAAAGGTTAATACTCCAGTAATACCTATCATAAAATTCTCTAACGAAAGGGCTTTCATGAGCACCTCTCGACTTCCTCCATAGGCATGAATGACTCCTCTCAAATCTGGATACTCGGATAAGATAGAGATCACATCGGCTTCTGCATCTCGACTATGAACACTTACTGGGAGGTCATACTCAAGAGCCCACCCAATCTGTCGTCTGAGTGCTTTTATCATCTCTTCCTTATACGTCAGATCCCAGTGATAATCTAGGCCAATCTCTCCTATCCCTACAAACCGAGTGGGATCTCGGCGTAGTTCAATCTCTAGACGATCTAGAACATGACTATATTCTGCCCCGACACTAGTAGGATGTAACCCGATCATGGGATAGCACATCTCTGGATTACTTGCCACTAAGCTCATCATCTGTGGAAACGAATCTAAATCCACGTTGGGAAGCAGGACGCATCTAACACCCTCAGCTTTAGCACGCTCTAGGACTAGCTCTATATCGTCAGCATAACTATAATCCTCTCCCGTGACGTAATATATATGTGAATGTGTATCTATTATCATATTTCAAATCAAATCTTACGCTCTACCAAGTGAGCAAAAAGGTTCTTCATCTTTAAGATCCTTTCATTTGGAATTGAAAGTTGGTCGAGACAATCGATTGCTCTTTGGCTTAAGAGATCAACTTCTTTAAGTGCCAAAGCTCCAATTCCAATCTCTTCATAGAGGCGAGTCATCTTTGATATCTTTTCACTATCATCATCTAAGGCTAGAATCTCTGATACACGCCCTGAAGCTTTAGCATAAGCAGAGATCAAGAGCCAGGTTCTCTTTCCTTCAAAAATGTCACCACCTTTGATCTTTCCAAACTTAGCTTCTCCAAAAACATCCAACCAATCATCCATGACTTGAAAGGCCTGACCCATCAACTCCACGCCTCGTCCCATCAATGCCACATCTCCTTCAGGTGCTCCAGCAACCAGTGCACCGAGAGAGCTGGCTCCCATAAAGAGATGAGAGGTTTTGAGTCGAATCATATCCATATACTCTCCAAGTGTAATTTGAGATAATGGACAATCTTCATAATCGGTATCATACTGCTGTCCTTCGCATACAGCTATAGCCATCTCATTAAAACGTTTCAGCACTTGGGGTAGATATTTCGGCTCAACATCCTCAAGTTGTCTATACGCCTCCACTAACATTCCATCTCCTGAAAGGATAGCAGTATTCGCACCCCATTTCTTATAAACGGTGGGCACTCCTCGACGCATTGGGGCGTCATCCATCACATCGTCATGCAAGAGAGAGAAGTTATGAAATAGCTCTACAGCTCTAAGAATAGGCAAAACTGGGGTATAGTTATCCTCTCCTCGATAAGCTTGATAGGCAAGTAGGACAATCAAAGGCCTCAATCTTTTACCCCCCTGCTCTAATAAATAATGCATCGGCTCGTAAAGGCCTTTTGGTTGCTTTTGGTCGAGCTTTAGGGCCGCCATTTCGTTAGCGACTATCTCTAACTCTCTATTCAGGTCAATCTTCATACTGAAACTTTAATTAATTAAGGGTTGGGCATCACTTCCATTCTCCATCACTGAGAATAATATGAACCCAACCCTTAGATATCAATTTATGGAAATCACTCCACTTCTACTTTTTTACTAGAACGGATTAAGTAATAAAATATCGCTATATACATCACGACAGTGACTACATGGCTCCAAACATTTCCTAACCACACTTGGCTAATAAGATCTACGCCCATTAGTTTAAGAATAGCACTAACAACTCCCATTAATGCACCACCGGCGATAAAACCACTCGCCAATAATGTACCCTTATCCTTACGTGCCTTATTAAGGGCAGCATCTTTAGAGCGTGATCCTACGTACCAGCTAATAAAGCCACCTACGATTAGCGGAAGGTTTAGCTGTAAAGGAATAAACATACCCAAAGCAAATGGTAGTGCAGGAACTTTGATAAGCGTTAGCACCAATGCTAATAACGCTCCGATACCGTATAAGGCCCATTTTCCTCCGCCACCCATCATCAGAGGCTCTATCAGTGCAGCCATGGCATTAGCTTGTGGAGCACTCAATGAACCTTCACCAGTAAATCCATAAGCCTTCTCAAGAATGATGACCACTCCGCATACTGTAGCGGCTGCTACTAATGTCCCAAGGAACTTCCAACTCTGCTGAGCTTTCGGTGTCGAACCCAACCAGTAACCAATCTTAAGGTCTGTAATAAAACCACCTGCCATAGATAAGGCAGTACAAACGACCACACCTATAATAAGGGCTGACACCATGCCACTAGGACCATTCATCCCGACTGCGACTAATACGACACTTGCCAAAATAAGCGTCATTAAAGTCATACCGGATACGGGGTTTGATCCAACAATTGCAATGGCATTAGCAGCTACAGTCGTAAATAAGAATGCGATGATAGCAACCAATATCACACCCACAATAGCCCACAAGGCATTATGATGCACGACTGCAATATAGAAGAATAGACCTATAGCAACAAGGGCTAAAAGCACCCCCCAGACTATAAACTTCATACTGATGTCACGATCTGTCCTAGGGGTATCTTCTGACTTCACAGAATCTGTCTTCCCCTTTAATTCGGTACCTGCTAGCTTTATCGCCCCTGTAATAATCTTACGGCTATTCCAGATACTAATGAGTCCCGCCATAGCGATACCACCGATACCGATATTTCGACCATAATTAGTGAAGATCTCCTCAGCTGACATTTGGCCAATAGGGATAGTAATAGCAGGATCACCAAAAGCCATAATATCGCCACCCCAGAAGGCACTCATAAGTGGCACAATAACCCACCAAACAAGTGCTGAACCTGCACAGATAATCGCCGCATACTTCAGCCCGATAATATAGCCTAGCCCCATCACGGCAGCTCCTGTATTAAGCTTAAAGACCAACTTGGTCTTCTCAGCAAATGCTGCACCGTATAGCAAAATTCTAGAGCTGAAGACTTCATGCCATGCACCAAGAGTAGATACCGCAAAGTCATATAGACCTCCAATTACTCCAGATATCAGCAATGGCTTCGCTTGTGCACCACCCTTCTCACTACTAAGCAAGACCTGAGTTGTAGCTGTTGCTTCAGGGAAAGGGAACTCTCCGTGCATATCCTTCACAAAATAACGACGGAATGGTACCAGCATCAATATCCCTAGAATTCCTCCCAGCAAAGCACTCAAAAAGATCTGGAAGAAATCCACATGCATCTGCCCAGGATATTTATCACTAAGAATGAATATGGCAGGAATCGTAAAGATAGCACCAGCCACCACTACACCACTAGCGGCACCGATACTCTGTATCATTACGTTCTCGAGAAGTGCATTCTTCCTCTTAGTCGCGGTTGTGATACCCGCTGCAATAATAGCAATCGGTATCGCGGCCTCAAATACCTGGCCTACCTTGAGACCCAGATAAGCAGTAGCGGCACTAAAAATCACGGCCATAAGGATCCCCCACCCCACACTATAAGCGGTAACCTCCTTCACTTTATTAGAGTTCACTACAGGTATGTATTTTTCACCTGACCTGAGCGGACGGTACGCATTTTCGGGAAGCTCACCCTTCCTAACTTGCGGCTGTTCGGTACTCATGTTGTTTTAAATTTTCAGTTAAAATATGATTAGTACAATTATTATTTAGTGGAAATACCTAACGTCATCTGAGCTAGTTTTATCTCTCCAAGATCTCCAGTATGCTTTCCCTCAACATCTGACAGCTTCACGCAGTGATGCCAAGGCTGTGTTGGAGATACCTGACACGCCACTAACTTCATGACGATATTCATAGGGACGACATCATGGCCTACATCGTTAGTTAGATTAGTACCGATACCAAATGTCGCTGTGATCTTACCCTTACAATACTCTTTTATATCAACTGCCTTTGGAATATTAAGGCTATCACTAAATACCAGATATTTGAGCATAGGATCTATCTTCAGCTCCTTATAACGCTTGACCGCCTTATCCACAAAAAGATAAGGATCCCCACTATCATGCCTTAGGGATGTGAAAAGCATGGCATGCTTCTTACTGAAGTTCCGCATAAACACATCAGTGGTATAGGTATCAGTCAATACAGTACCTAAGTCCCCATCATATACATTAATCCAATGCTCCATAGACATATAATTAGCCATCTTGTATCCATAGAGCGCTGCATGAAATTGGACCCATTCATGAGGATGAGTACCAGTCACACGGATGTTGTGCTTCATAGCAAAATACACATTAGAAGTACCAAAGAGACTTTCTCCTGCATATTTCTTAAGCAGCCCTGTGATTTCGTCTTCCACACTACTACTAAAACGGCGTCTCATCCCAAAGATAGATACTTGAAGGCCATTTTCCTTCATCATCTTCGCCTTCTCTATCGCCTGCGTCCGCACATGCTCAAGATCTGGTTTATCTCCAGCTACCCTATAGAATAACTCTGAGACGATAGCCAATATTGGTGTCTCCCACATTGTAATACGATAAAGAAGGCCCTCAGCAGAAATACTCAGGTGTCCCTCCTCGTCTAGCTTCACATCCACCTCTCTAGGGTCATATTGATACCCTTTAATGTAGTCTATGTAGAAAGGAGGTAGATATGGACATTCCCGACGTAAAAAATCAGCTTCCTCATCAGTTAATTTTAATTGACTCATCTTCTCCAGCTCCTCGCGTACTAGTTTATCAAAGCCTTGAGGATAAATCGTCTCACTCCGATCAAAGAAAGAAAAGCGACCTCTTGCTCTCGGAAATAGCTTAGCATAAGCATAGCCAGTCGTAAATTTATATAGATCAGTATCCAATATACTGAGTATTATTCCTTCACTCATGATTGATTTCTTTAGGGTTATGGCACATTATTGCACGAGTAACAAAAGTAACGATATTCACCATATCCACAAAATAAGGACCCGTAATAGCTTTATTATGCCTTCATATTATAATGAGCAAGCAAAGGGATAAACGTAGCGAACAAAAGTGCTTTAAAACACACGTTACCAACACCTTACACTAATATATTAACAACGAAAAACAGCAAAGTGTTACTCTCGTCGATCTACAAGCAGTCTTGCGGATAGTTTTCACAGATAAAATAACTTCCACTGTTCTCTGGAACAAAGAAAATCTTAAGGAGCCTTTAGAAAAGTCTAATAAATGGCATAAGCCGCAAAAATAGAGTTTATCACCTTGGCTAAAGGGGTGCACAATTCAATTTGCCTCTCGGTTAGTGAGTTACCCATCACAAAGCATGTAAAAATCACAGGGTCAAAACTTTTGATTAAATTTGTTCTCAAGACAATATAACGATATGAACATATTAACCATTGCAGAGCAAAACAGAGAGTTTCAGTGGCTTTGTTTTGAGACACTTGAAGAGGGTAGAGAGTTTACCAAACTTCTACCCGGATACCACTATGTCCTAAATGATAAGGATGGATCAATAGAGGAGGAGTGGTTACTACCCTTGGAAATACCAGACTATACAGAGATAGAATTTCATGGGAACATTATCCCATTGTCCAAATTTATGTTCCATGACTTTGATAAGGCCACTATCTATTATAGAGAAGTACCGAGCCTTAGCACCTCAAACCACGGAATGATAGAGGGATATACTATTATTGACGCATACGCGATACCGAATACTGATGTGCGTGCGTACGTAGAGAAGAGAGAGAAAATGTTTCTAACAGTCAAGAACATTTTAGAAGAAAAGGGATTCGAAGTAGAGCGTGCATACCACGGCTCAGAGGACGGCGAAGCCATTCTATACAGACGTTCTACTGACAGTCGTTGGTTCTTTCTTGACCATATGGATCCATTGTTTGTTGATCTTGCTAAAGAAAGCGACGAACAGATTAGAGAATGGGTTGAACAGAGTCTATTATAGTCCTATTATCAATAGGGAACAGATAAATAACACTTCCAAAAAGGAGGTTTTGCAAAATATTTTGAGTAATCAAAAATAATTTGTAAGTTTGCAACTCAAAGATGCTAAGTGTGAACTTGTGTGACTTTCTAGAAACACGATGAATTACCATGGGCAGTTACCAAAGTGGCCAACTGGGGCTGACTGTAACTCAGCTGTCTTTCGACTTCGGTGGTTCGAATCCATCACTGCCCACAACACTTAGCTTACTTATATTCAATAGACAAAGAGGTTCAAAGTTTAGAGATTCAAAGTTTTTGGAAGATTATCCACTCTGGGTATAGTCAACCACTACTTTATTTAAAGCGTCTGCACTAACAAGTCAAGTGCTTTTCTAACAATAATCATCGGGAGTAAGCTTTGCTTACCTGTGAGACTCAGAACAAATAAAATAATCGAAACCAATATAATATTTATGGCAAATAGTTACACGCTACTTGAGCTAAACAAACTCAATGAAGATGAGTTGAAAAATGTAGCTAAAGAGCTTGGCATCAAAGTCTCTAATAAAGATACAGACCGACGTAATTTGGAGTATCAGATTTTGGATGCACAGGCTATTCAGATGGCTGCTAAAATGCGCGGCGACAACAAACCTGAAAAGAAGGGAGCACCGCAAAAGAAAACAAATACTAGAAACACACGCACAAACAACAAAAAAAATCAAGCTGACGATTCCCAAAAGAATGCTATAGAAAAAGCTAAAGCAGCTACAGAAAAACCTCGTAGAGCCGCAGCGAAAAAGTCTGAGAATAAAGAGTCTGAAGATGATAATAACAAAGACTCTTCAACAAAGGCTGCTCCTAAAAAAAGAGGACGTCCTAGAAAGAATGCTGCGACACAAAAGAAGGAAGCGGATACATCTAAGAAGAACGACGCAAGCAATCAAGAGGAAAAGCCTGCTGAAACTCCTAATAACAAGGTATCAGCAGAGGATGACAAGAATACCAAGACTACTGATTCTAAGCAAGAAACTTCTAAGCCTACCGTTTTTGTCAATAGAAATGCACAAAACAAAACTGTCCTTACGGACATGATAGGTATGATGTCTTCGGGCACTCAACCTAAAAAAGCAGAGACAAAAACAGTGGAAGAATCAAAACAGGATAATACTAAACAGGCTACAGCAGCTCAAGAAAAGCAAAAAGCTGAGTCGCAAGATAAGCCTCAAGAGCATCAAGCTCAATCCAAGCAACAAGATCAACAACGTAAGACTCATGACAACCGTCAGGGGCAAAATCAACAGTCATCTAATAATAGGGCTCCTCAGAATGACCATCATTATGACTTTGGAGATTCACTACATACTGTCGGTGTACTAGAAATCTTACCTGACGGATATGGATTTATTCGTAGTAGTGACTATAATTATCTATCATCTCCAGATGATGTCTACGTATCGCAACAGCAAATTAAGAACTATGGACTAAAGACGGGTGATGTCGTAGAGGCTGTAGTGACTCTTCCAAGAGATAAAGACAAGTATTTCCCAATGAAGAGGGTAGAACGTCTTAATGGATGCGATCCTAAGAAGATTCGTGACAGGGTGCCATTTGACTATCTTACACCTCTATTCCCAACTGAGAAGTTCAAACTAGAGGCGGCCTCTAGCACCAAGGTGTACGACAAGCAAGCTATGCGTATCGTAGATCTATTCACTCCTATTGGTAAAGGACAGCGTGGATTGATCGTTGCACAGCCTAAGACTGGTAAGACAATGTTGCTGAAGGATATTGCCAATGCGATAGCACACAATCATCCAGAGGTTTATATGATGATCCTTTTGATTGATGAGCGTCCAGAAGAGGTTACCGACATGGCTCGTAATGTGAATGCTGAGGTCATCGCCTCTACTTTTGATGAACCAGCCGAACAGCACGTTAAGATCGCGGATATCGTCTTGCAGAAAGCTAAAAGATTGGTGGAATGTGGTCATGATGTCGTAATCCTACTTGACTCTATCACTCGTCTAGCCCGTGCATACAATACCGTACAGCCAGCTAGTGGCAAGGTACTATCTGGTGGTGTAGATGCTAATGCACTACAAAAGCCGAAGCGCTTCTTCGGAGCGGCACGAAATATCGAAGGCGGTGGTAGCCTAACCATCCTAGCAACGGCTCTTACTGATACTGGATCTAAGATGGACGAAGTGATCTTTGAGGAATTCAAGGGAACTGGTAATATGGAGCTTCAATTAGACCGTCGACTATCCAATAAGAGGATCTATCCAGCTATTGACCTCCAGAGCTCTAGTACTCGTAGGGATGATCTACTTCAAAATCCAGATGTTCAAAGTCGTATGTGGGTACTTCGTCGTTTGATTGGCGAGATGACCACAGCCGAAGCTATGGAATTCCTAAAGACTAGGATAGATAACACCGTAGATAATATCGAATTCCTTGCCTCCATGAATGGGTAAGCAGGATGATAGAAAAGAATAATAGTTATGACTTATAGTTATAATCATAGGCAGTTGGTGCACCGTTTGGTGTTCCAACTGTTCTTTTTTGTACTCACTCCCACCCTACTCTTATCTCAGTCTATTGATCAGAAGATGAGAGCTGCCGGATTGGTTGACATCCAAGAAATAGACCCAACGATACAAGTATCTCTCATGTACGCCAGCACAGATAATTTTGTAGGCGTTAATATGTATGGTGACCTAAAAAAGGCGTATCTTTTACCTCACTTTGCTGAGAAACTAAGAAAGGCTCAACGTAAACTGAAGTCTGAAAAGGGAGAACAGTATTCGCTCATCATACATGATGCAGCTAGACCCCTCAGCGTACAGCGTAAGATGTGGAACTCAGTAAAAGGGACACCGAACTCAGTTTACGTAGCCCCTCCTAGCAATGGTGGCGGAAGGCACAACTATGGTGCTGCGGTGGACATCACTATAATCAACCTAGACACAGGCGAAGAGCTAGATATGGGAAGTCCCGTAGATTATTTTGGAGAGCGTGCTCATATCAACATAGAGGCGTCCCTTGTGAAGAGAGGATTGATAACTCAGGAAGCGGCAAATAATAGAGCATATCTCATGCAGTTAATGAACAGTCAAGATTTAAGGGCGATACGCAAAGAATGGTGGCACTTCCAAGAAAGAAATTCTATTTCTTATGTAAGGAAGACGTATCAGTTGCTTGACTTTTAAGAATATTAGAGAACAATAAGATGAAAATAGCAATCGTTGGAACTGGCTATGTGGGCCTCGTCTCAGGAACTTGCTTCGCAGAGATGGGATTAATGGTCAATTGCGTTGACTCAAACACAGAGAAGATCGAAGCTCTAAAACGGGGCGAGATACCAATATACGAACCGGGACTAGATCAGCTGATCAAAAAAAATAAAGACGAAGGTCGCCTTGTGTTTCACTCCTCATTAAGAGATTGTATCGGAGACATCTCTGTACTCTTCATTGCAGTAGGCACCCCCTCTGCTAATGATGGGACAGCTGACCTTAGCTATGTGTATAAGGTAGCCGAAGAGATTGGCGATCTCATGACCCAGCCCCTTCTTATTGTTACGAAAAGTACAGTACCTGTAGGGACCACACACCAAGTACAACGCATTATCCGAGGGAAATTAGACGGACGTGGGCTTCATCATCTACATTTCGACATAGCATCCAACCCTGAATTTCTCAAAGAAGGGGCTGCGATAAAGGATTTCATGAGTCCTGATAGGGTCATCGTAGGAGTAGAGAGTGAATCAGCTAAGGAAATTATGACCAAGCTATATCGCCCATTTCTAATCAATAACTTTAGGGTTATTTTCATGGATATACTCTCTTCAGAACTCACAAAGTATGCCTCTAATGCCATGCTAGCTACCCGTATCAGCTTCATGAATGAACTCGCTAATCTTAGTGAGAAACTAGGAGCTGATATAGAACTCGTGAGAAAAGGAATGGGGGCAGATAAGAGGATTGGAACTAGCTTCCTCTATCCAGGTATCGGATATGGTGGGTCTTGCTTTCCTAAGGACGTACTAGCACTAATCCAGACTGCCAGACAGCATGAAATAGAACTTCAAATCGTGACAAAAGTCCACGAAGCAAATGAGCTACAGAAGCATCGTCCTTACGAAAAATTAAAAACGCACTTGGGTGACCTTAAGGGAAAAACGATTGCCATATGGGGCTTGTCATTCAAACCTGAAACAGATGATATGAGACAGGCACCCAGTATCATACTACTGGATAGCCTTATCAAAGCAGGGGCTGTGGTAAAAGCCTTTGACCCCATCGCGATGGACAATGCCAGAGCACTCTTTCCCGAAGGCATTCATTTCTGCTCAAACATCTATGAGACTGTAGAAGAGGCAGATGCACTAGTCTTGCTCACAGAGTGGAAACAGTTTAGACTACCCAACTGGGAACGAATCCAAGAGCTGATGACAGGCAACCTTATCATTGATGGACGAAATATCTTTGTCCCTGAAGAACTGAGAGAACTGGGATTTAAATACAGTGGGATCGGACGCTCCTAAATTTATATATCATCAATACATTAACGCCGCTATAAAGAAGTAATATGGGGGCAGCATTCCATCCCTACCCCAAAGCATCGGAGTATCAAGAAGCTCTTCAGCAGTACGTTTGAGATCAAATCCAAAGTTCTCAAGAGAGTTTCTGGCCTTTAACGGATGTCGGCAAGGAGCGGGTTTTTCCGCCACTCTAGTACACTTATATGGGTCACACAGATGACAACTCCCAGCATAAAAGGCTCTACTACCAGGATACTGCTGCTCTAAGTCCCACAACTCAGGATCAATAATAGCCCTCACTTGGGTCATATACATATCCCCAATTTCACGTTGCTCCTCCATGGAGAATTTCTTATCTAGCAATCGCTCTGGTAAAAGCATCTTATACCCAAAGATGTCAACCATACTATATTGATCAAGAATAGCATTTAGGTCAAAATCAAAAGGAGGACAGACCCATTGCTGACCAAAGTTCCTGCACTTAGCACAATAGCCTTGAAACTTTTCTACGTCTTGATATTCTCGTCGATACTCCCCAAGAGAGATCTGACACGAATTTTTCTCTATCTGCAGTGTTTCCATTGAAATAAACAAAAGGAGGGTTCGGGCAAAATATCCCAAACCCTCTATCTATAGTCATTTATCTAACGTTCATTACTCCTTAAGAATCACATCGTGAGCACCACCTTCTACAATAGAAGTGGATGATACTAAGGTAATCTTAGCATTTTCTCTTAGATGACTGAGAGTAGTGGAGCCGCAACTACACATCGTAGCCTTAACCTTACTTAGAGTACTAATAAGATTATCAGCCATCTTACCAGCATAGGGCACATAGCTATCCACACCTTCCTCGAACTTCATCCCCTCAGACTCACTTCCACTATCATAGCGTTGCCAGTTCTTAGCACGGTTAGAGCCTTCACCCCAATATTCCTTGACGTAATTACCCTGCATTCTCAACTTCTTCGTTGGGCTTTCGTCAAAACGAGCGAAGTAACGTCCCATCATCAAGAAGTCAGCACCCATAGCCAAGGCCAATACCATATGATAGTCATGCACGATTCCGCCGTCTGAACAGATAGGTACATATATCCCACTCTCTTGGAAATATTCATCTCTAGCCTTTGCCACATCCATAATAGATGTAGCCTGACCTCTACCAATACCCTTTTGTTCACGAGTAATACAGATAGAGCCACCACCGATACCGACCTTAATAAAGTCAGCACCAGCTGCTACTAAGTACTTAAATCCATCTTGATCTACCACATTTCCAGCTCCGATTGGGATATTAGGATAATTCTCCTTAACCCATCTTAGTGTCATTTCCTGCCACTCTGAATAACCATCAGAGCTATCAATACAAAGAACATCTACTCCTGCATTAACTAGTGCTGGCACACGCTCCTGATAATCTCTAGAATTAATCCCAGCACCTACTAATAACTGCTTAGAATCTTGGTCTAGCAATTCATAAGGATGCTTGCGATGAGCATCATAGTCCTTACGGAAGACGAAGAAATTAAGGTTTTGATTATCATCGATGATAGGAAGTGTATTTAACTTATGATCCCAAATAATATCATTCGCCTCACTCAGGGTTATCCCGATTTTTCCTACGGTCAACTTCTCAAAAGGGGTCATAAATGACGAGACTTTTGTTTCAAGCGGTGTAGTACTTAATCTATAATCCCTACTAGTAATGATGCCAAGTAGCTTACCCTTTGGAGAACCATCCTCTGTCACTGCGATGGTAGAGTGACCGGTCCTCTTTGTTAGAGCTAATACATCTGCTAATGTTTGCTCTGGTTTGAGATTAGAATCACTAGTCACAAAACCAGCCTTAAACTTTTTGACCTTACGGACCATTTCTGCCTGTTGGTCGATAGGTTGAGATCCAAAAATGAAGGATATCCCCCCATTCCTAGCAAGCTCAATAGCCAGTGTATCATTAGATACAGACTGCATTATAGCACTTACGAAAGGGATATTTAGCTGAATCTTCGGCTTTTCCCCTAGTGAATACTTAGTAAGTGGTGTGGACAGATTGATATTTTCAGGCGTACACTCTTTGGTGGTTAGTCCTGGTATCAGTAGATATTCCCCGAATGTATGGGAAACTTGCTCTAGAATTTTTGCCATGTTTTCCTCCTATTTATAAGTTTTGGATATTATGAAGGTACAATTTGCTTGCAAAGTTACTGAAAAATCCGCACAAACATAACTACTATTCACCTTCTTGAAATAAAAATCAGCTCCTCATGAATGTATTTTATACAGAGTCGATACCGTAAGTTACTATCATAAAGTGACTAAACAATAGTAAGAACTCATATGAAGCTCATAAAGCTTCCCCATAAAATAATATTCATGATGAATAAAACTCGATATAATAAAAACGTTGAAGTGAGACAACCTTTATCATCTCCTTCAACGTTATATATCAAAGTACATTAGAGAATGCGATGTCCTTTACTTTAGCAATCTACTGCTTTCAGCATACAGTATAAATTACGCACTTCAGCAAATCCCTACTCTTTCAGCCATAGTGGCTTACAACTAACCCTAAAGAAAATCTCCACAGATCTGCACTCAAATCTGATAGGATGATTCTTATTGTTACTTTCTCTACAGATTACTTAGCAAAGGTTACAGCACGGGTCTCGCGAATCACTGTGATCTTAACCTGACCAGGATAGGTCATCTCGTCCTGTATCTTCTGAGCGATCTCTCCTGATAATTGAGTAGCACCTGCATCATCTATCTTATCAGCACCCACAATTACTCTTAGCTCTCTACCTGCCTGGATAGCATAAGTCTTAATCACTCCAGGGTAAGAGAGTGCTAATTTCTCAAGGTCATTCAGACGTTTGATGTACGCCTCTGCAATTTCACGACGCGCTCCAGGACGTGCACCACTGATCGCATCACAGGCCTGAACAATAGGAGCGATAAGTGTCTCCATCTCTATTTCGTCGTGGTGAGCACCTACAGCATTACAGATATCTGGTTTCTCCTTATATCGTTCACAGATCTTCATCCCTAGTAAAGCATGTGGTAATTCTGGCTCCTCATCACTCACCTTACCAATATCATGTAGCAAGCCTGCACGCTTAGCCTTCTTAGGATTAAGCCCTAGCTCCGATGCCATCACAGCACACAGGTTAGCAGTCTCCCTTGAGTGTTGTAATAAGTTCTGTCCATAGCTTGAGCGGTACTTCATCTTACCAACTAAGCGAACCAACTCAGGATGCAATCCATGGACACCTAGATCTATCATCGTCCTCTTACCAGTTTCTACGATCTCCTCCTCGATTTGAGACCGAACCTTAGCCACCACCTCTTCTATTCGAGCTGGATGGATTCGTCCATCTTGGACTAGCTGATGCAGGGTAAGTCTAGCGATCTCACGACGAACAGGATCAAAGCAAGATAAGACAATAGCCTCCGGAGTATCATCCACAATCACCTCCACTCCTGTAGCGGCCTCAAGAGCACGTATATTTCGACCCTCACGGCCTATGATACGACCCTTCATCTCATCATTCTCTATATGGAATACGGTCACAGCATTTTCAATTGCTGTTTCGGTAGCAATTCGCTGAATAGACTTCACAACCAGCTTCTTGGCTTCTTGATTAGCAGTCATCTTAGCTTCATCAATAATATCAGCCACAAGTGATGCCGCAGCAGCCTTAGCCTGATCTTGAATGCTATTAACCAACTGTTCTTTTGCCTCCTCTGCCGAAAGTCCACTAATGACCTCTAGTTGCTTCTCAGCTTCACTCTTTAGGACTTCTAGAGCTGCCTCTCGAGCTTGTATATCAGACCAGCCCTGCTCAAGCTTCTTCTCATTCTCTCTTTGAGACTTTTCTAATCTTACTTTTTCGGCCTCTTGTTCCCTCGAAATCTTATTGAGGTCGTCTTGCAGCCCTTGAAGTGAATGCTCTCTATTTTTGAGCTTACTCTCCCAACTCTGAACGCGACTCTGGCGTTGCTGCATCTCCTTATCTAGCTCAGCCTTATTCTTTATGGCCTCTTCCCTTACCTCCAGAAGCTTATTTTTCTTGAGTATCTCTAGATCCTCTTTAGCATTTGCAATATATGCATCTCGCTCTTCGATAGCTTTTTTCTTCAGCTCCTTCCAAAGGAAAAATCCTCCTACAGCAAGAAACACAATAGCCACCCCAATAGCGACGAAAATGTTACCCATATCCTAACGTTTTTTTACAAATAATTAATCGAAAAACATCTGCTAGGTTATGTGAATTAAAGATTACGTAATGATAATTTATAAGACTAAAGTTATACGAGCTGATCCAACTGTTTTACCAGCTTCTCCAATCTACTAGTTAGCTGAAGATCCTCCATCTCTAGCATACTCGTCTGGGCATTGTTAGCAATATGAAGAGCTACGTAGGTCATAAGCTCATCCCTCTTAGCATCGGGGAAGGCCACTCTATACTTCTCTAACACAGAATTAACCTGGTCAGCCGCTCTTCGAATTTTCTGTTCTGCGATCTCCGTACGCGGGATAGTGAGCGAGAGACGTTGATCCTCTATTCGGATCGTAATGTCTCGCGTCATAAATCTGTTTATTTCAGAATGTTCACCATCCATGGTTCATACTCAATCGTACAGTATTATTCTTTATATTTATACTATTATGCATTTGGAGGACTTCCGCCTACTCCAAATCGTATCTTATCACCGTAACTACTCTATTCGCTTTTCTAGCAGAGTAATACATTCATCTATGACCTCAACTATCCCATCTAGCTCCTCTCTCAGCCCTAACAAAGCATGATTAGCTTCAGGGCTAGAGCCAGTAGCGATAGTAGCCACAGATAGTTTCTGCTCTAGCGTCTGGATCTCCTCTCGCTGCTTATTACTTTGGTCTGTAAGCAAATCAATCTTCGCCATAGCATCAGCGAGCTCCTCATTTACTTGGTTGTATTTCCGACCAAACATTGCAATTCGAAGCTCCACCTCCTCTAACAATTGACTCTCTCTACTCATATCAAAAGATCTGTAGTAATAAGCATCCACAAAAAAAGAATCTCACCTAGACTCTGCAGCATACTCCTAAGCAAATATAACAAATTTTAGCGACCTAGCAAGAAGTCATCATGTCCCATTTTAACATTTTTGAACTCATGCAGACACACGATCATATCGATGATAGTGCTTCACGAGGGAGAGCAGTTACGCCACTCTTCAAGAGCCAAGATTTTCATGTACATGACAGTCTCATTCGAAAGCTATAAGCCGTCAAAAATCTTAGTTATATAAAAAAGAAATGTTTCCTATAGGACCGATATTTTTTCTATATAAGTAGAAGAGTTTCTTCCTATATGAAGAAACTCCAATACTTACAAGAGCCTTACTCTGAGAAGCGTCATTCAGTCAGCTCATCACCTATAACCAAAGCACTATAGGCCTACTCTTCGCTACAACTATCTATTAAGAGCCATTTCGATAGCTCTCTCATATAGTGTGTAGAAACGACTCCATTCAGCATCAGCTGATAACTCTTGAGCAGCTCTTCTCGCCTCTGCCTTCTCCTCATCGGACTTTGCTATATAACTCAGAATGTTCTCCACTAGCGATTTAGACAATCCATCAAAGTCATAATCATCTCGATGCAATACCCGAACACCACTCATAAGGTCATTACCAACGGTGCTATGCTTCTCAGCCCAAACGCCAAAACCTGCCTTGTCAGTTGTAATCGTAGGAATACCAAAAGCAATGCTCTCCAAAGGGGTGTACCCCCATGGTTCGTAATAAGAAGCAAAAACGGTAAGATCAAGAGCCGAGAGAAAATCATAATACTCAAGATCTAAAATTCCATCCCTCCCATCTAAATAGGCTGGTACAAAAAGAGGAAAAACGCCATGCCCCCACTGCTCTCTCAAGGCACTTAATTGAGAAAATATGGGATGCCCCCATGGATCATTTAGCTCATGGGTCAGAAATGGATTCTGCATCGGCATCGTTAGTTCAATATTTCGCTCAAGAGCAAAGGCCAAGTCTCTCCGCGGTGACTTAACCCAACTGGGAACTGCGATAACAGCAATAACATCCTGAAGTGTTTGATTCTTAATACGCCCAAGCGCATCAATAAAAACATCCAACCCTTTATTACGGTATTCATTCCGACCTGAAGTGGCAATAATTACGGCCTCACTGGAAATGGTCGTACCATACAGTCGCTCAGCCACGCGAATGATTTTATTTCGCCCATCTGCTTTTAGTATAGCTTGATCTTTTTCATCAGGAACAAAAGCCGGCTCAAAGCCATTATACAGTACCACATCCACCTTTTTATCCAAAAGCTGAGCCGCTTCAATAGCGGTTACATCGCTAACCGTTGCGAACACATCGGCTTGGTGAGAAGCTAATCGCTCCACAACGTGCTTACACGTAACATTTAGCTCATCAGCCATCTGAGAGCCATTATAATTAGGCAGTTCACCATACAACGGCTTACCATTACCAGCAATGGACCTCCCAACAGTTGTCGCATGGGTAACAAAAATAGTATGTATAGCGGGCGAATGCAGTGCACAGTACAGGAGTCCCATCCCAGTAGTCCATTCGTTAAAAATAGAGACGACTAGACTGGACTCTTTGACCTTCTGGTATGCTATCATTACCTTTGCTGCCGCAATGGCAAAAAGGCAGGATTCATCGTAATCACCATAACCCAGCTCACCTCGTATGCCATATGCACTCCACATCTCATAATAGAGTGCACCTTTATCTTCAAACAAAGAGGTATAATCCACAAGGATTACCCGAGGCTGATCTGGGATGTTCCACCTCCCAATTCTCACCTCTAGTCCACAATCTGCAGTTAGCTGAGAAGCTAGACGATTATCGTGCTCCGCAATGAAATCATCTTGATCTCCCCCACGCAATAGAGGGCCCACAAAAAGTACACCATCATCACCGTGCTTCATGAGCATGGTCGAAGCTCTTGAGCTAAGCACTGTATAAATGCCCCCGATCTTATTACACACCTCCCAAGATGTTTCCATCACCAGTAAAGGGTCAGACATATTCTCCATCACGTTTTTATTTACTATCCACTAAAAAAATCAGAAAGCGCCCTCGAGGCTGATGTGCCTACCGAAGACGCTCTTAGCATAATACATAACCTAAAGTGAGAAAAAAAGCTGACCCATGAGGATTCGAACCTCAACAGACAGAACCAAAACCTGTAGTGCTACCATTACACCATGGGTCAGTATTCTCATCTTTCATCCTAATGATTTGTGCAAAGATAATAGTATTTTTCAACTTGACCAAATCTTCACAGCTAAAAAATATCTTTTTTGCTGAATTAAAAGAAAACGAGTCCTTATAGATAAATCATAAAGGACTCATTTTCAAAACTTAATACACTAAACAATAGAATCGCACATTTATTTTAATTGTGCTACCCACGCCGCAATTCTTTCGTCAGTTAGGTCATCTTGATTCATCTCATCAAGCAAGAGCCCAACTAGTCGCCCATCTCGCTCGGCTTTACTAGAGTCATAGCTATAACCTTCCACGGAGGTTTCCCCTATAAATGTACATCCCGCATTTTCAAATTCATCGTACAACTCTCCTACACCATCACAGAAGGTATCACCAAATCCCTCAGAATCACCAAGCCCAAATAAAGCCACTTTCTTACCCTTAAGATACGGCTTCAGCTGATCCTTAAATTCAACCCAGTCATCTTGCAACTCTCCCATCCCCCAAGTAGATGTTCCTAGCACCACCAAGTCATATTGCCCTACATCAGCAGCATTAGCACTTGATATGTCGTGAACATCGCCATTGGCCACTCCTAACTCATTAGCTATTCTCTGAGCTACATCAGCAGTGGTACCAGTTGAAGACCCATAATAAACACCTATTTTCATCACTTTTATTATTTTTGATTAATAAATCACTCTCACTCACTCCCCACAAAGGTAATGACTATAGCTAAATGATGGTATCGCTAGATTTAGGTAATTATATGGCGTAAAAACAAGGAGGAGCTACCTACTTATGCAGATAGCTCCTCAATTACATTTACACTAACAGCTTCTCTCATAGAAAGAAGAAGTTGGAATTATTACTCATCATCCTCTTTTTCATCATTGTCCTCCAAGATATGAGACAGCTCATTATCCTCAGAGTCATAGAACTCATAAGAAAGGACACCCAACGACTGGTCCGCTACGATATTAAGCCCCTTGCCGTACTTTCCTCTCCACTTTGCCAACAATGAACTACCAAATCCTAAGAGTCCCTTGCGACTATTTATAAACGCTGCTACGTATGGATGGACATGCAAGACAAGTTTACTCACTCCCTCTTGTGTCATCAGTCTAGCAATCATATCCTCTAGCTCATCGGTAAAGAATATAGATGGCTTGACCTTCCCAGTACCTAAGCATGATGGACACACTTCATCAGTTTCGATCGTCATGGCTTGACGTACTCTTTGGCGAGTAATCTGCATCAAACCAAACTTAGTGATAGGTAGTATCGTATGCTTAGCCCGGTCGTTTTTCATATACTCATTCATGGTCTCGAATAGCTTTTGTCTATTCGCCGCCTGAGCCATATCGATAAAGTCCACCACGATGATCCCCCCAAGGTCTCTAAGTCTCATCTGCCTAGCAATCTCTTCGGCTGCAGACAAATTAACATCCACTGCAGTATCCTCTTGCTGCTTTGATCCCCTAGCTCGATTGCCACTATTGACATCAATCACATGCATCGCTTCCGTCTGCTCTATTATGAGATAAGCTCCGCTCTTATAAGTCACGCTCTTACCAAATAAGTGCTTAATCTGTCTCGTGACATCAAAGGCATCAAATATAGGCTTCTTATCCTCATAAAGCTTGACGATACGTCCTTGACCTGGATCAATCAACTCAATATAATCAGTGACCTCCTGAACTAACGAACGATCATTAATGTATATGTCCTTAAATCCAGAGTTATACGTATCTCTCAAAAGACTTAGTGTGCGACTACTCTCCTGATGTAGCATGCCGATGGCATCATCTTTCTGACCATTACCACTTTTACTCTTACCCTTCGCACTACGTTGGGACGATGGTGCGGGCTCCTTGCCTAGGTTTTCAATGGTTTTCATCCATTTATTGATCAAAGACCGCAACTCATGGTGGAGTTCCGCAACCTTGACCCCCTCAGCAGAGGTACGAACAATAACGGTCACATTCTTAGGCTTAATACTCTGAACCAGCATTTTAAGTCTCTGACGTTCTTCCCCAGAACGGATCTTTTGAGACACTGACACCTTTTCAGAAAATGGTATTAATACCAAATATCTACCTGCAAATGAAAGCTCAGTCGAGAGCCTTGGACCTTTAGTAGAGATAGCTTCTTTGGTAATCTGCACCATCACTTCATCGCCCTGACTGAGCATATCAGCGATAGCACCACCCTTCTCTATCTCCTTTTCCAACTTCACCTTTTCCGGAGAAAAGCTTTTACCGAATTTACGCTGAGCAGCAAGAAAACTCTTAGCCGTCAGAAAGCCATTGCCTAGGTCTCGATAATGAAGGAATGCTTCCTTACGATGACCAATATCGACAAAAGCGGCGTTCAGACCAGGCATAATCTTCTTCACTTTGCCCAAATAGATATCCCCCACAGAAAAAGCGATATTCTGCTTTTCCCTCTGAAGCTCTACCAATCGACTATCCTCTAGGACCGCAATAGAGACCTCCTTCTGGCGAACATCTATGATCAGTTCACTTTTCACTCGAAATAATGGTTACTAAAAAATTAAATATTCTATTACTAATATGACTAAACCCAACAACTAATAGAAGACTAATCTCAAAAATAGAAAGCAAGCCTTAAGATTGCTACTATGCTATTGTGCGTGTAACATATCCTAAGGCTTATGCCATACCGAACTCCGAAACATAATGTCTCCGAGCCCCTACAGTATATTTGCGCTTCTAATATCTCACACTAATCAATTAGTTGTTTGACCTAGTATATACCCGACGAGTAAGATGTGATCTTCATCACCTCTCTACTCATTTGGTATTACTTCTTCTTATGACGATTTTTACGCAATCTTTTCTTACGTTTATGAGTCGACATCTTATGTCTCTTTCTTTTCTTTCCGCTTGGCATATTATTTATATTTTATAGTGAATACTGTATCTCTCACATCAGTGAGGAATAATTGTTATCTCAAAAAAAAAAATTAAGGTCTATAACACAAACTTCAGCACCCTGTCCCTTATCACGCGTTATTCTTATCAATCTTCACCGAAAAGTTCTTTGAAGGCTTAAACACAGGAACCTTTCTGGCTGGGATCTGTATTGTCGTTTGCTTTGTGATATTACGAGCAGTCTTAGGTGCTCTTTTCTTCACACTAAAGCTACCGAATCCACGCAGATATACTGCATCATCATCTTGAAGGACATCCATGGTAGTTTCCATAATCGCTTCCAATGTCTCTAACACGAGCTTCTTTTCAATCCCTGTACGTTTTGATACCTCACCTACGAGTTCAGCTTTAGTCATAATACTATATATCTTTTATTATTATCGTTACAAATTCCGTCCTTTTTATTGCCTCCTATGTCAAAAGACTACCTTATAAAAGTCAGCCTTATAGGAGTTGATGGCAAAGATACCTTTTTTTATCTAGTTTTTGAAATAAATCTCATTCTTTTTTTCGCTAACCTCTTAATTCACTTACTTTTGTGAAGTCCAAATGAGACTTAATAAATACATGTCCACTGGTAATTAAAAATAAATTATCAGTACCTATTTCATTGGGTTTTTCATCCTCCTCTAAACTTCTCATACGCCTTATTACGTACATCCTCAATCTATCGGTGATCAAATACACACTATTAAACCATTCATAAACAGTTCAGTGATATACTGAAGAAATATTACTCACATGAGTATAAAAAAAAAGGATGGCACTACAATCTATCTTGCAATACCACCCCATACTTATTGGATATATATAAATAAATGTTGATTACAGGTTCACCTTTATTCCGGCAAAAATTGTTCTTGGCATCTTTGGACCATATATATAGGCCGATGCTCTTTGTGAGCCCTCATCAAAGTCTTTTTGATAAGAGTTAAATATATTCTGTGCTCCAATGCTAAACTCCATCATAGCATCTTCCATGTGGAAAGCATAGGAGACCTTTGTTCCGAGAGTGAAGAAAGCTTTAGAACGCTCTAACACACCATCTTGAATAGTGATATAACCTGGGACGAGATCACCAGCCTCATGAGGCACATACATTTTCCCAGTATAGTTACCTGATAAGCTCCAAGAGAAGTGATGGCTTGGTGTCCAATTTAGAAGAAAGTATCCATAGGTATTAGGAGTACGCATAAACTCGCGACTATTAATACCATCAATACCGACTTCCTCCTCTTCATCAAAAAGACTTCTCTGAGCTGTGAAGCCCATATCAAGAGTTGCGATGTTAGTGTATGCTAGTCTTAACTCTAAGTTAGCACCATAGACACTGGCATTACTAGCATTAACAACCTCTAGATAATCTCCTCTATCCTCATGATTGAACTTATCCAGCAAACGTGTATAAAACCCTTCAGCCATTAGATTAAGCTTAAATCCATTATCCCAAGCTAGATAATAATCTGCAGAGAGACTGGTACTATGGCTTTTCTCTTCATGCAAGTTAGCACTAAGAACACTTGGCTTACCTTCACCTCCAGCAAAATTCACGTGCAGTTCCTCATCAAAGAACTGTGGAGAACGAAAGCCTTGGCCATACGTAGCACGTATGTGTAATTTCTCAATTGGATTGAATCGAAGTGTTACACGTGGGGTAAGGATATCTAGTTTTTTACTTGGATCATCACCATTCTTAAGATCCACATGATCATAACGACCACCAATCAAGAAGCCCCAAACATCATTCTTCCACTCATTTTGCAAGAAAAGACTTGTAGTATTGGTGACTTGATCAATAGCTTCTGGACGATACCCACTGATGTCCTTCAGATCATTGTGGTTAAACTCGAACCCTGCTGTTAACTCAGCTGGCATAAAGATGAGTTTATCAAAATTATGACTATACTGAGTACCTGCTTGGAGCGTTGTTTCTTTGGTATTTCCGTATGATCCCAAAGCTCCAACTAGGCCATCAATATCTTCCTTAGTTAATGTTCCTGCTTCATGCTTCTCACGCAACTCTCTAGCTAGAAGGCTTCCACCTCCATAATAACTATCTCTATCAATATGCGACCCAGCGACAAAGACATTCAAGAATCCCATACCATCGGCAAGATTTTGATCCAGTTTAAGGATACCAGTATGGATTCTATGCTTGACTGCTTCGGCAATTTGTGCTTCATGTTCGGGACGATCAAGACGATCCCCACCTCTACGTTTTTCTTGTGTATAGAAATAGTCGAGAGACAGCTTAGTAGCTGGACCAACAGAATAGAAAGCAGAAGTACCAAGGGTGGCAAAGTGGAGCTGTGGCAAGTCAGAAAAACCATCTTTCCCATTAGGTTGTGCACTTCCAGGACGCTTTAGGTCAAGTCCTGGACGACTCTTCATCTTCCCAAATACACTCACTCCAGCTCTCCCACTGTTATCAACAACAGATGCAAACAATCCAGCATCATGCATAGGAGTGCCTAAGTTATCTTGAACTCCACTTATGATGTAGCTCGCCTCAGCGGTATTTCGAGTAGGAGTCTTAGTAATAACATTCACTGTACCACCAATAGCAGCTGAGCCATAGAGTGCAGAGCCTCCTCCACGAACCACTTCCACACGATCTATCATAGAGGTAGGAAATAACTCAAGTGCGTACACACCTGCCAGCGAACTAAATATGCTGCGTGAGTTAATAACAATCTGAGAGTAAGTCCCATCAAGTCCATTAATACGAACTTGGTTGAATCCACAGTTCTGACAGTTATCCTCTACTCTCACACCAGGATTGTACTTCAAAGCTTCATCCAAGGTGACAGCATTCACTTTAGTAAACAACTTAGCATCTGTAACATTCACTAAGACTGGTGCCAAGTTTCTACGGGTCTCGTTCCTGCTCGCACTCACGACAACCTCCTCCATATTGATGGCGGTTGGCTCCAACTTTATCACGTGGTCGCCCTTTGAGTCAAGCTTGATCTCACGAGTGCCATATCCGACAAATGAGACTCTCACGGTCACGGTTCCCTTTACGAGATCCTTTACTTCAAAGTAACCATCAACATTGGTAGTAGCTCCATAAGAGGTACCTAACACAACAACCGTTGCGTATGCAAGAGGGGTATCATCATAGGCGTCTACCACCTTCCCCTTTAGCTTGTATGCAACTTCTGATTCACTTGGGATTTCAGTTGCATACCCCAAATTCTCTGCCATGACGCCAATAATGGACATAGCAAATACGGAGGTCCATAGCAGACCTCTCCAAAATAATGATTTCATTACAGTATGTAAAAATTTATGTAAAAAACGATTTATTTCCTCTCAACTCAAAGCTCGATACAAGGAGGGCCACGTCTAACGACCTTATGGAAGAAATGGGAAGAGACAAATATCTGCTCCCAAGTTTCAAGCTTTATGATATAGAAAAAGAGGGGCTCTAAAATACTAAAAGTAGTATTAATCCCCGTCGTTGAAAGGTCTGAAATTTGATGAAGCTGTACCAGCTCACTAGCCGTATGTTTATGGAACGGCTCACTCTTCTGCTTTTCAGTTTGCTTATGAGCATGGACCACCAATACCCCATCAATCAAGTTGAAGTGGGTAGTAGCGACTATTGAACCCAAATAACCGATAAAAATCAGCAAAAGAGCCCAGCCTACAATATGGTGGTTTAGCTTTTTCATTACGCAAAACTACAAAAAAGAGTCACAGTAGCAAAAAATTTATTAAGAAATACCATCATTTAGGTACACAAAATACGAGTCGAATTGAGATCAGAATAAAATAATCCTTATGAAAATCCCTTTTCAGCTATGATGTGAGACGACTATTTGCCAAGAAAAATCTTCGTTGTTCTTGGGAGTATAACTAATCTATTCTTATACCTAACTTGAAGTGATCTCTATTATTCATCGTTCAGACTACAACCTCTTGACATTGGGATAACGCATTTAGAAAACATGAACACAATTGGGGTCGTAGAAGATTAGATACCAGACACTTGAGAGACAGAAAAACACGAGATAAAAGCAGCGAGGCTTAGTAAGCAAAAAGGCTGAGAATAAAAGACAATAAGCATTAAGTATCATTCACATATCTAGAAGTGATCTCACTCTATATTCATCAGCAAGTAGTAAATAAATTGGTATATTTGTAGTAGATAGATTTAGAGAAAATGAGAATAAATGACAATTATAAAAAAAGAACAACCATGGTAAATTACAAAGACTTAGGACTGGTAAACACTAGAGAAATGTTTGCGAAAGCAGTAGATGGTGGATACGCTATCCCAGCTTTTAACTTCAACAATATGGAGCAGCTACAGGCAATCATCCAAGCTGCGGTTGAGACAAACTCACCAGTTATTTTACAAGTATCTAAAGGTGCTCGTAACTATGCTAATCAAACCCTATTGCGTTATATGGCTCAAGGAGCTGTAGAGTATGCTAAAGAACTAGGTTGTGAAAAGCCTCAAATCACACTTCACCTTGACCACGGGGATACTTTTGAACTCTGTAAGAGTTGTATCGAAATGGGCTTCTCAAGTGTGATGATTGATGGAAGTCACCTACCTTACGAAGAAAATATTAAGCTAACCAAGCAAGTGGTAGAGTATGCACACAAATTTGATGTTACCGTTGAGGGCGAATTGGGTGTCCTAGCGGGTATCGAGGATGATGTGTCTGCGGAAAAGCATGTCTATACTCAGCCAGAAGAAGTGATTGACTTTGTGAGCCGCACAGGCGTGGACTCTCTAGCAATCTCTATTGGGACTAGCCACGGGGCTAATAAGTTTACACCAGAGCAATGCACACGTGATGAGAAGGGCAATCTAGTACCACCTCCACTTCGTTTTGATATCCTAGAAGCTATCGAGAAGAAGCTACCAGGCTTCCCAATCGTATTACACGGATCAAGCTCTGTACCACAAGACCTAGTTGAGACCATTAATAGTCATGGTGGTAAATTGAAGGATGCTATTGGTATCCCAGAGGATCAACTACGCAGAGCAGCTAAGTCTGCAGTATGTAAGATTAATATTGACTCTGACGGAAGGTTGGCAATGACTGCAGCTGTCCGCAAGGTCTTTATCGATAGCCCTGCCGAGTTTGACCCTCGTAAATACCTAGGCCCAGCTCGTGAAAGCCTTAAGAACCTTTATAAGCACAAGATAGAGAACGTACTAGGCTCTATCAATAAGCTATAAACCGTTTATACCAATAAGAAAAGCAGGGAGATGGTGGATATCCACCATCTCCCTGCTTGCTTTATGACCAAACTATTACTCTAGTTTTGTGGATTATCTGCGTGTATGGTCCAGCCCTTATCAGTAGCTAACCTATCATTAGCACCGCTCACGCCTTGATTAGAGAAGACATACAAATGGTACTTCCAAGATGCATCCAAGTCTTTAGCTGTCGGAAGATCTGAGTATATCTGATTAAGAGCTGCCGAATCAAATAAATTACTGGCTATGTTCGCCTCCGTAAGACTTGACAAAGGCTTAATGTCCAATGACCTCAGCTTATTACTTTCGAGAAACAGAAACTGAATCCTATTTTCACTTGGGAAGATCAGCTGAGATAGCTGATTATCTTGAATCGCCACTGTGTTTAGATGAATATTACTACTGAGATCTAGTGTAGTGAGATTATTCCTCCAAAAATCAACCACTTCCACATTTGGCATTTTTGAAAGATCGGCCTTTGTTACCCCAGAATCAATCACTTGTAAGATCTCCACATCACCATAAATAGCAAACTTGGAATTCTGGAGCTTGAAGTCCATCACCTTATTCGCCATAATATCATTAGTAAAGTCGGTAATATACTCCCCTTTATCGGGCTGAGCATTACCATTTAAATCCACAAAGACAAAAGGCTCGCTATCGACACCCTTCGGTAATACTCCGATAGAGATCTGCTCTCCAGCAGATTTAGCAGTTTCAAACGTAGCAACAGGTAAACCCTCGGGAATCGGCCTCATAGGCTCTTCATCAAGGATCATAAGTTTTTCACCATTCCACTCTGCATATATCGCATAAGCTTGTCCTGCTTTTAATTGACGACCCGGCAGAGTAGTCTCAGAGTGCAGAACTTTATCTGGTAATTGGTACGCCACCAAATTAATGTCTGAAGACTCATGGGACAATGGGACAAACCAAAAGCCTACATGTGACACTCCCCCTGCAGGAATCTCCACCATAGGATAATCAACATTGCTTAGTATCATATCTGGTTGACCAACTGGGTTTAATAAGTCAAGGTATGGCAATTCTGTATTTCCAACATAAGGAAGTGCTCCTTTATGATAAAAAGCCAAAGATTCCTCATGCGGAACAATCGCAAAGCCCGCGGTCTTGAGCGGAAGAGGGCTACTATTCTTAATAGAAATAACAGCCATTGCACCTAAGTGGTGAAAGGTAGCTGAAAGCTTTTTCTGGCGTGCTTCGACGCCTTTTAATTCAAAATAGACAGGCACATCACCATCTCGATTAGGAGACAATGACAACAGGTCATAAGTAGAGTGAGCTGCTATGCCTACTAAAATCTTTCCATCCTTGACTTTCACTCGATCTGCTATGATGCCGTATAGGTCAAAAGGGCGTGTGAGATCAATTGAAGAAGGGATCGTAAGTGTACATATAGCGTTCCCATTTTCCACCGCTTCGGTTTGAACTCCTCCAAGATAAGCCATGACATCGCCTTGTTTAAAGACAATCTTGATATCCATGGCTCCTCTATCCCAACGGAATAGTACTTGTTCTCCATTAGGATCCTTAATATAGCTTCGCAATTGATCATTATCAAGGGTGAGCTCTAGAGTCCGTTCTTCCTCTGGCATAATCTGGGTCTTTTGATTACAGCCAGTCATTAAGACAAGGACACCCACGAATATATATAGTAAGTTCTTTTTCATCATACACTAATTATAATTACCATTTCACGATAGGGAGATTATCTCTTCTCATCCCAGGACGCAATCGCTCAGAAGTGTCATCCACTTGCCAGTTACGATCCTGAGCTAATTGATGATTAGCCAATACAGCCCCTGGGTTACCTTTAATAAGCAGTACGCCAGGTACCAACCCCCTCCTATTTGGCAAACTCTTATATAGTTTTTCCAGAGCATCCTTTTTCATTCTATTTCCGGTCAAGTCTAAACCCTCAAGTCCGGTCAGCGTGCTGACATCAAACTCCTCCAGTTCGTTATTTCTAACAATTAAGGTACGTAGCTTGGTAAAGTGCTTCATTGAAAAGCCTGAAAAGTATCTGGCGGAAAGATCTAGATACTCTAGATCAGTACAGTTATCCAGAACGGTACTAAAATAGTTAGTATAACCTAAGTCTAAGACTTTTAATTTATGAAACTTCGTCAAGTCTAGCTTCTCAATGACATTATTTCTCAGAGATAGGTACTGGAGATTAGATAGGCCAGAAATATCTATCTCTTTCATAAAATTGGTACTCAAATCAAGGTATGTCAGGTCTTTATTGACACCAGAAGTAAATTTACTAAATCTGAAATTGGTTCTGCCAGCTAGGTGTGTCACCTTTCCATGTAGTCTCAACTCCTTTTTTGCTGTAAATTTCAATTCGTTTTCCTTATCGTAATGGAGACCAAACTTCGTAATCTCTTCACCACTGTCTTTCTTTCCATTCTCATTCTTATCAATCCATACATTTTTCCGATCCTCAGGTTTGGCATCGATGAATAGAAAGAGTGTTTTATATTCATCTTCCAGATCTTCAGAAATCAAAAAGGCAACATAGTTAGAGACCTTTTCAGGATTATTTTTTCCACCTTCTCTTCCAGAACTAGGAGTATTTTTTCCGCCACAAGAAGCGAGGAGGAGTATGACGATAGTCGGTATTATTATTCTCTTCATTCTTATGTTACTTTATCATTATAGTGTAATCCTCTACTTCTCCAGAGATCATATAGTTGGGATTGGAATACCCATAGGCACTTATATTCACACGCATGGTATAGGTTTTACCCTTTACTGGTTTGACTTTAAGAGTATTGAAGTCTATCGTCTTATTAATCTCCTGTCCAGAGGTTAATTTCTCAAAGGAAAGAATAATATCCTGATCCTTTTCTGAGTTAAAAATGCCATCATGGTTGAGATCTACAGATAATAATACATATCCCACTGCATCGGGACGAAGAAAATGAGGCTTGATAACCACATCAAGCTTCCCATTATCGACATTAATGATCTTATCTGTGTACACCTCATACCGACCAGCTGTAGAGTAAGTCTCTATCTGATTGAACCTCGTGTACTTAATGTATAGATCCAGGGATGGTAGTACCACAGGACTATCAAATAAGGGCGAGTCGAGTTCATCGACATTACCACTATTCTTACCTTCGACTCTCACTGGGGGTTCGAAGCCTATGATCATCTCATGATCCATATTAAATCCGCCGCTACCTCCTCCTGAGCCAAGCTCATCTGGAGAAAGAGCCGATAGCTTGAACCACCCATTAGAGATGCCTCCCCAACCCCAGTTGAGAGAGAAGTAGCCATTATCTTTGTATCCATCAATCACAAAGGAGTGTCCTCCTCCTTCTCCCCTGCCAGCATATTGAACGGGACGTCCAGCATCCAGCTCTGCCCGGAGCATCTGGTGCCACTCATCAGCCGAATAATTATCGGCATACAGATTTTTGATAGTCGGAGGATATTTATAAAAGTGGTGTAACATCTCTGGGACAAATTTCTGGTACGTTCCACTGCCACCATTCTCACCATAGTCAAAGTTCATATCCAAAGCAACAGCCACACCATAATTAAATCGTGAAGTATGAAACTTGGCCGCTTCCTTTTCTGGCTCACTCAGTCTACTTAACGCCTCTTTATTCATAGGCATCTTATCCCACCGAAGGGTATAATTATAATCATGACCTTGAATACCAAAACGGCCTGAATTATATTGATACACACCTTGGCCTCGCTCTGGATATTCCCAATATCTCATGATCATAGCAGTGGCTGTAGCCACACAACCTATTGGAGTAAAATCCGGAGCAAAAAGATTGTATCCATTTCCTTGATCCCACTTTAAGTCTCCTAATATTGGCTCTTTAATAACCTTCGCCTCATCACCTGACCGTAAAATAGCCCGCCGCTCTTCTAGTCGCTTCCGAGAGGGGGTGAGTTCCATCTTTCGAGCAGAGATGATTTCTCCAGAGTAGTCATCTAACAAGGACTTTAGTCCTAATGGAACATTACCGGAGTCGATAGTTCCTAGCTCAGAGTACCCAAGAATCGGTTCAGCTGCGACGTACGCGGAAACAATCACAAAGCCTCCTTCACGTGCATTAAAGACATAATACGCAGAGGGATCGGCAACATCCGTCTCCAGCATCTCCAAGGTCTTTCCTGGCAAAATTGATTGAGCCAGCCCTCTTGCCTCTTCGGGATTAACATCAAACTGTTTATTGGATGATTGCTTCTCTACTTGTGACACACCATTAGGTCCTTCTTGGCAAGCCGTGAAGAGAAGTAACAGCACCAGCAGTAACACACTTTTTTTCATTCGGTCATTTTTTATGGTTATAGATGCTATGAAACAAACTAAAGTTTCTAACAAGTCGTATTTCTTGGGGAAATACAAAAATGGCGATAATGCCTAATCGGGAATTATCGCCATCTATAGCACATATGTATTATATCAATTATGCTATATCAACGCTGACCAAGTCTTCCATCAATGATAACCAAACCACCGTCATCCTTGGCACGTTTAATTTGATCTACAAGATCAGAAACTGTATCTTCCTCTTCCACCTGCTCATTGACATATTTACGGAAGAAGTTTTCTGTCGCATAGTCTTGCTGCTCAATAGTAGCGGTAACAATCTCATTGATCTTCTTACTTACTAAGCACTCATGCTCAAAAGACTTCTCAAAGAAATCAAGCACGGTTTTAAGGCTAAGCTCTGGCATCCTAATGTCACCCAACTCTGGTGTCTCACGGCGTGACATAATATAGTCAATCATCTCTTCAGCATGAAGAATCTCCTCACGATACTGCTCATGCATCCAGTGAGAGAGACCAGGCCACCCCATATCTCCAAGCATGATAGACATTCTCTTATAAATAAATGCAGATTCGTACTCTAGCTTAATCTGCTCATTAATCTTCTTAAGTATTTCTTTCTTAATCATAATCTTCAATTTTTATATATTTAAAATCTTTCTCTTTTTCATTTGTATCAAAGATAACGAATTCGTGTGGAAAGGGCATCATTTTAAAGTATAATCTTTCCTAAATTCGCCACGAATAACAATACTTTCACATCTAAATACATTTATCCATGCCACTAAGAGATCATTTATCCTCTACTAAACGTGAGTTCGATGTAAGAAAAGGATATAATATTGTTAGTCGTTAGATGTTCTAACAGTTTAAAATAGAGGAGATTATATTAGGAAAAGTGGTAAATTATTTGTATCTTTATAACTGATAATCAATAAGATAAACAAATAAAATACCACTTTTATGTTCACAAATATAGTTGAAGTTTTTTGTATTCTAGATGATTTCTCCAAAAAGTTTGATCAGGTGATGAAGGCTCATTCTATGGAAACTGGTCAGACAAAGAGAAGAAGAAATAGGAAGTTTAAGCTTTCTGACAGTGAGGTGATGACCATTCTCATAATGTTTCACCACTCTCATTACCGTGATTTGAAGTCTTTCTATCTGAAGTACATTTGCACACAGTGTCACTCTCTTTTTCCCGAAACGGTCTCCTATAATCGCTTCGTGGAGTTGCAACAAAAGGTAGCCTATAAACTGATTGCTTTTCTCAATATGTGCTGTTTGGGGGAGTGTACAGGCATCTCCTTCATTGACTCTACACCGTTAAGGGCTTGTCATATTAAGCGAGAAAGGAGTCACAAAACAATGAAGGGGTGGGGTGCAAAAGGAAAGTGTACAATGGGATGGTTTTATGGCTTTAAGCTACATATAGTCATCAATGACAAGGGAGAGATTATCAAATATCAAATCACTCCTGGTAATGTTGATGATAGGGCTCCACTCAAGGACGATGCCTTCACAAAGAAGCTTTTTGGGAAATTAATAGGAGATAGAGGATACATCTCTCAATCTCTATTTGACAAACTCTTCATTGATGATATACACATAATTACAAAAATCAAGAAGAATATGAAGAATTCACTTATGTCCCTTTACGATAAAATTCTTTTGCGAAAGAGAGCTATTATCGAAACCGTGAATGACTTACTAAAGAACGTCTGTCAAATTGAACATACAAGACATAGAAGTGTGAATAACTTTGTCGTTAATCTCATCTGTGGTTTAATTGCATACAACCTAATGCCTAAGAAGCCAGAGCTGAATTTAGAAATTATCAAAAAAACTAACGAAATCGCTATCGCTTAGGTCGAACTCACGTTACTAATGATAAAAATGATAAAAATGATAAAAATCAAAGAACCCGATAAAAAGAAAATTGAGTCTAAATATTTGAAAGCATTATCTCCAGTAAAAGAGTTACATTTGTACTGTAAGTAAAAAACATTAGACATATAATTTAAATGGCAGACGATAAGAAAATCATTTTCTCAATGGTGGGCGTAAGCAAAACTTTTCCACCAAGCAAACAAGTACTTAAGAATATTTATCTAAGCTTCTTTTACGGAGCAAAGATTGGTATCGTGGGGCTTAACGGTAGTGGAAAATCTACCCTACTCAAGATTATTGCTGGAATAGACCGCGAATACAATGGAGAAGTGGTATATGCATCCCCTGAATATCGTGTCGGCTATCTAGAGCAAGACCCTCAATTGGACGACAACTTAACAGTCAAGGAAGTGGTGATGCAAGGGGCAGCGGAGACCGTAGCCTTACTTAAGGAATTTGACGAAGTCAATAATGCGTTTGGTGATCCAGATGTACTTGAGAACCCAGAAAAGATGGATGCGTTGCTAGCACGACAAGCTGATATTCAAGACAAGCTGGACGCTTCAGACGCATGGAACCTTGACACCAAGCTCGAGAGAGCTATGGATGCTCTTCGCTGCCCGCCTGCTGATCAACCGGTGAAAGAGCTATCCGGAGGAGAACGTCGTAGAGTGGCCCTCTGCCGCTTACTTATCCAAGAGCCAGAGATCTTGTTACTAGATGAGCCCACCAACCACCTCGATGCTGAGAGTATAGATTGGCTGGAGCAACACCTACAGAGATATACCGGTACTGTTATCTGCATCACCCACGACCGTTACTTCCTAGATCACGTCGCAGGTTGGATCTTAGAGCTTGACCGTGGTGAGGGTATCCCTTGGAAAGGCAATTACTCAAGCTGGCTGGAACAGAAGAGCACCCGTATGGCTCAAGAAGAGAAGCAAAGCACCAAGAGAGCTAAAGCTCTACAGCGCGAACTTGATTGGATCAGGATGGCTCCTAAGGCAAGGCATGCCAAGGGAAAAGCTCGTCTGAATAGCTATGACGCCTTACTCAACCAAGAGACCAAAGAAAAAGAGGCTAAGCTCGAAATCTATATACCTAATGGACCTCGCCTGGGGAATAAGGTCATCGAGGCACATTCTGTGAAAAAAGCTTTTGGAGAGAAAGTACTCTTCAATGACCTTAATTTTATGCTTCCTCCTAATGGCATCGTGGGCGTGATTGGTCCTAACGGAGCAGGAAAGTCCACAATGTTCAAGATGATTATGGGGATGGAGAAAGCCGATGAGGGGACCTTCGAAGTCGGTGAAACAGTAGTGATTGGCTATGCCGATCAGTCGCATAAGGACATCGACCCAGAGAAATCTGTATATCAAGTCATTTCTGGAGGTCAAGACCTCATCAAAGTGGGAAACCAAGAAGTCAATGCACGTGCCTACCTCAGTCGATTCAACTTCAATGGTGCCGACCAAGAGAAGCTCTGTAAGGTGTTATCAGGAGGTGAGCGTAACCGTCTTCATCTAGCCCTTACTCTTCGCTCTGGTGGCAATGTATTGTTACTTGACGAGCCGACTAATGACATTGACATCAACACCTTGCGTGCTCTAGAGGAGGGACTTGAAAACTTTGCAGGATGTGCCGTCGTGGTCTCACACGATCGTTGGTTCCTAGATAGGATCTGTACCCACATCCTAGCGTTCGAGGGCGATGGTAATACCTTCTACTACGAAGGATCCTATACTGAATATGAGGAGGATAAGCTCCGCCGCCTAGGCGAGGATGCTATCCCTAAGCGTCGATACCGTAGTCTCACATAACAAATAATTCAAGTCATGAATAAACATTTTTTATATCTACTATTATTTATTTCCCTATTATGGAGTGGGAATAATATCTATGCACAAAATTCATACCAGACTCTAGATGGTACCACCTGGTCTGTAGGAGACACCATTCGGATCGGTTATAATCAATATGGAGAATACAGGTCTCTTTATACGCTATATGAGTCACCAGACTTTACTTCATTAAATCCAGTAAAGTCTGACGATCTAGTTTTGATGGAAGGAACCATCATAGATATAAAACCTCATAATGAGAATATTACCTACAGCTCAAGCGAAAGTAATATTCTCATTATTAGCTTACCTTCGGAGGAATATCCAAAAATATACATAGATATTGACGAAGCAGTAGTCAATCATGAGGTAGTTCTAAGATTTAGCGATAATCCCACCTCTAAAGTAGCCATAGATCTAACCGATGACTTAATATGGGCGTATTGCATCAGGGTAAATAAGATTGAAATCACTGATGATTTAGTTATGTCGTATATCAAAATGACTAAGGACGAAACTTTGGTCGATGAATTGTCTTCTAACAAATTTAAATTCGAACGTGAGAAAGAAACCTATAGGAAAGAGTTGCAAATGCTAGCTGATCATTTTGACTTTTCCAAGATCTATAGGGTGAAACTTAATGCTACATTTGGGGAGTATGATTTTAAGAAGCAAGGCTATCCTTGTGAATACTATGTCTACCCTACATCAAGATGGTATTATGGACTAGATGAGTGGCAAGTCATTGGTATTAATAAGAACTACAATTTATTTGTAGGAAATGATTACGAACGAACCTCTTTTTTACTTTTTCCACCAGGAAAAGCAGAAGAGTATGAATTGACATTACAAAAATTAAACGATAAATATATTGGATATATCAATCAGATCTACGCATCAATATATGTGAAATTAATAGATACCCCTGTCGCATTTCCCCCTTTTAAAAGGGAAGCCCCCAAAAATAGTGACGCGGAAATCTTTGAAAGAATGGCTATAAAACGGGAAGAGGAAGACAGAGAGTTATCTAAACCATACACCTTGAATGGGAAAGTCATATCAATTGACTTCTTTGATCACCCTTCCCACGAATACAACTACATTCATTCCCTTTATCTCCAATAATAAGAACAAGTTATATACGAAAACCCATTTATTATAGGGAAATAATTATACTGGCACTAATTCTTTAGGGACCCCATTTGAAGAGCGATGCTTTTTCAAATGGGGTTTCAAATATATTTAAATACCGATCTTTCATAAAAATATTTTCTGACGGCGTCAACAACGCAGTGTGTTCGGATTTGACCACATATTTGATTACTTCTTGCTCTCTCAAGTAATAGGCTCGTTGTCTCATGCTACAAAAGTATTACAGATTTGCAAACCAGTTCGCTATAATGAATACTAATACTTCATTCTTTAGTTATATATATTTTTATGATTCTAAAAAATATATTTCGAAACTCTATTCTGGTTTTCTTAATATATTTGAAATCTGAGACTTTGGATTATTTCGCATATATGATGTGAAGAGCTATGTCATCTTTCTTTGACTTAGATATCCCCCAAAAAAGAGGTAAGTCCTTTAGACATCGCCCTTCAAACTTTTTCACGGCTTGTACATCTAATAGTTACAAGCGTATGTATAACCTTTAAAATTTCAACTTTATGGCTGATTCTAAATTTCGCGTAAAAGCACGCAGTAAGAACCCTACAAAAGTAGTCGTGAAGGCTCGTTCTTTTGAAATGATTATTGACGAACCCACAGAACAAGGGGGTACCAATGATGGGGCAAATCCAGTAGAGTATGTATTGGCAGCCCTCTCAGGTTGTTTAAACGTCATGTGTCATCTCATCGCCAATGAAATGGGATTCACCCTTCGTGGAGTGGAGATCAAAATAGCTGGATCGCTGAATTCTGACAAACTAATGGGTAAAGAAACTACAGATCGTGCAGGATTTAAGGAAGTGGATGTCGAAATCATCCCCGATACCGATGCGGATGATGATACCCTTAAGAAGTGGATCAAAGTAGTAGAGGAGCGTTGTCCAGTCAGTGACACCATAAGTAACTCCACTCCACTAAAGATCACATTAGCGTAAATGAGACTTTAAGCCTACCCATCAATAAGATGACATGGCTTGAAATAAACAAAAATAAAGAGGAGCCTACTCGCAATGAATAGGCTCCTCTTTTTACATATATCAAAAAAAATGATATATACTATCTTACTTTGCTTCCAAGTGTACTGTCATCTGGATTTGATCGCTAATGATATTATCTTTAAGATCCTTAAAGATATTCTTGGAGCCATAGTTAACACCCCACTGAGTACGATCCAAGACAATAGGCTCTGACACTGCAGTATAGACGCCATCAGCTTCTTTTATCATAGCTTTAAAACTAATGCTTAGGGTAACATCCTTCATGGTAAGATTTCCTGTAACCATGTAATTATTCAGCTCTCCTTCTACAGGAGTAACCTCAGCAATTTCAAAGGTACTAGTTGGATACTTCTCAACATCGAAGAAATCCGCACTTTTAAGATGTCCTTCCAGTTTGGCCTTCATCTCACCCTCCAAGTCCTCATTATCAATACTGTTCATCTCGATAATAAACTTACCCGAAAGGACTTCCTTCTGAGCCTTATCTACTCCTATCACACCTGATTGGAGATAAATCTTTCCAATATGATCAGTGCCTGGCTTACTACCAACCCAATCAATGTAACTAGCTTTTGTATCAACCTGTAGGTTATCTAGGGCCTCGATGCTATTTATATTAACAGCTTCTTTGCCCTCATTGCTTTCTTTCTTTTTGCCATTACAAGCAGACATAAACAAAACAAAGCTAGACAACAAAACAAATAAAATTAAATTTTTTCTCATAGATTCATCTTTCTTATTATAAAAAAATACGCACAAAGATACTAAAAAATTCGCCAAATAGTACAAATTGAGACATTGCATACTGAGATAATAGTGTTAATGTTCTACGATAAATAAGCTCACATTTACAAATTCCGGATTAGATATGATATAAATAACACTATTATGCCTATAATATTAATACGTAGTCGCCTCAAATAAAAGTCGTGAGCCTACTCTTAAGACATCACTCATTAGCCAAATCAAAAACATGCCATAAGTAGCCCTCCATAACATTCATCAGATATGCTATTCCTCCAAAAGAGGACAACCGACTTTTAATTACGCATCAAGTTCTTTTAAAACACCAATGCAGATAATCCTCTATTTCCCTCCACTCATTAAGAGCTCTCGTCTATTGTTGTGCGTATGCTAGTGATTGATTAACTTTGTAGAGATATATTCACTGAACACAATAAGATGAAACCGATATTTTTAATTGGCTTTACAGCGGTCGGAAAAACTACTATTGGCAAAAGGCTAGCTAGCAGACTTGGGCTAAACTTTCTTGACGCCGATGAGTATCTTGAAAAAAAATACCACAGCTCCATTGGTGGGATGATGGCGGGCTGCGGTATCGAGAAGTTTAGAAAGAGAGAGAAAGTCATTCTAATCGAGATCTCACAATTACAAGACACTGTGATTGCTACAGGTGGTGGGATGCCTACCTGGGATGATAATATTGATCTCATGCTTGCTCGTGGTACTGTGATATATCTAGAAGCTTCCGTGGCAGCCCTAACCAAAAGACTTATCGAAGTCCGAGACTCTCGCCCTACTGTGATGGGACTTGATGATGAGGGTATCCGAAAGCACGTAGAAAACGTATTACCTAAGAGGATCCCAATATACGAAAGGGCTCACTTCTCTGTTTCTGCTGAAACCCTAGTAACAGAAGATGATGAGATCGCTCTTACAGAGGAAATTGCCACTATCATTCTGTCCAATAAATAAATATGCTTTCACTCAATAACATAGGTGTACACTTTGGAGCCAATGTCCTATTTGATAATATCAATATTCAAGTTAATCCTAAAGAAAGGGTAGCTCTTGCAGGAAGGAACGGAGCAGGAAAAACCACCCTACTGAACATCATCGCAGGTCTGAGAGAGCCAACACACGGGACTGTGTCTGCACCATCGGATATGAATATTGGATACTTACCTCAGCACCTACTCACTCAAGATGGGCGTACGGTAAGAGAAGAGGCTCGCCGCGCATACTCTAAGGAACTAGAATTACAAAAGGCGGTCGAGAAACACAGTGCAGAATTAGCTGAACGAACTGACTATGAGAGTGAAAGCTACATGGAGCTAGTGCAAAGGGTCTCTAACATGACCGAACTTTTAGCCCTTTACAATCCTATTCAGATGGAGGCCGAAATTGAGGTCACACTGAAGGGTCTGGGCTTTGACCCTAAGGATTTTGACCGACAGACATCTGAATTTTCTGGTGGCTGGCGTATGCGAATAGAACTTGCAAAGATCCTTCTAGGGCGTCCTGACTTAATTCTTCTTGACGAACCAACAAACCACCTAGATATGGAGTCCATTATCTGGCTTGAAGGATTTCTCAAAAAAAGCTCAGCAGCTGTGATTATGGTGAGTCACGATCGGCGTTTTCTAGACAACATCACCACCCGTACCGTGGAAATCTCATTGGGAAAAGCATTTGACTACAAGACCAATTATAGTCACTACATTCAATTGAGAGAAGAGCGATACGAACAACAGCTCAGAGCGTATGAGAATCAACAAAAGATGATCAAGGAAACGGAGGACTTCATCGAACGTTTCCGCTACAAGGCGACAAAAGCTGTGCAGGTACAGAGCCGTATTAAGCAGTTGGACAAACTGGATCGCATAGAGGTAGAAGAACTTGATAGACGTGCCATTCACTTCCGCTTCCCGATGTCTGTACAGAGTGGAGAATATCCATTGATAATTAAGGACCTAAGTGTATCTTATGGCACGCACAATGTCTTGGACGATATAGACTTAGAGATAAAGCGTGGCGATAAAATCGCCCTCGTAGGGAAAAACGGCTCAGGAAAGACCACCTTTGTACGTGCTATTATGGGAGAGATCCCGTTTGAGGGTATGATAAAAGATGGTCACCAAGTGGAGATCTCATATTTTGCTCAGAATCAAGCAGCCTTGCTTAATCCTCAGAAAACTATTTATGAAACCGTAGATGAAGCTGCCGTAGGAGACATTCGCTTACAAATAAATAATATTCTTGGGGCCTTCATGTTTGGTGGCGAACTCTCCGAAAAGAAAATATCGGTACTCAGTGGTGGTGAGCGGAGCAGGCTCGCAATGATTCTACTCTTACTCTCACCCTCCAACTTTTTAATCCTAGACGAACCAACAAACCACCTCGACCTCAGCAGTAAAGCGGTGCTTAAGGAAGCGATACAAAATTATGACGGGACCGTACTGATAGTGAGTCATGACCGTGACTTCCTCGATGGATTGGTGGACAAAGTCTTTGAGTTTAAGGATAAGAAAGTAGTCAATCACCTCGGGGGTATGCAGGATTATATATGGAAACTTCAGACCCAGCAAGAGCAACCGATCAACAAAGAGACCACTGGTGCGGGGGAGCGGGTAGCTCCAGAAAAGACAGAAGGGCGAGAAAGCTACGAACAGCAAAAAGAACGCCAGCGGGAACATCGGAAGCTAGAACAAGCGGTCAAGAAGTCAGAAGAACTGATTGCCAGCCTAGAAGAAACGATCGCTAAGCTTGAGGAAAAACTAGCTGAAGGAACGACTGCAGAGTTATTAAATAAATATGAAAAGACCTCACAATCACTTGAGGACGAGATGGCTAACTGGGAAAAAGTTTCGGTAGAGCTCGAACAATTCCTTAATGATTAATTCTATTTGATTGATCTCAAACTTGAAATTTATCATAGATAGATACATTGTATTTCCCTTTTTTGATTACATTTGGCTATAGTAAAAATTAATCTGATAACCATTAACAACACATTTACAATGAAAAAATTATTCCTCGCCATACTCTCCATCATTATGGTTCAGGGTGCAATGGCTCAAATAGTCCCAGCTGAGGACCCAATTGGTACGCTCTACACGTACGAAGTCCAAGCTGCAGGTGTGAAGTTAGATCAAGAAATCAAACTTATTGAGAATAACGGAGATAGCTTCAAAGTAGAGATCAAACAAGATATGCCTAATAACCTCGGCGTACTAAACTACACATGCAACTACATCATCCAAGGAGGCATGCTCATACAACCGCTAGCTGAAATGCAAAAACTACTTGAAGAGCAGATGTCAAAACTCGGAGCTTCTGGGACTAGTGTTTCCCTTGATGGTGAGCCTCTTCACATCCCTCTTAATGGTAATATTGGTGATGAATTCCCTCTAAATAAGTACACCACCACCGTCTCTGCAATGGGCTTCTCACAAAATGTAGATATACAAACTGTTAGCAACAAAATCATAGGGCAGGAAACGATTACTGTACCAGCTGGTACCTTTGAGACTATTGTAGTAGAAGCAAAGGGAGAATCTACAGTATCAGCTATGGGACAAACTAAAAGTGGAGAAGTCCTATACAAGTTTTGGATTATACCTGGACGTGGTGTAGCTAAGTCATCCATTGATGAAGGCGTCGGGGGCCAAACAATTCAGGTACTTAAGAGTATTACTCGTCCAGAATAATAATTAGGTCGATCAACCGAATAAGGGGTAAAGGACTTTAAACAAATCCTCTCCTCAAAAACGTTCATTTGATTTCAATGTCAAATGAACGTTTTTGTATATAAATAGAGCAGAAAAATTCATCCTATAGGAAGGGCATCTTCTTCTCATATGAAAAAATTATGTTTCCTATAGGAAACATTTCTCTTCTATATAACCAGAACTTTGACACTACACTTTTGACTCACCGAAGACACTATAAAAGTCTTACTTCGAGCAACTTTTCGTAAAAAAAATATGTCTAAACCTAAGATGAAGAGTTCATTTGATAGACAACAGATGACACAGGAGCTTGTAGTATAAAATACCGATTTTTGGGTATTGTAATATGCTCCGTTCGTTTCTACCTTTACATCCTAAAGATTTAGTTTAGTATAAACGTAAAGAAATGAATATTATATCATGTAAACATATAGAGAGAAAAGTAGATTTTTCTCATCAAGCCAAAGCATCATTCGAATAAAGAATGGTGCTTTTTTTTATGAACGTAACAGAACTTTGTTCATTATTAAAAATCCCGACTTGGTATGCAAATATTAAAGACTGACACAAGACAACGCATAGTATCTATAGCACATAATGAATTCATAAAGAACGGTGTAAGACAGACCACCATACGTACTATTGCGAGCAAAGCTGGCATTACAGTGGGCAATCTATACCATTACTTCAGTAGCAAAGACGAACTATTCTGCGAGGTATTGAAACCTCTCCTTTCTGCACTAGATAGTTACATCCTTTCACACAACCGAGAGGAATATCTGTCCTTAGCCGTATTCAACTTACGTGAAAGTCAGAATGAATACCTATATGCTATGCTCGAACTTATTGAAACCTACCGAGCTGAACTTCGACTATTGCTTTTCAATGCAGAAGGAACCTCCTTAGCTGGATATAAGGAGATAATCATAAACTATCAAATGGAGATTGGATATGAATATCTTCGGCTTATGAAACAACGATATCCTCATCTCAATACTAATATATCGCCATTCCTAATCCACATAACCAGCTCTTCATGGATGACACTTTTCTGCGAACTTATTGAGCATGAAGATTACAGCCAAGAGGAAATTAGGCTGGCACTCGACCAATACGTGTCATATGGATTAGCGGGATGGAAAGAACTAATGAAACCATAACAAACTAAACATAAACAAAAATGATAAAAACACTCAAACGATTACGCTTTTACATGGAGGGGCGAAAATCTTTATTGCCTAGCTCCATCTGGTTATCAGCAATCAACGGACTGCTGTCACTCATACCCTTTATTCTTGTGTGGCTTGTGGTTCGCACACTGCTCACTACCGAAGGGGATCTTTCAGATACGCCGATTTGGAACTACGCGATAGCGGCCTTTATAGTATCTGTAGTCAATGTATTGATCTGTTTTGCCGCATTGATGCTCTCACATATTGCCGCGTTTAGGATCGAGACCAACATGCGACGTACAGCCATGAATCGGCTGATGCGTGCACCTCTGGGATTCTTTGACACACAGAACTCTGGTAGAATGCGAAAAATAATAGATGAAGATGCAGGACAGACTCATACCTTTGTGGCTCACATCTTACCTGATGCTGCTAGTAGTATCGTTGCTCCTATTGGAGTCATCATCCTTCTCCTAGTCGTCGATTGGCAGTTAGGTATAGCATCTATGGTACCGCTAGTGACAGCCTTTGGGATCATGGGCTATATGATGAATCCCAAGAACAATCATTTTCAGCGGATGTATCTAGATGCTCAGGAGAAGATGAGTTCTGATGCTGTAGAATATGTGCGAGGTATACCAGTCGTAAAAGTATTCCAACAGACCGTATTCTCATTCAAGAAATTTCACGACAGTATCATACGCTACCGCGACCTTGTTATCAAATATACGCTTCTGTGGTGTAAGCCGATGTCCGCCTACACCGTAGCCATAAATGCATTCGCCTTCATACTCGTGCCCACAGGCATCATTATGATAGGTCACGGAGGAGAGCCAGCTATCATCATCGCAGATATCTTTCTCTATGTGCTGATCACCCCTGTTATCGCCGCCAATGTGATGAAGGTAATGTATCTAGGTCAGAACCTCTTCCTTGCAAATGAAGCCGTAGATCGTTTAGAAAAGCTCACGACGATACCACCGCTTCCTGAAAATAAGACACCCGAAAGAGCAAAAAACTTTGACATAAAGTTTGAGGATGTTTCATTTCGATACGATATGGCAAATACAGATGCGATCCATAACATTAACCTCACCATTAAGGAGGGAGAGACAGCCGCTCTTGTAGGAGCTTCGGGAAGTGGGAAGACCACCATAGCACGGCTCATTCCCCGTTTCTGGGACGTGAGTGCTGGTAGTCTAAGTATAGGTGGTATTGATGTCCGACAAATGGATAAGAGTGAGTTGATGCAGAACGTTTCATTTGTCTTTCAAAACACTCGACTTTTTAAGACCTCTATCTTAGAGAATATATGCTATGGTAGTCTCTCCCCGACAGAAGAAGAGATTAATCGTGCCATTGATTTATCCCAAAGCCGTGAAATCATAGAGAAACTGCCATTAGGTCTAAACACCAAAATAGGCACAGAAGGGACCTACCTATCAGGTGGAGAACAACAACGCATCGTACTAGCTCGGGCTATCCTAAAGAATGCCCCTATCGTGGTACTTGATGAAGCCACCGCCTTCGCAGATCCTGAAAATGAACATCTGATCCGCCAAGCACTAGCACACCTTACTCATGGAAAAACAGTTCTTATGATAGCTCATCGGCTAACGACCGTAGAGGATGCTGACAAAATCGTGGTAATGGATGATGGAAGCATAGCTGAAGAAGGAACGCACTCTGAACTGATAGCTCAGAAAGGGCTATACCATAAAATGTGGAATGAGTACCAAAAGGCAGTGGCATGGAGATTATAACCTTAAAAAAAATATCCCAAAATGATTAAATACTTTCAGAACCGTTTTGCCCTATCGGAAAAAGGAGCTAGAGATTTGCGTAAGGGTATAGTATATTCGACATTACTCAATCTTGCATTAATGTTACCGCCCTCGTACTTATTTCTCTTTCTAATGGAATATATCGGCAATGAGCCAGAAATGCAAAGACACACACTATTGTTCTATATCCTCTTAGCTGTCGTACTGATATTCGTGATGTATATCATCAGTATATGGCAGTACAATAGCACGTACACTACGGTTTATACGGAAAGTGCTCAACGCCGTATCAGTGTAGCAGAGAAGCTTCGTCGCTTGCCGCTATCATTCTTCGGAGAAAGGAATCTTTCAGACCTCACCTCTACGGTGATGGAAGATTGTACACAATTAGAGCACACATTCTCCCATGCTATTCCTCAATTATTCGCCTCTATACTGAGTATGGTTATTATTTCCATCGGTTTATTCTTCTACGATTGGAGATTGGCAACTGCACTTTTATGGGTTGTGCCATTAGCTATAGCTACATTATTTCTATCAAGACAGAATTTGGACAAAGCCTTCAAGAATCTCTATCACGTGAAGCGTGAAGTAACCGAACAGGTTCAAGACGGACTAGATTGTGTACAGGAAATCAAGTCATACAATGGAGAAAATGAGTACTGCAGAAGGTTTGACCAGCAATTGAATATCTATGAAAAAGAGCTGATTAACCATGAATTGGTAGCAGGTGTATTTGTCAATCTTTCAACAGTGTTTCTAAAATTAGGGATGCCCACAGTAATTCTAGTGGGTGCATGGCTGCTACAGCAAAATGAAGTTTCAGCCTTTGTGTATATGGCTTTTCTTCTCATCTCAGCAATGATATACAATCCTATTCAGGATGTATGTAATAATCTTGCCGTACTCGCATTTCTGGACGTCCGTATCAATAGGATGAAGGAGATCGAGGAGATGTCGACACAAGAAGGAAGCAAGGATGTTGAGATACAAGACTATGACATTGAGTTTCAGAACGTCAGCTTCGCATACGATTCTGATAAACAGGTCTTACACAATGTTTCATTCACGGCACGACAAGGTGATGTAACAGCCCTCGTAGGTCCATCTGGAGGAGGAAAGAGTACTACGACAAAGCTGGCTGCCCGTTTCTGGGACATAGACAGCGGTAAGATCCTAATAGGAGGAAAAGATATCTCTATGATTGACCCAGAGAGCTTATTACAACACTTTTCCATAGTCTTCCAAGATGTAATACTCTTCAATGCTTCTATTGCTGATAATATCCGCATCGGCAAGCTTAATGCCACTGATGAAGAAGTGTATCACGCCGCAAAGCTGGCTCAATGCGATGACTTCATTAGCCGTATGCCGCAGGGGTATGACACCATCATTGGCGAAAATGGAGAGACACTTTCTGGTGGCGAACGCCAGCGTATCTCCATTGCTCGCGCTCTTTTGAAAAACGCCCCTATCATACTCCTAGACGAGGCTACAGCAAGCCTAGATGCAGAAAACGAAACGAAAATACAGGTAGGGCTCTCTGAACTGGTCCGAGACAAGACCGTCATCATCATCGCCCACCGTATGAGGACCGTCCAAAATGCTAATCATATAGTAGTGCTCAATGGAGGGAAAGTTAGTGAGCAGGGAACGCCTGACGAACTGATGAGCAAAAATGGCGAGTTCGCCCGCATGGTCAGAAGACAACAAGAGCATCACAGAAATATATAAATATTACTAGAATGAATATCATCAAAATCAACAGAAGGTTCAAAGCCTTGGCAGACTGGATACTTAGCCATCGGATTATCGTAGGAGTTCTTTTCTTGACCATCATAGCCCTTTCTTTCGTAGGGACTAAACGCATCGTGATGAAGACATCCTTTGACGACTATTTCGTAAGCGATGATCCCATGTTACTCAAAACCAAAGAATTCGAATCCATATTTGGCAACGACTACTACGTGGCTGTACTCGTTAAGAACGAGGACATATTCTCCAACCATAGCCTCAAGCTCATTCGAGAACTTAGTAATGAACTGAAGGACAGTCTCTCGTATGCGGAGAAGGTAATTTCCCTTACCGATCTTGAGTTTGCAGTAGGAACGGATGATGGCATGACTATAGAGCAAATAGTACCTGAGGAAATACCTTCAGATATCACTTCACTGAAAGAAATCAAACGAAAGGCGTATAGCAAACCCAATCTGGCTAAGAAATTAGTATCAAAGGATGGAACCATGACCTGGATAATGGTAAAACTACGTCCTTTCCCTGAGGATTCGGAGTGGAAAAAGCAAAGCAACATTGCTCCAGATATGCTTACGGGTAAGGAAGCTGGGCATATCATCCGTAAGGCAAAATACTCGGAGTTATCACCGAGTGCTTCTGGAATGCCTTACCTGAGCTATGAGAAGTTCGTCTATTTACAAGGGGAGATGGGCAGACTATTCCTATTCGCCTTCATCGTCTCCATCATAGTAATGCTAATCGTAACACGCTCAATACGGGGAGTCATCGCACCTTTATTGACCTCAGCTTTTGGCCTCCTCATAGGCTTTGGGATTATTGGCTGGACTGGACTATATATAGATATGAGCACTGCTATGATAGCAGTGATATTGACCTTTGCCTGCTCTATCGCCTATAATATCCATCTCTACAACTTCTTTAAGACACAGTTCGTAGAGACAGGAAAGCGTCATACATCAATCAAAGAAGCTATGGGTGAAACGGGCTGGGGTGTCCTACTATCGGGATTGACTACGATAGCTGCCATGATGACATTCCTCGCAATGAAAATAGTCCCAATGAAAGCCATCGGTATCAATACCTCTCTGTGTCTGCTTGCGGTGCTGCTTACATGCCTGTTCATTACTCCTATACTACTCTCTTTTGGTAAGGATCGCAAACCAGCGGTAGATATGTCTAAGAGTTTTGAAGGATATATAGGCGGACGCTTCGAGAGGTTCGGAAGCTATATTATGCGAAACCACAAAATGATCGTATCTCTATCTATTCTAGTCACATTATTTTGCAGTATAGGACTTTTTTCGATAGAACCAGCATTTGACATTGAGAAAACAATGGGTCGCAAAATTCCGTACGTCAAGAGCTTCCTAGACCTTTGTGAAACTGAGCTTGGGTCGATGTATGCTTACGATCTCATGATCACACTACCAAATGATAATGATGCGAAGCAACCAACCAACTTGCAGAAGCTGGATGAACTGGCAAAAATTGCAGACCGCTACGAATTGACTAAACGTCACAATTCCATTACGGACATTGTTAAAGACATGAACTGTACTCTTAATAGCAATAAGCCGGAATACTACAAGATCCCTAACGACCCAAACATGGTGGCTCAGTTACTATTGCTTTACGAGAATGCAGGTGGCACAGAGTCGGAATATTGGATGGACTATGACTATAAGCGGCTACGTTTGCAGCTAGAATTAAATAGCTATAACTCTAATGAGGCGGAAAAAGAGATGGAGGATCTTCAGAATGAAGCTCGTAATCTATTTCCTGATGCTCACATATCAGTGGTAGGAAATATTCCTCAATTCACCGTGATGCAACAATATGTAGAACGGGGACAAATGTGGTCAATGTTACTATCTGTTCTGGTCATTGGTATTATCCTCGTCATCATCTTTGGCAATTGGAAAGTAGGATTGGTAGGTATGATCCCAAACATCGCTCCTGCTCTTATAGTTGGTGGCATGATGGGGTGGCTTGGCTATCCACTCGACATGATGACGGCTTCACTCATTCCAATGATATTAGGTATAGCTGTTGATGACACTATCCACTTCATTAATCACAGCCATGTTGCATACGACAGATGTAGAGATTATGAGCAGGCTATCAATAAAACATTCCGAACTGAGGGGCTGGCAATTGTGATGTCAACGGTCATCATCTCAGCGACTTTTGCTGGGTTCATCATGTCAGATGCTACCCAAATGCGTAACTGGGGCATATTGGCTGTAGCAGGTATGGTATCGGCTTTGCTAGCTGATTTATTCCTTACCCCAACTTTTTTCAAGTACTTAGGTGTATTTGACAAGAAAAAGAAGAAAGAGACTACACAGAACTAAATTTGTTAGACAAGTCATTGAAAAAATTTTAAGCTCAAACAAAATGAATAATATGAAGACGAAACATTTATTATTATCGCTCATCGCATTACTAGCGATTAGTAGCGGACAAGCTGCAGATCTATCAGGGAGGGACATTATGCAAAAAGCTAAGGACAGGCCTAACGGAGATACTCGATATGCTACGATTGAAATGACGCTCATTCAAAAGAGTGGACACAAAAGGGTACGTAAACTCGAATCATGGGCTATAGATATAGGGGACGATACAAAAAAGATTATGTTTTTTACTTATCCTGGTGATGTGAAAGGTACGGGCTTCCTAACGTGGGACTATGATGATACTAGTAAGCAGGATGACAAGTGGCTATACTTACCTGCAATGAAAAAGACACGTCGAATCAGTGGAAAATCATCCAAAACTGATTACTTCATGGGTAGTGACTTCACCTATAACGACATGAGTTCACGTAATGTGGACGAGGAGACCCACGAACTATTAAAAGAGGAGGTCATAGATGAGCATAAATGCTGGGTAATTAAGTCCATCCCCAAGGACAAAGACGAAATATACTCATATCGAATCACATGGATAAGGCAAGATTGCTTATTGGCTGTCAAGGCTGAATACTATGACAAACTCAATAAGATTCATCGTCAACTGACCATTTCAAATATTGAGTTAATGCAAGGATTCTGGACCATGCACCTGATGCAGATGGAAAATATGCAAACTGGACATAAGACTATCCTACGTATGAATAATCAAAAATTTGATATAAAAGTCTCACCAAACCTCTTCACTGTAGCCAACCTAGAGAAAGGACTATGAAATGAAGACGAAACGTTTGTGGGTCATCATACTCGTACCCCTACTCTCAGTACAGGCAAAGGCACAAACGGATACTGTAGTAACCGACAGCGTCCCGGAGAGTATGAATTATATCGAAGAAGAAGCTATGGAAGATTCCTACGATGACTTTTTACAAGTAAGAGTGAAAGGCTTCCTTGATACTTACCATGCTGTAAGGACAAGTGGCAAGCGGGACTTTATGGCTTCTAGAACTCGTGCCCGCGGAGAGCTAAGGCTTAAAAAAGGCGGTGCCGCTCTTTTAGTCTCCCTAAATGCTACTTATAACGGATTATTAAAGGAGCGATCGGGCTTGAATTTGCGTGAAGCTTATCTCTCTTATGAAAAAGGGAACTTGGACCTAAGGATAGGACGTCAGATCATTGTATGGGGAGTGGCTGATGCACTATGTATCACGGATAAGGTATCCCCTTTCGACTATAGCGAGTTTCTGGCTCAAGACTACGATGACATACGGATACCTGTAAATGCTCTCCGTGCAAAATATACATGGCAGTCTATCACTTTTGAAGCTTTACTTAATCCTGTAGTGAACTTTTTTATCATTCCCATAGATAAAGAAAACCCATGGGCATTACGTTTTCAGAATACACCACTGCCTTATACCATAGATTTAGAAAGTGGGAAACCTGAAAAAAGGCTCAAAAACATGGAGTATGGAGGACGAATAACCGTTAATCTTCGCGGAATAGACCTCTCTATAAGTGCATTACGAACATGGAACAAGATGCCAGCACTATGTATTAATTTGGCTGAGGATGGACGCTCTCAACAGATAGCCGGAAAGTACAATCGCATGACAATGGTAGGGGCGGACTGTTCTTTCCCTATCAGTCAGATGGTTGTCCGGTGTGAAACCGCCTATTACATAGGAGAGGCTCAAGGAGGTATTATCCAACAAGAAGCTCCTAGACGTAATTCGATAAATACTCTTTTGGGAGTGGACTGGTACCCTGGTAGCGACTGGAACATCAGTGTGCAATACAGCCATAAATATACATCTGGGAATATGACAGGCCTTTCCATCCATCGGAATGAAGGACTTGCGACAGCAAGAATTTCTAAGGAGTTTCTCCAAAACATGCTAAAAATCTCCACCTTCGCATATTATGACGTAACGAACAGGGGCATATTCAACCGCCTTTCGGCATCATATGCACTGAATGATCAGGTCGAACTTACCGCTGGATATGATTATTTCAATGCGAAGAAAGGGAAGTTCGCGATGTACGCAAATAACTCCGAATCATGGGTCAAAGTGAAGTATAGTTTTTAAGGGCTTGCACTAAGTAACTCATCTCATAATGGATGTGAGTTAGAGGTATTGTAAAATCCTAATGGCATTGAGATCTATTACTGTCTGATGAAAGTTTTAATAGAAGACGAGGGTGTGCCAAAATTAAAGTTTTGACACCCCCTCGTCTTATCAAAAGAGACTACGATGAATTCTATGTTACACCTCTAAAATCGTAGTATTCTCTATGTGTGGTGAAAAATAATTAATCTTCAAACCCATAGTTTTCCTGCTGGGGATCTATTATGATCTCAATGTTTCTATTTTTAAGCTGTTTTGGCCTTGGACCACGTAGCTTGTTCATTTGTAACTTTATCGTTGACAGCTTGACCTCTGGAGAGATTAGCTTGTCAAGGTCTATGTAACCCTCGAAATTATTATCATTCAACCTTAAGATATTAGTACAATGCAAGTCCTTGAATAAAAATGATGGGAGTGCACCGCTATACTCATTTTTACTTAGGTCCAGCACAATAAGATTACTGATAGAGCCGAGTTCTTCTGGCACTGTACCATGTAGATGATTATCTGATAACTCAAGAATCATAAGATCATCCAGAAAACCTATCTCTTTTGGTATTTCACCCACAAGATTATTATTATTAAGTTTTATACTCGTTACACTTAGTGTTGGTTCTTTTTCGGGTATTTGATAATCAGCCCCCACTATACCATACCATTCAGTTATGGGCTTATCTGACAACCAATTGTCATTTCTAGTCCAATTATCTCCATCGGTAGCCATGTATAATGCTTTTAGAGCCTCCATTTGATTTTTCCTAAACATTGAGGGCTCTACAGATATGCTAATAGGTATATCGACATCGTTTGCAGAGACGTTCAGATAGAGATTGAGTTGCCGTTCACTATCGTAACGCCCCATCCTTATATTAAGTCTTTTGCTATTTGGGGATTTATCCTCTACTGTGAGTTCAAATATTGAAGGCAGATTTGTGTCAAAACTTACTTCTTTGTTAGATTCTATCTCAATCCACTCTTCACCGCCCTGCCATGGAAATGAAATCGCGTTTTTAGATAATGTTATAACCGTGGTAAAATCCTGTTTTACTAGAATTTCCTCTTCTTTTCCATCAACAGAAAGCGTCACGACTGCCTCTCTTGTACTTTCTGTACTCTTGTTTTCTTCCGCTACAAGTTTTACAATATTATCCTGTTCCTTTGTTACAGTCAACCACGCTTCACTAGATTTTACCGACCATTCAGCATAGTTTGATTCTACCTCGATACGTCTTTCTGAAGCTTGTGCTCGCAAACTTATCTCATGATTTTCTAAGAGAATCTCAACTTTTTCTCTTTGAACAAGGGGAATTTTCAACTCCGAATCTTGTGCCTCTAATAATATTGAGGCTTTACGATCTTGAGCTGTCGTATTTTCATCAATGACTACCGAAAGAGTATGATCATCAATCTTACTTGCATGATACCAATCAGTAAACTCTCCGACTACATTCCACTGGACGTTACTTTCGATATCAACGGTAAAAGTACCTCCACTTGCATTTGCCTTCAATTCTTCAACAGAAAGTGTGATGTCAGGGATAATAATTTCATCTCCCTTCGGTGCACATCCTTGGAAGAACACTAGCATGAGTAAACCAATAAGTCCGGACCCACATAAAATTCTTTTCATTTGCTTAAAGTGCATAAATATCATAACCATGTACATTTGAAATATATTCTACTTCATCTATAAGTTCTAACCAGATTGATTATTACTTCTATCGGTCTTGTATTATTTTGACTACAATCGATAAACGATGCCAGCTACAATTATCGTAAATAAGTAGAATAAATGTTGTTTCTCATTTTATTATTTCACTTTTATAGTTAATATTCAAGAATATATTTTATAACAATTATAATCATAATAGTTATAAAATTATTAAAATCGTGTTCTTGTTAACATCATTTAATAGGATGGTTGATTGTTATATTTCACAATATGTTTGCGGTTTACTTCGTTGATCTCATATATAATTATGATTTTTCTTTTGATTAATAAGAGGTTTTAAAAGACTAAATGGAACTTGTCATTTGGAATTAGTCTATTGGGAAGGATTTTAATATTTCTATTTTCTTTCATGCCCATCACAAAACTATGGCGGGCTTTGTGCCAGCTGATGTGTTTATTGATACCACACGTTTCACCCATCGCTTTACTGATTTACAACAACTCTCATACGTAAAATGCAATAAAGCTAGGAAATAACTGATGGACAGTATGAAGTTATTTTTCTGCTTTATTGCACATTTTGATCTAGAATCTATCCATACGGAATTTTAATATGAAGAAGTTCGTTATTATAGAAAATTTAACTATAATTGTGTTGTTTTAAATAACCTCACTTCTATATTTTAAATGATAAAAAAAAACACTTGTATTTTTGTTTTTATTGGTAAATCAGATGCTGTTTGCTCAATCTATAACGGGCATCATTAAAGACTCTACAGACGGCGCTGCAATAAATCAAGTGCGGATTACTGCTTATGGACAGTCTGACTCGATTTGTGTATATTCTGATGCAAAAGGTCGTTTTGTACTACAACCTTTGGATGACATGCGACTGGTGCGATTTGTCTTTTCGCACATGTCCTATGAGCCTATGGAGCTTAACTACTCCAATGAGTCCCCAATAGAGGTTTACCTTAATCCTAAAACAACTCTATTGGACGAGGTGGTCATCAAGCAAGAGTTTCTCTCAAGAAAAGATGGAAATACTATCGTGAATATCTCTCGGATTCCCAATATTTCCAATCTGCAATTTGATCAGATACTCGCGAGAATCCCAGGCTTAATAAAAACTGGTGAAGGCAATTATTCACTCAATGGTAGGAGTGCCGTCATATATATTAATGGTGTCAAACAATTTATTTCCGCTAGCTCTTTGGCTACATTCCTTTCTAGTCTTCCAGCTGATGCTGTCTCTAGTGTCGAGCTTATTCCTATCAACTCAGGTGAATACTCCGCAAGCACTGAGGCTGTAATCAATGTCAAAATAAATCCAAATATCCCTCTAGGCTACTCTTTTCAACCGTCACTTTATTCGTCTTTTATTCAAGACGGGGTGAAGAATATCGGAGCCAATTTGTTCTACATGACTAAAATTGGACGGTTGCTCTTTCATAATTCATTTTCATATTCAAATGAAAAAGTTTATTCGGACTATCGTGATAGCCTATTTCTCGTAAATCAAGTACCTCTTATCTACAAAAGTAGTCGTAGAGGTCGGCTTAATGTACTAACTTACAATGCCTCTCTACGGTATACGCTCTCTAATAGCCACAGTCTGGGCTTCAATGCGTTTATATACTATGACACTGGTAAGCCAACATCGCAGTGGGACACGCCATCCAATAAGTCTCTCATCCAAAGGAAGGAGCGTAGTGACCTGTATAATTTTTCTCTCTCCTACCAAATACCTTCTACCAATCTTACTTTTAATGGAAATATCGGATACGCTTTTTCGTATGGAGGGGTTTATGAAGAAACGGATTACATTTCTTCAGATGGTGAGCAGTATAATCATTCAGACGTACGTATGAGCGGTTTCCTTAATACTATTTACGCCGATCTACACTCTACTTTTGGGGATTGGAAGCTTAACTATGGACTCCAAGCAGACTATAATGGTGTGAGGGATAAGTCTTTATATCAAGATGGGAGACGATCCGTCTTTGGTGGTTTTGAGGTCCTTCCCGCTCTTTATGCACATATCCAATATCCAATTAGTAAATACTTAGCACTTAAGGGTGGTCTTCGGATGGAAACTACATACTATCAATATGACCTCGATGGGGAGGCTCCAACCAAGAGCTACACATCCTTTTTCCCATCATTTCTAATGAATGGAGACTTCTCTAATTATGCTTTTCAGATAGGACTAGTTTCGAATATCATTCGACCAAAATACCAATTGATGATTCCTGGATTACGACAGGTCAGCGATTATATGTACTACTCAGGTAATCCTAGACTTAAACCCAGCAACGGCTATGGACTTGTACTTAATAATACATTTTTTGGATATGCACAGCTTAATTTTAAGTTGGCTTGGGTAACTAATTACCCTGGTAGTACATACACAAAAGAAAATGATTATTTCATTAGATCAACTAAGAATATTTCTGATCATCGATATTTCACTACAAATCTAGTTCTACCGTTCTCTTTTTTTGAAGACAAACTAATGGGGCATTTTCAAGCGAATGGTACTTATGCTAAGTCGTACAACTTTAGAAACAACTATATGCTCCCTATGGGCAGACCCTCATCCTATTGGTCACATAACTACAACATTAATGTAAATTATTCTCCAACTAATCGATTTACTATTGCTCTTTATGGCTCTTATAATCCGCCATTTTTCGGTACAATGCAAGATCGTTCGTGGAATACAAGTTGGAATTTAGAGTTAAACTATTCCTTTCTTAAGGAACGCAATCTAACGCTTTTTTTAGGAGCGTATAATATCTTTGAACAAGATAGTATGAGTAAGTCTTATTTCCTGGAAAATACTATTTACTCAAAGTTCTTCAGTATAGGTAGTGTCCCCAAAAGTGTGTACGGCAGAATGCGTCTCTGAAAAGCAAACCTACATATTTTTTCGCTTTGTTTTCCATAAACATTAAAGATAGACCAATAAAGAATTAAGGCAAGGCTGTCGTAGCACCGCGGAGACACCGCCTTGCCGTATTCTTTTAGGTTGATATCTTTGTGTTGGAAAATAAAGCACATTGTTGTTATTTACTTTTCATTGTTCTTCCTAAGTCCAAGAGTTAGATCTCCTATTCTTTTCTTCAGATAGTTTGCATTGATTGCAATACTACCTATCAAGTGTAGAGCGGATTCTACGCTAGGTAATGCACATTTATATCGAGCCCCTTTCTTTACCTGTCTATTGAAGCGTTCTATCCAGTTAGTACTATGAATGTACTTGCGAACACTGACGTCGTATTTTAGGTATGTGAAGTAATACTCTATCCTCTGACCGTTAGCTATTTTTGTGAGAAAAGGATAGCTCTTACGCCATCTGAACGCAAAGTTTTTAAAGCTCTCTAGGCCATCTAAAGGTGAGCTTCTTGAGCCGTCTTTACTAAAGACCTCCTGTAGATCACTTGCGATGGCTGACTTATCTCGAGGGCGTATCTTTCGAGTTATTTCTCGCTGTAGATGCACCGTGCAGAGCTGGACTTCCACTTCTGTAAAGTGCTCACGTGCAACCTCTTCAATGTTATTCAACCCGTCTGAAATGATTAGTCCTACCTCTTCGAGTCCTCGGCTTTTTAGATCCTCAAAAAACTCGCCCCAGATGCCGCTTCCCTCTGTTGGATTATTATAGACACCCACGATGTCTCGACGTCCTTCGCTATCTAAACTCATCACTACAAAAAATGCCTCCTTGCTCACACTTTCTCCTCTCCGTACAGGAAGATATGTAGCATCGATAACAAGTGCCTCTAAAGTCCTCGGTAGACGTCTTTGACGCCACTCTTCTACTGCTTCTTGGGTCGATAAGGAGAGACGATTGATTTGACTCGTACTATAACGTTTACCATACAAACGCTCGAATACTCCAGAGATATCCTCCATCGTATTACCGCAGCTATATAGATAACCTGCTAGTTCTCCCATCTCTTTCTCTTGATCTTTGAGAACGCCTAAAATCAAGGGCATGAAGCCCTGCTGTCGAGTTCGGGGTACTCGTAATTCTAGCATATTACCACTCGCAAAGATGCGACGGGAGCGGTATCCATTGCTCACATCGCCACTATCTTCTTTATACAGTTCCCTCTCCCCTTGCATCGCTATTTCGATGATTAACTCCATTAAACGGCCAACTCCATTTGGCTCTGTCATCAAGTTTGATAGAATTTCCTTAAATTGCATTTGTGTAAGTCTCATCTTCTTGTTTATCTTTTGTTTTTAACTTTTCAAAGATAACATTCTTGGGACTTACACACTTTTTGGGGACAGTATCTCAGTATAGGACCATCTATAATGATTTCCCTCAAGTACAGACTAAATAAAGGACAAAAGGTAATTGAAGAATATCGGGATTATACTCCCAATTCCTCTCGTATGCGATAGATAGAATTTATTAGAAATATGGAAGTTAAACGCTAGATAAAACTCTTACAGACTATTATTAATAACGTGAGTTCAATTTAAGTAACTATAGCAAGAGCCTCTTTATCAGTAAATTCAAGATTTAAGGAAGGCTTTTTAGTCATTCAGTGATATGCACCAAAATGAGAAAAGTCGCTGTAAAGACCTGCTTTACAACGACTTTTCTATTGATTTTGAAGCCTTTTCTGATTACTCTCGTAAACCTCTCTTTAGCTTCTTGCGGTATGGACGGATCTTGAACGGAAACGTCCTAAGTCGTTATTAATTACAGTCTACTAATTTTCCACTAATACCACTGTAGCAAAATTGTAGCACGATTTTGAATATCTACAGACTACTACTCTGAATACTTATTGAACACACACTTGCATCCTTCTCAGCGGTACAAAGTTAGCGAAAAACGAACTAACAGCCAAACCTCTGTTAATTAAATCATTAACCTACTCCCTGCTACAAACCCAGGTGCAAGGTGCAAGCCTCTATATATAGAAGGCTTGCACCTTGCACCTGAGGTTCTCTTAAAGCCTTGTATGATTATTGATTTCTAATGTGTCAAAGTATGCCAATTGAGGATTTTGACCAAACAATCAGGATTTTTGCAATCACCATTGCAATCAATTCGCATGCAGGAAGTTAGAGTATTCTTAACTATTAATTATGCACCTAATGAGAAAACACTTGCAATTGGTGCATATTCTTGCAATAATCGGGTTGGTACATTTCTTAGGTGCTGGTAACTTTAACATATGAACAGAATAAATATAATTCTGAGAGAATTGAGAGAGCAAAGGAGCCTCAAACAAGAGGATGTCGCTGAAATGCTCAATGTTTCACCTAGTACCTATTCACGATGGGAACGAGGTGAAAAGGAACTATCTTCAAGTGAAATTGAGAGAATTTCTCGTGTGTTTTTTGGCAATGAATTAAAACTATATGCAATACTTGCAAGTCCTTTGATAGAATTATCACCCATCACAAATATTACAGTGTCAATATATACTGAGGAAGCATACAAAAACCTATTGGTGTATTTGTCATCTTGCAATCCAAAATCAATAATTATTATTCAGAATTCAAACCAATGGAAGTAATAGGATTTGAAAGTGATGCTTTTCAAGATCTTTTAGAACGGATTAAGAAGATTGAGGGCTTTGTCGAACGGAGCTCCTCACTCCTTCAAGAGATAGACGAAGAGCTTGAGATGACCTCTAAAGATGTGATGAACGTATTAAACATATCAAAGTCCACACTCTATCGATGGCGAAAATCACAAATGATACCATTCCGATTTACGGGCAATGGTGATGTACGCTATCCTTATAAAAGTGTATGTAATGCTATTAAGAGTAACCGACTCACAGTTGTGGGGCTTACTTCAGATGATGCCCTAAGAGAATTAAACAAATACAAGGACAATATAATACTAAGCTGTTGTTCAACAAAATCGATAACAGAAGAGAGTGATGATTGATAAAGAACAGATATTAACTCTAACACAAGGAGGTTTGAATGTGTATAACCACTACTTGGGTTTCGAAGTGAACACTCATAAGAACTTCAGAAGTCCCTTTTATGACGATAAAAAGCCTTCATGCCATATCTACTATGATGCTAAAAGTACATCATACAAGTTTCATGACCACGGAGAACCGAGTTACTCTGGAGACTGCTTTTGGTTTGTTGGAGAGCTTTATGGATTGGATACGAGACGAGATTTTCTTGATATTCTCAAACTGATAGTTCAAGATTTAATGCTCCCGATAAGGGTCACAGATGATTATCCGTCACGTTTTGACAAGCGTCATATTCAGAGGAAATGGGTTAGACCTAAAGCTATCCAAGAAGAAGAGAGGATAGATAATAAGCCATATAAAATCCAAACGATATCCTACTCGCAGCCCTTTCTTACCTTTTGGGGAAGATATGGGGTAGATGAGAATACGCTCAAAAGATACAATGTCATCAATATCTCTCAGTTTGAATCCATCAATTCACAAGGTGAGGCTTATACTATAAAAGCAACTGGCACGGAGCCAATATATGGCTATAAGGGGTATGATTATGTCAAGATTTACAGACCCAATAGCACGAAGCTACGCTTTTTATATGGAGGTAGGAAACCTTCTCTCTATTGTTTTGGGCTTGATCAATTACCAACAAAAGGAGATGTTCTTTTAATCACTGGAGGAGAAAAAGATGTTCTATCACTTGCAGCACATGGCTTCAATGCAATCTGCTTCAATAGTGAGACTTCAGTAATTCCTGAGAGCCTAATTGATGGATTGTCACTTCGTTTTAGGCATATTGTACTCCTATATGATGTTGATGAAACAGGCATTCGAGAGAGTGAAAGACAGAAAGTAGCTTTGGAAAAGTACAAGGTCAGAAGTATTCAATTGCCACTGAGTGGAGGTCAATTTGAAAAGGATGTCTCTGACTTTTTCTCCCTTGGACATACATCAGAAGAATTAAGAGGTCTTCTAGCTACTTTACTGCAAGAAATATACTCGGAGACTCTAATGATGATGAAGTCATGTGAGATAGATTATGCCAATCCTCCAGACTTGTCTAAAGCAATCGTTTCTGTAAATGATGTCCCACTTGGCACACAGGATAATTTGTTTTGTATCACAGGTGGAGAGGGAACAGGTAAGAGCAACTTTGTATCTGCCATTCTTGCTGGAGCAATGAGATATGATGCTCTTGTACCAGAGGAAACTCTTGGATTGGAGGTGAATCCTAATCCCTATGGCTTAGCTGTAATACATTATGACACCGAACAATCAGAAGCACAGCTATATAAAAATCTTGGAAAGACCTTGCGACGAGCATCACTGGTGCAGGTTCCTTCTTTCTATCACTCTCTTTACTTAGCCTCTTTATCTCGACAAGACAGACTTAGGTTAATCAGAGATAGTATGGATTTACTCTACCACGAACACGGAGGTATCCATTTGGTAGTTATAGATGGAATTGCGGATTTAATTAGGTCTGCCAATGATGAAAGCGAGAGTATAGCGATAGTGGATGAACTCTACCGACTAGCAGGCATCTACAATACATGTATTATCTGTGTGCTTCATTTTGTTCCAAATGGAGTAAAGCTTCGAGGCCATATCGGCTCTGAACTTCAGCGAAAAGCTGCTGGGATTTTATCAATAGAAAAAGACGACAATCCAGAACTCTCCGTAGTCAAAGCACTTAAAGTGAGAGATGGTAGCCCTTTGGATGTACCGATGATGCTTTTCGGCTGGGACAAAGAGTTGGACATGTTCGCCTACAGAGGTGAGAAGTCCAAGGAAGAAAAAGAGAAAAGAAAGACGGTTGATTTAGCCTCTCTTGCCAAGGAGATTATGGCTGGGCGTGAGGTTATATCCTATAGTGAATTGGTTGATGCCGTGATGGAGGAGATGGATGTCAAAGATAGGACGGCGAAAAAGTACATAGCTTATATGAGAGATCAAGATATCTTATCTCAGGAAAACAGTGGAAACTACATAAAAGGGAAGCTATGTCATACTTCTTAAATGAACCTCCTGAGTCTTCTGAGCACAAATCCGAGTTTGAGCTTCTTAAGGAGATGCTTGTCAATATGGAGGGTAAGCTAAATCAATTGCTTGCCCTCCAAGAAACGACTATTCATCCTCCAATGCGACCAGAATACTTAGATATTATTGATGTGTCAAAGCTCTTGAAAGTAGAGCAAAAGACTATCTACAACTGGGTGTCTCTCGGCAAAATACCTTTTATCAAAGCTAATGGTCGTCTCCTCTTCTTGAGGCACGAAATAGATGATATGCTTCGTAGAAGAGATGAATGGTAACAGTTTGTTCAAATTATAGCTCTCGTTCATTTTTATTGAACGAGCTAAACTAAATGAATTAGTATTTGGCAGCTTTTGTTTTGTTCAGTATATTTGCAATGTTCAATAAAATTGAACAAGTATATGTCGCTGAACAAAAATATGGAGGAAATACAAATTATCGAACAGACTGTGAGAGCATTAGCCACTCAATGGAATGATGTTGACAACTTTATCTCGTACAAATGCTACAATGGTAAAGGCTCAGAGAATATGTATGTAATAACCATTTCTGGAATTGACTTCAATTGTATAGTGGAGAATGAAGTCAATGGAACGAATTTTTTGCGAATAAAAAATAGAGTTGAAGAGTATAGGTCAAACAACCAGGAACCATTCATGTTGGTGGCTAGTTATGTTAATCCATTTCTGTACGAAGATTTGCGTAGGCATAATATTAATGTTGCTGACACTGCTGGTAATTGCCAAATAAGATATACGAATGGTGCTAACGTGATGTTACAGCTTTCTCATACAGGGGAGAAAGAACCTGTGAGTATAAAGAAAAGCTATCCTCTGTTCCAAGAGGCTGGATTAAAAGTAATCTTTTTACTCTTACAAAATCCTGACAATGTTAGCAAAACATACAGAGAGATTAAAGAGCTAAGTGATGTCTCTCTCGGTACCGTAAAAAATATCATTGATGAATTGATAGCACGTAAATACATCTTGATCTCAAAAAGGAAAAGAGTATTAAAGGAGCGTCGTCAGTTGCTTGATCTATGGGCTGAGAACTACAATAGGATACTTAAGCCAAAACTATTTGTTGCTCGGTTAGCATTCCGAAGCCAACAGTATAGGGAAAGGTGGCAGGAAATCTCCTTGCCAGAAGGAATGTATTGGAGTGGAGAAGCAGCGTCTTACATACTCAATGGGTATCTTCTACCCCAGTCTTTTGAACTTTTTACTGACATTCCTATATCAATGATAATGAAAACAGGGGCAGTACGTACAGCAGATGGCGAAATTCTTGTATATCGAAAGTTTTGGAAAGGAGATACACTTCCATATATATTGATTTATGCTGATTTAGTAGGAAGTGAGAATAGCCGTTGTATTGAAGCTGCTCAAAAATTGTTAGACAATGAACTTTCAGATTTCAAGTGAAAAGATAGATAATCCCTTACTGATTGAACTTCTGAGAAATATTAGTCGGTGCTTCAAGGAGATAGATCAAGATTTCTTTGTTATCGGAGCTACGGCACGTGACATTTTGATTCGTCAATTAGTGGGGGTTAGTTCTCAAAGAAGAACAAGAGATTTAGACTTAGCCATTGCTATTCCAGATTGGGAGGCATTCAGTCAGATATCGCATACCCTTGTGGAGAATGGTTTTGAAAAAGACCCAAGTATGCTTCAGCGTTTCTATTATGGGTCGTATGAATTGGATATTGTTCCTTATGGAGATGTCGCAGAAGATGATGGATATATCTACTGGCCTCCCGAAGAGAATATTGCGATGTCTGTTAAGGGCTTTTCAGAAGTCTTGTCCGAAGCCATAACCGTAAGTATTGACAATGGCTTTGAAATAAAGATAGCATCGCTTCATGGTCTATTTATCCTAAAATTTAACGCTTGGCTGGATCGAAATATTCAAACAAGTAAAGATGCAGAGGACATGGCATTTATCATTGACAATTACTTCATTGCAAATCTGGATAGACAGTTTCATTCTGAAGTTTATGACTGGGATATTTTTGATGATTATATAGTAGGTGCATATTGGCTTGCATATGATATAGTTGAACTACTTCCTGAAAAACATCTTAAACGCTATGCACAATGCCTTCAAAATGAAATAGAAAAAGAGGAATATAGCCGACTTATACAACAAATATTAGATAACTATGGATCATTGCCATATGAGAAAGTCTTTCTTGCTTTCCAAAAGATGATTCAAGTATTCGAAAAAGAACTAGGCTGATGAAAATTCTAGTTGAAACTCATAGCAAATCCTATGATGATGAGAATGGGGATTATATCCTACATAAAAGCTTGTCTAATGGAGATAAACTCATCCTTTTAGCTGATGGGGTAGGTGGTTTAGACTATCCTAAATTAGGTTCTGAATTCGTGTGTAATGCTATTAATGAATACGTGAGTCTTAATAGCAATAGTGGTATTGAAGTAGTCAGTTTGTTAACGTCAAGTATAGAATATGCAGATAACTATTTGGCTAAGAGGAGTAAGGAGCTGGGATATAAAATGGGGGTTGCTCTTACTTTAATATATATCCAAAATGGAGTGCTATACTATACTTGGCTAGGGGATGTTAGATTGTACCTTCAGAAAAGTGACGGAATAATTACTCAACTCACAAAAGATGATGCAGTTGAACAAGATGGACAAACCTTTCTTACTTCATACATTAGTGGTAGGGGATTCCGAAATGCTGTATCCATTAAACTATATCCTCTCAGTTCAGGTGATATCCTATTGCTCTGTAGTGATGGATTCTATAGAAGTCATCATATCGAAAATAGCTTCACGGCTACAGAACTCACCTTAAATGCACATATAATTGATGATAGCTCTGTTATCAGAATAAGCATCAGGTAGTCAAATAGAGAGGGTGGGTATATGACTGGCGAATTATTGGCAATGGATTTGTTTGTTGCTGATAATTCGCTCTAGTTTGATATTGGAAATACTTGCAAAATGTCCAATGTGAAGTTTGACAGAAGCCTTTCTATCGCCACTTAGGGCGATAAGCGTTCTTGAGTGTGTCGCTGTCAAGCTTTTGAGATAGGCTCTCTTGTGGCTTAATAGTTTGTTGCTCAGAAGCTCGGGACGACTGCATTGGGTTTTCGCTGACTTGGTTAGATAGTTGCTGTTCAGGTGAATCATCGGTGTCAGAGGGTGTGGCGAGGGAGAGTGCGATTTTGCGGTCAAGCTCGGAGGCCTGGCTCTTTAGGGAGCGAAGTTCGTCTTCTTTCTTCCAAGAGCTATTGGCTATCTCTTGATAAGTAGAGATGGAGGCAGTCACTTTGATGAGTTCCTTCTGATGACTCTCTATGACCTTAGGGATACGCTCTAGAGCATTGACGAAGTTGCGACAGGCTAGCTTCGGATCGGTTGCCAAAGTTCCATTGTTGTAGGTGTAGTAGATATTACCCTCGCCCTTCACGAAAAAGCGGTTTTGCGTCAGTGCAAACAGTCCATCCTTAGCAGAGCTCTCCGATTTTACGAGGATAGGAAAACCATACACCAGCCCTACCTCTAGATATTCATTGCCTGTACGAGCCTTCTCAGCTATCTCGTGCAGTCGCTCTGCAATTTGCTTCTCGTCAGTCACACCTTCTACACCCTTTATCACGATTGCATTGAGTGGCTGTCCTGCTTCATCACGCTGGACCACACTGTTGTACTTGCTCCAGTCACTCTCAGCTTGAGCAATTCTACTCTTATGGATATTCGCCTTAAACTCAATCTCTCCAATTGTATTCAGTGCCTGGTCACGCTCGCGATTAAAAGCCTTTCGCTCCGATTCTAGAGCAGTAATCTTCTTCTCTAATTTTGCCTTCTCCAAGAGGTCAGTATTACCAGAAAGCACTGCCACATACTCTGAGAAGTTTAGTCCGCTATCCTCATCCATAGCTCCCTCGTCTATCGTTCGGCTACCAAGCGAATTACTCTTAAGCTGATTGATGAAGAGCTGCTTGTTGTGTAGCAGATTGAACTTATAGCTATCAAGCGACCGCTCCACAGCATAGATAATCACATCCACCTTGTTATCTGCGTAGAGTTTTGCCACTTCATTACCCTTACGGACGGCACGCCCATTGCGTTGTTCCAAATCGGAAGGACGCCAAGGCGTGTCGAGGTGATGTACTGCGACTGCTCTTTGCTGTGCATTCACCCCAGTACCCAGCATCTCAGTAGAACCAAATAGCACTCTAACCTCTCCTCGCTTCATCGCTTCTACCATTGCCTTCTTCGCTCGCTCCGTCTTACACTCTTGGATAAAACGCACTTCTGAAGATGGGATACCATAATCCTCCGTCAGTTTTCTCTTAATCTCTGAGTAAACCGACCACTCATTGGGCTTGTAAGTCCCTAAATCGGAAAATACAAACTGAGTCCCCTTCTGCTTATCAAACTTCTGATAGTACTCCCAAATCATCCTTGCGCAGTGAGAAGCCTTATTGTCAATGTGGTCTGAGTATTCTTGAGAAATCATCCTCATATCAAGGCTCATTTTGCGGGCATAGTCTGTGGCGATGAGCATCTTTGCCTTTTCCTCACTCTCACTCAGCGGTGCACGCCCCAAGAGTTCCGCATTACCCGTCTTGGCAAACTCCATCAGTTTGCCAATAAACTCTTCCTGCTCGGGTGTGGGCGGTATGTTGTGGAGTATTTCGTCCTTCTCGGGTCGGTCGATACCGATGTCCTTGGCTGTGCGAAAGTCGCAGATCTCCGCATAGAAGGAGGCAAGCTCTGGCACCTTGATAAATGTCCTAAAACGTTCCTTCTGGATGATTTCATTGGTAACTGAGAACTCATAGTCCGTGGACTTCTTGGCGAATACGGCAGCCCAAGCATCAAAGGTATTAATACCTTGTTTCTCCAATGCTTGTGGGCGTAGGTACTTGAAGAGTAGATATAGCTCTGTCAAACTATTAGAGATAGTAGTACCCGATAAGAATGTAGCCCCCAAGTCTTTGCCTGACCGCTCCTGAATAGTGCGTAATGCAAAGAGCATATTGAGAGCTCTTTGTGAACCATCTGGATTACCTAAGCCACTTACCCGACTGTGACGGGTGTTAAAGAGTAGATTCTTAAAGCGATGACTCTCATCCACAAAGAGGTGGTCAATACCCATCAGCTTAAAATCCACTGCGTCATCCTTACGCTCTGTAAGGTCATCAGCAATGGTCTTCAGTTTGACCTCCAAGTTTTCCTTTCGCTTCTCCAACCCCCGTAACATACTGCGAGATACCTCCACCCCTTGTTGCCTAAGCACCTCAAGGTTTTCTTCTACCGAGTCTAACTCTTTTTGAAGGATAGCCTCCTGCACCTCCAAGGATTGAGGTATCATTCCAAACTGCTCGTGTGTCAAGATGATACAGTCCCAGTCATTATTCTTGATGTCGTTGAAGATGCGTTGGCGGTTCTGCTTCGTAAAGTCATTCTTCCCAGGATAAAGCACCTTGGCATTGGGGTATGCCTTGCGAAAGGTATCTGCAATGTCAAAGACATTTGCTTTCAGTCCAATAATCATTGGCTTATTAGCTAGCCCTAGTCTCTTCATTTCATAAGCAGCTACGCACATAATGAGCGTCTTGCCAGCTCCCACCTCGTGGTCGCAGATACCTCCACCATTTGTTTTCAGCATCCAGACCGCATCCTTTTGGCTCTTATAGAGTGCAGGGATACCCAGTCCTTTTAGGTCAAGATGAGGAAAAGTCTGATGTGTACCATCAAAGTCGGGACGGACAAAGCAATTGAACAGCTTATTGTACCGCTCAGCCATCTGTTCCTTAAAGGTCTCAGGCTGTCTTCCTAACCAATCGACAAAGCCTTGCCGTATCTCCTCAATCTTGGAGTTGGCTTGCTGAATCTTCTCCCCATCCCTTACCTTAATCGTCTTCATCATACCCGACACTGGGTCTGGCACCTCCTTACTCTTATTGATTTCGGGGATGGTGTTCTGCAGAGCATGTCCCAATAGCTTGATACCATCATACCGCCTAAACTCCCCCTGCACCGCATACTTGTTCCATATATTGGCATTCTTACGCTCACACTGTACAGCATACTCATCCATATTGGCGTGGTACGAGACATCCACCTCCGTGCCAAAGAGATCCGATGCAAAGAGCGAATAGACCTTACTCGGGATCCATCGCTCCCCTAGGTTGAAGTCTAAGTCGGCAAAAGGGACAGGCGTAGGAATAGCAGCTTTGAGAGCCGAAAGACTTCGCTTCGCCTCTTCCACGTCGGGATGCTCCAAGAGCCATGACTCCAATCGCTCCGCTTTCTCAATGACATTGCCCGAGATGTACTTATCGGCAATCTCGTAGTTACCCACCTCGGGATTATAGAAGATACGGTCTTCTAATTCGGTCACGAGGTCGCTCTCTTCTGTTTCGGGGAGTAGCGAAGCCATATAGCCCAAGTCCACCTCCCCAAACTTATTGAGCGAAGCCGAGAGTGCCTCCAAAGGGTTTGCCACGACTGTAAGCTCCTCATTTGAGAATGCGGTAGGGTGGTCAAAGATATCTGCCTTAACCAGCTTTCCATCGATGCTTCGCTCCAAGAAGAGCATCTCTACCCCAGTAGCATCCATCTTGATAAGGTCCACATTGGAGCGGTCATTGAAGTGTCCTCTTTGTGCTACAAAAGCATCGTAGAGGCGATTGAGCTTCTGTCGCTCCTCCTTATCCTCCACCCGATTGTGAGCCTCATAGTCATAAAGACGGTGATAGCTGTCCCTTATCTCCACATACTCCTTTAGCTTCGAGAGCTGTCCATAGGACAAGTCCATCGGATTGAAAAGAGGACTACTCTTTACTCCCGACAAGAAACCGACCTGACCATTCTGAACCACAATGGATCCATCACGCAGGTGACTATCGGGAAGTGAGAGAAAAGGTCGAGGAGATGTATCAAATACCTTCTTCACCTCTTTAATGGGCTTACCCTTATTGGGTATAATATCCCCCTCCTCATCAAAAGAGAAGAGTGATGGCTGGGTCATCTTAGGAGTAGCTCTCTTGGCACTCCTTTTTGGAGAGGCAGGCTTAGCCACACTTTGTTTTGACTTCTCTTTCTTCTCAGTCTGAAGTTCCTTATTGACCCGATCCACCTCCTTTGTCCATTGGGTATATTCCTCTGGAGCAAAAAGTGGTAGCATGGATGCCTCAGACCTCTCATCGTACAGCGTTGGGTCATCTATCGGGTGATGATCATCGTCAAAGTACACCAACTTACCACCCATCTCCCTCGGTGCTTCAAAGTCAGTGCGAATAACCCTCTCCTCCTGCTGATGCTGCTGCTTCTCATAGAGCTTTTGAAGTGAGAGTACTGGCACTCCCTCGGGAGCGACCTCTTCCTCCACTTCCTGCTTATGTGTGTATTGCTCCCCGACGTACTCCTTTAGTTCCTCAATCTGATGAAGCGGTTTCGGCTCAAAGTAAAGGTCACGCTCAATGCCTAGTCCTCTCACCTTTACCTCTCTCATCTCAGCAAGGGACATATAGCCTAGCTCCCAGCCATAGCCCATAGTGGTCAAGCCAAAACCGATTTCCTCCTTCGGGTCATATTCTAGAATATAAGAGGTGTAGGCACCCATCGGAAAAAAGTAACGACCATAGGCGACCTTATCCCCCAATAGCTTTATCTTCTCCGTGGCATAGAGCTTAGGGATCTGCTTTTGCAGTGGCTTAGGCATCAGGTCGTAGGCATTCTCAGCCTCTTTTTGAACCACCTCCTGCTCCTCTTGCTTTACTTCTTTCTTTTGCCCTAGCACTCCAGTCTCATAGAGGGAGAGGTCAAATTGTTTACCCATATCTATAGTCAGTTGCTCCCTAATTTCATTGGCAATCCCCTCTACACCGCCTTCGTGGGTATAAACCCAAGTGGGCTTGCCGTAAGGGTCGCTTCCTATTCTTTTGTCTGTAGCAATAATCCGCTGGCGAGCTTCTTCTCCCTCAAAAAGAGCATTGTGGGTAAAAGCGATACTAAAGCCATCACCCTTAGACACAGCATAGCTCTCAATAAAGAGCTTCTCCGTGGGAGTCAGCTCTTGCTTATTACTCTGCTTCTGTAGGATAATCAAGTCGCTCCCCACCTCTGTCCCAGCATTTTCTGAAAACATGCCAGAGGGGAGTCTCAGTGCAGAGACAAGGTTACTATGCTCCATTAGATACTTGCGAATAGGCTCATTTTTAGGTGAGTCCAAGACACCTCGCGAAGTAATGAATGCGAGCAACCCGCCCTCCTTCAGCACATCAAGCCCTTTGACAAAAAAATAGTTATGAATTGCCTTGGTAGAAGCCTGCTTAATGACCTCATCACTCTTGATGAAACTTCGGTCATAGACCAAGAAGTCTCCAAAGGGAATATTGCTGGTGATGAGTTCGAAGCCACCTCCTTCTGCCCCAAGGTCGTCCACCTGCTCAAAGGGTTTCTGATAGACTTGTATATTGCCCTCGCCCATCGGGTAAAGGGCTTGCATCATACGAGCGGTTAAGAGGTCTTTCTCCAAGGCATACACCTTGGTAGTTGGTGAAGTAGCAAAGGCAGTGGTGAAAGCTCCCATACCTGCCGATGGATCGAGCACACGATTGAGCCGAATGCCACTGCTCTCTATCCCCTGAGCAATCGCATCTACTATCCGCTGGTCGGTATAAAAGGAGGTCAAGACACTCGACTTAATGCTATCCCAATACCGCTTCGCCATATTCGCATCCAGAGCATCCCGATAGATGAGTTGCTTCAGCTGACGAGTCGGTTCAAAGAGCGACTGCTCGCTCATAGCCCAATAACGGATATCCTCATCGCTGTCGGTGCGACTGAGGATACACTTTAGCCCTCCGAAGCCTTGATAGCGGAGCAGTTGCTCCCGCTCTTCAGTAGTCGGTAGTCTCCTCTCTTTTTCCAGTCTAAGGATCACTCGTATTGCCTCGCTATTCTCTAGCAATACCTTTTTCTTATTGTATGCCATATCGAAATCTTACTATAGATGAGCAATACTTTCTCAATAGAATGAACGCTATAGGTATCAGACATGAACGACTGATAGGATATCCCTTGAACCTTATAGCTATATGGCATGACCCTTAATATATACTAATCACCTACTTTAATATATACTAATTGAGCCAATTAATATATATCAAAGGTTCATGCTTTCGGCATTAAACGCTCATGCGTGATAGCTATCTCGGTTGCCTTATATGCCCATACCGCTTATCTCCGTGGGGTGTTCCTACTTTTTCTTGGCTCTCACCTCAAACTCAAAAGCGGCGGAGAAGTCCTCTTTTAGCACTAATCGGGCATTGAATTTCTTACCAGCCTTACTGGTCATTCCTTTGAGGGTGGGTGTTTTGCCCTTAGTGATGAGGTCTTGGATATTGCTATCCGAGAGGAAAGTACCACAGAGTTCACGAAAGACTTTGAAGCCACAAGCTTCATCTTTGCACTTCGCCACCTTATTGTAAATAGCAAAGCTCTCCTTACCACACTTGGGACACTTGTAAACTGGGTACTGCTTGGTAGGTACAGTCAGTGCCAATAACTCACTACATATTTGGCGAGTGTACTCCTTGATACCCTCCTCGAACTCTCCAATATCTAAAGCTCCTGCTTCAATAGCAGCAAGAGAGAGCTCCCAATTGCCTGTCATCTCTGCATTGGCGATCTTCATCTCTTTCACCAACTCAAATACCTCAAGTCCCTTGTCGGTAGGGATGAGAGACTTCTTCTCCCTACGGATGAAATCTCTAAGGATAAGGGTCTCAATGATATTGGCTCTTGTTGCTGGTGTGCCGATACCACATTCCGCAAGAGCTTTCTTACTCTCCGTGTCCTCGACCTCTTTACCAGCATGTTCCATTGCTGAAAGCAGGGTCGCCTCTGTGTAGAGTGGCTTTGGTTTGGTGGCTTGCTTCAGTAGCTCGGCACTCTGTAGGGATAGAGTTTCGCCCTCCAAGATAGCTGGGAGCTTATCCAACTCTTCTTCTTCACTCTCTTTCCTTTTATCGTCCCTCTTACGTTGTACTACCTTCCAGCCAAGGGCAACTGATCGCTGACCTTTCCAGATGAAATGATGTATGCCCTCTGTCATCTCTACCTGCATTCGCTCCTCCTGGGAGGGTGGCAGGAATGCCTCGACAAAGCGATGGGCAATCATCGTGTAGATGGTTTGCTCATCCGCGGAGAGCATCGGGGACTCCTCGCCGGTCGGGATGATAGCGTGGTGGTCAGTCACCTTGCTATCGTCCACAGATTGGCGATTGAGAGGGATAGGAAGCGTCTGCTTCAGCACCTTGGCGATGAGCTTCGGGATTTCCTCAAAGAGATCCTCCGAGATATAGCGACTACCCGTGCGTGGATATGTGGTTACCTTCTTCTCGTAGAGGCTCTGAGCGATAGACAAGGTCTTGTCGGCAGAGAAACCGTGGCGACTATTGACTTCCTTTTGGAGTGCGGTCAGGTCGTACAAGAGAGGTGGCGGTGTCTCCGTCACCTTTCTTGTGACCTTAGTGACCGTAAGCGAGCCGTGAGAGCGGAGCTGTGCGAGCATACTCTCGGCTGCCGTTTCATTATCATATTGCTCCAGAGAGTTGGCTTGGAGCGTGAGGTCGGGGTGGTTGATGGAAGTGGATAGCTTCCAGTAAGGCACTGACTGAAACGCTCTATTCGTGAGGTAGCGAGAGCATATCATCGCCAAGGTGGGTGTCTGAACTCGCCCGAGAGAGTAACCGCCACGCCTTGCAATAGACATGGCTCTGCTGGCATTTATACCTACGCACCAGTCGGCTTCGCTCCTCGCTTTAGCGGAGAGGTAGAGGTTGTCGTACTGAGAGCCTGGCTTTAGATGACTAAGTCCCTCATTGATAGCTTTATCTGTAAGCGAGGAGATCCAAAGTCTTTGGAAGGGCTTTTGGCAACCAAGGTAGCTATAGATGTAGCGGAAGATAAGTTCGCCCTCTCGCCCCGCATCTGTGGCAACGATGATTTGGTCTGCTTCTGTAAAGCAATGACGAATTGCCTTGAGTTGCTTAAGGGCTGATGGGTCATCGTGGTACTCCTTGTCCTTGCAGACTTGTCGCACTACCAACTGGTGTGGATTGGGGAGTATCGGCAGGTCGTCTGCTCGGTACTCCTTAAATCCATATACTTCGGGCATAGCAAGGGTGATAAGATGACCAATAGCCCAAGTGACGAGATAGCCATTCCCCTCGATATAGCCGTTCTGCTTTTGGGTTGCCCCAACGATACGGGCAATATCACGAGCCACAGAGGGCTTCTCTGCAATAATACATGTTGTCATAGTCTATGGGGGATTAGAGTTTACGACCTCGTGAGACCTTCTTCTTTTCTGCTTGCTGCTCTGCCTGCTTCTCTGTAGGCTGGGTCTGCTTAGGTTTGAGGGGTTCTTCCAACTTCTTTGTCGCTTCGTTGGTCTTCCCCTCGTTATTAACCGCCACTTGGGTCTTGTGCTCTTCGGCTACCGCCTCCACCTTATCGGCAGACTGCTTCTTGTCGGGATTGAAGCGGAAGAAGCGTAGTCGGTTCTCCTCGGGCATCAGCTTGACATAAGCATTGAATGACTGCCCCTGCTTATCCACCATATTCTTGAGATAGAGGGTGGCACCATTGGAGAGAGCTTGGTGCTGTTTATCGCTGAGTTCCAAACCACATAGCTTCTTGGGAATACGAGGCTGTTGCTGCTCCTGCGACTGCTCGAGTCGCTGTTTGTAGCTCTTCGTATTATCAAAGATAAACTCGATGCCTTTCTTCTCCGCATTGACTTGGAGGGTCGCATCAAAAGGTTTATTGCTCTTGGAGAGCATCCCCTCTACTTTCACCGCCTTGCCCTCCACGAGGTCTTTGTACTGCTGGTCAGTTAGCTCTACGCCCTTAATCTCCTTCGGAATGGAGACTCTATCGGCACGGAGAGCGACCAACTCATTGGTCAGTGGGTCAATGGAGACATAAGCGGAGAATGGTTCGCCATTCTTTGGTGTCAGTTCCACCACCTTACCAAGGTTACCCGTGGTCTGAAGTGTCGCTTTCTCATCATCAGTGAATTTGTACCCCAAATATGGGTAATCGAGCTTCGGTTCCTTGCGGATGTTGTGGATGGCTAGACCAATCTCGCCATTCTCATTGGTGCGAA